>CAYNKL010000052.1:0-25982 GCA_964397775.1 uncultured Rhodobacterales bacterium | reverse complement strand
GCCGCCGATGACAAAGTTGCGGTCGAAATCGAAAAAGTGGCCGTCGCGCACGGCGCCGGTGTCGAGCATGAGAACGTCGCCGCGCGCCAGCGGCTGAGGCCCGGCGGGCGAGATCACGTCGCCGTAGCCGTCGGGCCCCGCGCCACCGGCGAGATAGGCAACCCAGTCGGCGCCTTCCTCCAGCAGCGCGACCTGGAAGTCCCGGAAGACCGCGTCAAGCGGGCGGCCCGGCGTCGCGATGTCCGGCACCCGGTCGAAGGCCCGCCCGGCAATGGCGCAGGTGGCGCGGATGCGATCGATCTCGGCCTCGGACTTGATCTCTCGGGTGCGGTGGATGGCCTGCGTGGCATCGACGAGGCTGCGCGGCGCGATGCGGCGGCGCAGGGCCTCGTAATCGCCAAGCGGCATGCGCAGGTGGGTTTCCGCGCCCATGGGCAGGCCGATGCACCCCTTTTCGGGGACCAGCGCACAGAGCGTATCGGTCAGAAGCCCCACGCCGTCGTCGCGCGGGTCGGGGGCCTCCCATGTCCGGATGCGGATGATCCAGGTGCGGCGCATCAGGTCGGCGCCAATGGAAGGAATGACGGCAACAGGGTCGCCACTGGCGGGCACCACGACGAACCACGGCCGGGCGGGGCTTTCCCAGAAGCGGGTGAGGAAGCCCGTGACGTAGAAGATGTCAGGCGGGGTGGTCAGCAGAAGCGCGTCGAGCCCGTCGGTCGCCATGGCCGCCTGAAGCCGCCCGAGGCGGTCGCGGTATTCGCGTTCCGGAAAGACCTGGCGAGCGTCAGCCATCCTCGGGGCCCTCGCTGAGAATGGCGAGCACCCGTGCGCCGGCGCCGAGGTCGAGGCCCGCCGTCAGCGCGGCCAGTCCCGCCGCGCCCGATGGCGTGGTGGCGAGGCCCGCGTCCGCCAGCATGTCGACGGCGGCGGAGGCTTCTTCCTCGGAGATGGTCACGAAGAGGTCGGCATCGCGGGAGAGCCCCGCCAGCGCGATCATCGAGGGCGTCTTGCAATCGAGCCGCCCCATGGCCGAAACCGGACCTTCGGCGGTGACAAGGCGCCCCTCACGGATGCTGTCGCGCAGGGCGGGCGCGGCCTCGGGCTCCACCACGACGATGGTGGGCGCATCGCCCCAGACCGCGCGGGCGTGGGCGGCGACGGCGGCGGCGAGCCCCCCGACCCCGGCCTGCAGCAGGATATGGGTGGGCGGGCTGCCGATCTGCTCGGTCGCCTCGGCCGAGAGGCGGAGGTAGCCTTCCATGACGCGCAGGGGCAGTTCGGTGTAGCCGGGCCAGGAGCTGTCGGAAAGCAGCGTCCAGCCCTCGTCCGAGGCGGCGCGTTCGGCGGCCTGCATGCTGGCCTCGTAGGTGGCGCCGGCACGGACGACGCGCGCGCCCTTGCCTTCGAGGCGGGCGACAAAGGCGGCGGGAACGGCTTCGGAGAGGTAGATGACCGCCTGAGCACCGAAGATGCGTGCCCCCGCCGCGACGGAGAGCCCGTGGTTGCCGGCGCTGGCGGTCACGTAGGTGCGCCCGGTCAGGGCCCGCGCCCAGTCGTCCCCCGTCACCGCCGCCGCAGCCTCGCGTGCGATGGCATGGGCGGCGCCCAGGGCCTTGAAACTGCCAAGCCCCATGCGCCCGCGTTCGTCCTTGAGCGAAATACGCGCCACGCCCAGTCGCGTGGCGAGGGCGGGCAGGTCGTGCAGCGGCGTGATGGCATGGGCCGGGCAGCGGTCGAGCAGGTCCGAGACACCGCGCGGATCGGAGATCGGCATCGGGGTGTCGAGCGCCAGGCCTTTGCCGCGGAACGGGTTGTCGAGGGTCTCGGGCATGCGGGCTCCTGTGCTTGTGTCTCGGATCCCAGCATAGCGCGGAGCGGCTGCCGCTTCCGGGATTTCCCGCAGGCGTCCCGGCCGGTTTCACGACGATCGCGCCCGTACGGGGCCGAAAAGCGGCCCAGCGGCCTGCGATCCCTTTCCGTCGGGCGCGTTTCCGGCCAGTCTGCGCGCATGGACAGTTTCGATGCCCGCATCCTCGAAGCGCTGCAGCGCAATGCCCGCCAGACCGCCGAGGCGCTGTCGGAGCAGGTCGGCCTGTCGCCCGATGCCTGCCGCAAGCGCATGGCGCGGCTGCGCGCCTCGGGCGTGATCGAGGCCGAGGTGGCTGTGGTGGACCCGTCCCGCGTCGGGCGCGGGCTGATGCTGATCGTCGAGGTCACGCTGCAGGCCGAGCAGATGGCCGATCTCGACCGGTTCAAGGCGCGCATGTCCGAGGCGCCCGAGGTCATGCAGTGCTACTACGTGACCGGCAACGCGGATTTCATCCTGATCCTGACCGCGCGCGACATGGGCGACTACGAGGATTTCACCCGCCGCCATTTCCATTCCGAAGAGAACATCCGGCGGTTCCGCACCAGCGCGGTGATGGACCGGGTGAAGGTCGGCTTCGGCATGCCGGTACAGCCCGACAGGAATTGACCGCCACGCCGCGGCGCCCGCGGAAAGCGCTTGCCAGTGCCCCGCATCGGCACGAGTGTCGCGCCATGGACTGGCGTGACACCGGCATCCTTCTGACCACCCGCAAGCACGGCGAAAGTTCGGTCATCCTCGAGGTCTTCACCCCCGAGCGTGGCCGCCATGCCGGCGTGCTGCGCGGCGGCGCCTCGCGGCGGATGCAGCCGCACCTGCAGCCGGGCACCCAGCTGCAGCTGGAATGGCATGCGCGGCTGGAGGATCACCTTGGCCAGTATCGGGTCGAGCCGCTGCGCAGCCGGGCGGCCACGGCCATGTCGGACCGGGTGGCGCTGGCCGGGCTGAACGCCACCTGTGCGATGCTTGCCTTCGCCCTGCCCGAGCGCGTCGCCCACCCACGGCTTTACGAGAGCAGCCGCAACCTGCTCGACCTGCTGCACCGGCCGGACCTCTGGCCGCTGGCCTACATGCGCTGGGAGCTGGAGCTGCTGGATGAACTGGGCTTCGCGCTGGACCTGACCTCCTGCGCGGTGACCGGCGAGACCGAGGATCTGGCCTATGTCTCGCCCCGATCGGGGCGGGCGGTGACCCGGGCGGGCGCGGGCGACTGGGCGCACCGGCTGCTGCCGCTGCCGCCGGTCCTGCGCGGCGAGGGCGAGGCCAGCGACCGCGAGGTCCATGCGGGGCTGGAGGTCACCGGCTTCTTCCTCGACACCCACCTGAGCCCGCTCGCCGGCCGCCCCCTGCCCGCCGCGCGTGCAGCATTTCTGGACCGGCTTGCCCGGCGTGCCGAGACATGACGCAACACCCGGGCGCCCCCGTGCGTTGGTTGGGCATGATCGCTTCCCTGCCACCCCAAATCCCGCTAGGAGAAGCGCGATGAGATGGAACCTGCCAAATATCCTCACCGTGCTGCGCCTGATCGCGGCGCCCGGAGTCGCGGTGATGTTTCTCTACTTCAACCGGCCCATCGCCGACTGGGCGGCCCTGCTGCTGTTCCTGTCGGCGGGCCTGACCGATTGGATCGACGGTCGCCTGGCCCGCGCCTGGGGACAGGAGACAAAGATCGGCACCATGCTCGATCCCATTGCCGACAAGGCCATGGTGGTGATCGCGCTGATGGTGATCGTGGGCTATTCCTCGATGTCGCCCTGGCTGGTGCTGCCCGCCACCGTAATCCTCTTCCGCGAGGTCTTTGTCTCGGGGCTGCGCGAATACCTCGGTGACACCGGCGGCACGCTTAAGGTCACCAAGCTCGCCAAGTGGAAGACCACGGTGCAGATGATCGCCATCGCCGTGCTGTTCAGCCAGGGGGTCTTCGAGCACTACTTTGCCTCGGGCGTGGTGGGCGAGGATCCCGACATCGTCTACGGCGTGCTGGCCGGCGACTTTCCCGAAGGCACCGGTGCCGGCGCGATGATCGTCGCGGGCTGGGCCGGGCTGATCCTGCTCTGGCTCGCCGCCGCGCTCACCTTCATCACCGGCTTCGACTATTTCCGGAAGGCCCTGCCCTACCTAAAGGAGGATCGCTGATGGACGTGCTCTATTTCGCCTGGGTCCGCGAGCGGATCGGCCTGCCGAAGGAAAAGGTCGAGACCTCCGCCGCCACCGTGGCCGATCTGGTCGAGGAACTGCGCGGCCGCGAGGAGCGCTACGCGGCGGCCTTCGCCGATCTTTCTGCCGTGCGCGTGGCGCTGGACCAGGAGCTGTCGGATTTCGATGCGCCGCTGTCGGGCGTGCGCGAGGTGGCCTTCTTTCCGCCGATGACGGGGGGCTGAACCCATGCGCATCGCCGTCCAGGAAGAGCCCTTCGATTTCGGCGCCGAGGCCGCGGCCTTTGCCGACGGGCGGCACGACATGGGTGCGGTCGTCACATTTACCGGCGTGGTGCGGGACCTTGCCTCGGGCGATCTCGAGGCGATGGAGATCGAGCATTACCCCGGCATGACCGAGAAGGCCCTGCGCAAGATCGCCGCCGAGGCGCAGACGCGCTGGGAGCTGGGCGACCTGCTCATCATCCACCGCTACGGGCGCCTTGCCCCAGGTGAGCGCATCATGATGGTCGGCACCGCCGCCCCGCATCGCCGCGCGGCCTTCGAGGCAGCGGAGTTCCTGATGGACTACCTCAAGTCCCGTGCGCCCTTCTGGAAGAAAGAGCACCGCCAGGGCGCCACCGGCTGGGTCGAGGCGAAGGACAGCGACGAGGCGGCGCTTCGCCGCTGGTGATCCGCTTGCCCGGGGCCGGGCGTGGTCATAACATCTGACCAATTCGCCCGAGGACCGCGCCCGATGCCCTTTCAGCCCGTACAGTCCGAAAAGCTCTCTGCCGCTGTGGTGCGCCAGATCGAGCAGCTGATCCTGCGCGGCATCCTTCGTCCGGGCGAACGCCTGCCTTCGGAGCGCGAGCTGTCAGAGCGTCTGGGCGTGTCCCGCCCCTCGCTCCGCGAGGCCATTGCCGAGCTGCAACAGACCGGGCTGCTGACCACGCGGGCAGGCGCCGGGGTCTACGTCGCCGACGTCCTGGGATCCGCCTTTTCCGAGTCGCTGCGGCAGCTTTTCGCGCGGCACGATGAGGCGGTCTTCGACTACCTCTCATTCCGCCGCGACATGGAGGGGCTTGCCGCCGAGCGCGCCGCAGAGAAGGGCACCGAAAGCGACCTTGCCGTGATCGACACGCTCTACGCGCGGATGGAAGCGGCGCACGGCAAGCGCAACCCGGCCGAGGAATCGCGTCTGGATGCGGATTTCCATCTGGCGATCATCGAGGCCAGCCACAACGTCATCATGCTGCACATGATGCGGTCGATGTACCAGCTTCTGCGCGAAGGCGTCTTCTACAACCGCCAGATCATGTTCCGCCAGCGCACCACGCGCGAGGCCCTGCTGGAGCAGCACCGCGCCATCAACACGGCCCTGCAGGCCCGCGACGGCGCGGCGGCACGGGCGGCGGTGGAGGCGCACCTGAGCTACGTCGAGGCGGCGCTTTCGGCGGATCGGCGTGCCGCGCATGACGAGGGCGTGGCGCGCCAGCGGCTGGAACGGTTGCGGGGCGGCTGACGATTGTCCCCTCCGCGCCCTCTGACTGGGGGAGCGGCTTGTAGCGGGTGTGTTTCTGGACTTCGAGGCGCGTGCAGGTGGCAAGGCCCCTCACCCTGCCCTCTCCCCCGAGGGGCGAGGGTTGCCCGGTGTCGGATGTCTGGTCGGGCTGTCCGTGTTGCACTGTCCCTGGCCGATGTCGCCCCCTCTCCCCTCGGGGGAGAGGGCCGGGGTGAGGGGCAGGAAATCTGGGTGAGGGGCAAAAAAGGCCGCGGCATTTGCCTGCCGCGGCCCTCGGTCTCCCGCTGCCGGTCCGCTTATTCGGAGGGCAGCTTGTAGGCGATGATGTAGTCGCCGATGGGCGTTTCCATGAAGTGGTGCCCGCCGGCCGAGATCAGCACGTATTGCTCGCCGTCGACCTCGTAGGCGATCGGGTTCGCCTGGCCGCCTGCGGGCAGCACGTCGGACCAGAGCACCTCGCCCGTCTCGGTCTCGATGGCGCGGAAGAGGTTGTCCGTCGCCGCCCCGATGAAGGTGAGGCCCCCCGCCGTCACAACCGAGCCGCCGTTGTTGGGCGTGCCGATCTTGATCGGCAGCATCGAGGGGATGCCGAAGGGCCCGTTGCGGCGCGCGGTGCCGATGGGCTGATCCCAGACGGTCTCGCCGGTCTCGATGTCGATGGCCCGGATGCCGCCGTAGGGCGGATTGGTGCAGGGCATGCCTGTCAGGCCCGAGCGCCAGCCGGCGTTGACCTGGATTGCGTAGGGCGCGCCCACTTGCGGGTCGCCGGCGCCTTCGGCACCGCCGCCGCCGCTGCCCCCATCGGCGTCCTGACGTTCGGCGATGGACTTCCATCCCTTCTCGTCGGCCACCTCGCGCGGGACGAGGTAGTTGTAGTTGGGCACGTCGTTGTAGTTGGCGATGATCAGCCCGCGGTCGCGGTCGATGGCCACCGAGCCCCAGTCCGACCCGCCGTTGTAGCCGGGATACTGGATGTAGGGATCGGTCGAGGGCGGCGTGAGGTAGCCCTCGTATTCGGCGCGGCGGAACTGAATCCGGCACCAGAGCTGGTCGATGGGGGTGAAGCCCCACATGTCACGCTCGGTAAGCGGGTCCTTGCGCAGCGTGTGCCATTCCGAGACCGGCTGGCTGTCGGCCACGAAGTCGGGCTCGATATCGCCCTGCGGCAGGTCGGTGATCTCGCCGACCGGGGTCAGGGGTTCCCCCGTCTCGCGGTCGAGGATGTAGATGTCGCCCTGCTTGGAGGGCAGCAGGATCGCCGGGGTGCCCTGGTAGTCGAGCAGGGTCGCCTGGCTGCCGAGGTCGTAGTCCCAGACGTCGTTGCGCACGGTCTGGAACTTCCAGACCTCCTCGCCGGTGGTGGCGTCGAGCGCGACCAGCGAGGTGGCGTATTCGTTTTCCACCTCGGAGCGGTTCGAGCCGTAGTAGTCCACCGCCGAGTTGCCGAGCGGCAGGTAGACGTAGCCCAGTTCCTCGTCCGCGGTGGCTGCCGTCCACATGTTGGGCGTGCCGCGGGTGTAGACCTCGCCCTCGGGCGGGCCGTCGCGCATTTCCTCAGGTGCGGCGAGATCCCAGGCCCAGACGAGCTCGCCGGTGCGGGCATCGTAGCCGCGCACCACGCCCGAGGGCGCGTCCTCGGCCTGGCCGTCCTTGACCTGCGCGCCGGTCACGACGACGCCGCGGACCACGGCAGGCTGGGCGGTGACGGCGTACCATCCGGGCACGCGTTCGCCGATGCCTTCCCACATGTCGACCATGCCACCCTCGCCGAATTCCTCGCAGGGCTCGCCGGTGGCGGCGTCGACGGCAATCAGGCGGGCGTCGATGGTGCCCTCGATGACCTTGGTGGCGCAGGCGTCACCCTCGGCCTTGTCGGGGTCGGTCCAGAGCGACACGCCCCGGCAGCTTGCGCCGTAGGGGATCGCCTCGTTCGGGACCTCGGGGTCGAAGCGCCAGTTCTCCTCGCCGGTGGCGGCATCGATGGAGATCAGGATGTTCATGGCCGAGCACATGAGCAGGTCATTGCCGTGCTTCACCGGGGTCATCTCGGGGGAGTATTTCCCCTCGGCCGAGCCCTCGGGCATGTCGCCAGTGCGGTAGACGAAGGCGCGCTCAAGGTTGCCCACGTTTTCCGGGGTGATCTGGTCGAGCGGGCTGAAGCGCTGGGCGCTCGGGCCGCCGCCCCAGTAGGGCCAGTCGCTGCCGACCTCGTAGGTCGCGCCGGCCTCGAAGGGGGCGCTGGTGCTTTCCTCGATGGCGGACTCCTCCTCGGGCTCGCCCTCCTCACCGGAGGTCTCAGCGTCGCCTTCGGCGTCGTCGGTTGCCTCGGTCCGGGGGGCGCCGGCGTCGGGGGCGGTCTCTTCATCGGTGTCGGCGGGAGCGACGCCTTCATCCGGGGTGGCACTGTCTTCGGCGCCCTCGTCCGAGGTGGCATCGCCGTCCTCGGCGGGATCGGCGGCGTCTGTGTCGTCGGGCGTCTCGGTCGCGGCGGTATCGCCGCCGGTTTCGGGCACCTCGGGGGCCGCGTCTTCCCCGGCCTGGGGCGCCGTTTCACCCGCGCCGTCGTCCTGGGCGTAGGCGGGCAGCGCGGTCATCGGACCGGCAAGAAGCGCCGCAGAGGCGGTGGCCGCCATGATCCAGCGCCGGGCGGTGGTCTTTCTGGGGGTCTCAAACACGGGCGGTGTCTCCTTAATTCGGCGGGTCACAGGCGGCTGCGCGTCCGGCGGAGCGCCGGGATGCAGGGCAGCACGAGGACGAGGATGACGGTCGGCGCGACGAGACGCGGCACCAGGGCCCATCCGTCCATGCCGACTTCCCAGAAGGCCCAGAGGACCGTGAGGACCCAGACCACGAGGTAGACCGCGACAGCCTTCATCGAGCCGTGGTTGAGAAGGATGCCGGTGGCGATCAGCCCTGCCCCGGCCAGCGCGTAGTACCAGCTGCCACCCAGCAGCAGCAGCCAGATGCCGCCGGCGCAGATGACGAGCCCGAAAAGGATGCAGACCCAGGCGAGCAGACGCACGGCCCAGCCGGGGCCGCCGCGGGTGCGGTCTGCGCCGTGGGTGTCTTCATATGTGGTCATGAGACGGCCTCACTAGAATTGGAATTCAGGGGATCACGCCAACGTAAACGGACCTCACGCCCGCGTGTCTCCTCGTGAGCAAATGACCGCCGAGGTAGAATTGTTCCTGAAACCCGGCGCCGAGGCCGGGAAAGGCGCGCCGTCGGGGCACTGCCTGGAAGGATCAAAATGGGGAAGGCTGGTCCGGGAAGTCGGGTTTTCTGGGGGCAGCCGGCTTCCCGGACCAGCGGTCTGTGGTGTTCGCAGCAGACGTCCTACGACTATTCCGGAAACTTGGAATATCCAAGACGATTGGGCAGATCAGGCTCTGATACTGGCAAAAAAATGCCCGGGCGCTACCGCCCGGGCCAGGTTTTCTCCGATGGTCGTGGCTGACAGGAAGGAGGAAATCAGCCTTTGGAGAATTCGGGGTAGGCCTCCATGCCCAGCTCGGCCATGTCGAGCCCGTTGATCTCTTCCTCTTCGCTCACACGGATGCCCATGATGGCCTTGAGGATGAACCAGACGATCAGGCTGACGATGAAGACGAAGGCGCCGATGGAGACGATGCCGATGATCTGCGTCACGAAGTTGGTGCCGTCGTTGTAGAACGGAACGGCGATCGTGCCCCAGACACCCGCAAGCAGGTGGACCGGGATGGCGCCGACCACGTCGTCGATCTTCATGCGGTCGAGCATCGGCACGGCGAAGACCACGATGATGCCGCCGATGGCACCGATCCACAGCGCGCCGAAGAGCGTCGGTGCGAGCGGTTCCGCAGTGATCGAGACGAGACCGGCAAGCGCGCCGTTCAGCACCATGGTGAGGTCGGGCTTCTTGTACATCACCTGCGTGAGGAGCAGGGCTGCGACGGAACCCGCGGCTGCGGCCATGTTGGTGTTGGCGAAGATCCGCGACACGTCGGTCACGTCACCCACGGTGCCCATGGCCAGCTGCGAGCCGCCGTTGAAGCCGAACCAGCCCAGCCACAGGATGAACGTGCCGAGGGTGGCCAGCGCGAGGTTGGAGCCCGGGATCGGGATGATCTTGCCGTCGGCGGAGTACTTGCCGATCCGGGGGCCGAGGACCAGGGCGCCTGCGAGGGCCGCAAAGCCGCCTGCCGCGTGCACGAGCGTCGAGCCGGCGAAGTCGGAGAAGCCCATCTCGGAGAGGAAGCCGCCGCCCCACTGCCAGGACGCCTCGATCGGGTAGATGAAGCCGGTCAGGACAACGACGAAGATCAGGAAGGGCCAGAGCTTGATGCGCTCGGCCAGCGTGCCCGAGACGATGGACGCGGTGGTGGCGCAGAACATCAGCTGGAAGAAGAAGTCCGAGCCGACCGACGCGTAGTCGAGCGAGGCATCCGCCGCGGCGAGGCCGACGGGCTCAAGCGAGGTGATGGCAAAGAAGGGGCCGAGCCAGCCATTCACAAGCCAGGCATCGCCCGGATACATCAGGTTGAAGCCCACGAGCCAGTACATGAGCGCCGCGATCGAGAAGAGCGCGATGTTCTTGGTGAGCTGCATGGTCACGTTCTTGGCGCGCACGAGGCCCGCCTCGAGCATGGCAAAGCCCGCGGCCATCCAGAACACCAGGAAGCCGCCGATCAGGAACAGCAGCGTGGTGAAGATGTACGGGTTGATGTCCGGCGCGGCGGCGGCATCCGCCTCCTGCGCCATGCCCAGGCTCGGCAGCGCGAGGAGCGCCAGAGCAGGGGCAATCGTCTTGAGTGCTTTCATTGTTCCGTGTCCCTTTGTTCCCAATGCGCTCAGAGCGCGTCCGCGTCGGTTTCGCCGGTGCGCACCCGCACGGCCTGCTGCACGTCGAGGACGAAAATCTTGCCGTCGCCGATCTTGCCGGTCTGTGCCGTGGTCTTGATCGTCTCGACCACCTGTTCGGCCATGCCGGCCGAAACCACGATTTCCAGCTTGATCTTGGGTACGAAGTTCACCGCGTATTCGGCACCGCGATAGATTTCCGTGTGGCCCGACTGCGAGCCGAAGCCCTTGATTTCCGTCACCATCATGCCGCGCACGCCGATTCCGGTCAGCGCCTCGCGGACCTCCTCGAGCTTGAACGGCTTGATCGTCGCAATGATCAGTTTCACCTTGGTCCCTTTCGGTTGGCGGGCCTCACCCCCGCGGTCTGCCTGAGCAGGAAGGGGCAGAGGGGATGCGATTTGAAGGGTGTGCGCCGCACTCCGCCGATCATTGAAGTGGCGAATGCACATAATTTAATCGCAACACCACATCTGCACAAAATATCATCACAATAAAAACAGGGAAGTGAAGCGCGCTTGGTCAACATCCGGAACCGGAGTGACTATACTGTGCCAAAGCAAAGATCCGGGCAGGACAGGCAGTACAGATGAGCAGACCCCCCCGCGGCAACGGCCGCCTGGTGGCCGACCGGCGCTACCCGACGAAAAAGAAGAAGACGACGCCCCCCAAGGGCCGCAAGCCGCCCACGGGTCGCCGCAAGGCGCCCGCGCGGAAGGCGCGTCCCAAGCGCAACCCCATCGCGGCCTTCTTCATCGGCATCTTCGCGTGGTTCTTCCGGCTGACCTGGCGGCTGGTGCTTTCGGCCACGGTCGTGCTTGCACTGATCCTCGGGGGCTCGGTCGCCTACGTGGCCTCTACCCTGCCGCCCGCCAGCGAGATGGTGGACGGCCGCGCCCGCGGGTCGGTCACCATGCTCGACAGGAACGACGAGGTCTTTGCCTGGCGCGGCGACCAGTTCGGCGGCGCCGTGACCGCCGAGGAGGTCTCGCCCCACCTGCGCAACGCGGTGGTCGCGACCGAGGACCGGCGGTTCTACAGCCACTTCGGGCTCGACCCGCGCGGCATCGCCAGCGCGATCCGGATCAACCTGCGCGAAGGTCGCGGGCCGCTGTCGGGCCACGGCGGCTCGACCATCTCGCAGCAGACCGCCAAGCTGCTCTGCATCGGTACGCAATTCGACCCCCAGGAATGGGAGACCGAGGCCGACTACGTGGCCGAGTGCCGACGATCCTCGCTTGGCCGCAAGGCGCGCGAGGCGATCTACGCCATGGCGATGGAGCTGAAGTACGACAAGAACGAGATCCTGACGATCTACCTCAACCGCGCCTACATGGGCGGCGGGGCCTACGGGGCCGAGGCCGCGGCGAGCCGCTATTTCAGCAAGCCGGCCGCCGCACTGAACCCCGCCGAGGCGGCGATGCTCGCGGGTCTGCTGACCGCGCCGACGACGCTCGCGCCCACCAACGACCTCGAACGCTCGCAGGAGCGGGCCTCGACCGTGCTGCGTCTGATGGCGGATCAGGGCTACCTGACCGATGCCGAGGCCGCGCACTGGCAGAAGACGCCGGCCACGCTTTCGCAGGAAGCCGAAAGCCAGAGCGGCGGGTACTTCGCGGACTGGGTCATGCAGACGGGTCCCGACTTCTTCACCCGCGACACGACCGAGGACGTGGTCGTGCGCACGACGATGGACCAGCGGATCCAGGCGGCGATCGAGGACGCGGTGAACAAGATCTTCGAGGAGAAGGTCCGTGAGGGGTCGGATGCGCAGGTCGCGGTGGTCGTCATGTCGGCGGACGGCGCGGTGCGCGGCATGGTGGGCGGACGGCGCACCAATGCCTCGGGCGTGTTCAACCGCGCGACGCAGGCGGTGCGGCAGACCGGATCGGCCTTCAAGCCCTTCGTCTACGCCACCGCGCTGGAGCTGGGATATTCGCCCAACGACACCATCGTGGACGAGCCCTTCTGCATGAACATCGCCGGCTCGGGTCAGTGGTGTCCCGAGAACTACAGTCGCCAGCACTACGGCCGAGTCACGCTGACCACGGCGCTGGAGCGCAGCCTGAACATCCCGGCGGTCAAGCTCTCCGAGGCGGTCGGGCGTGACAACGTGCACCGCGTGGCCTCGGACTTCGGCATCCGCAGCGATCTTGCCGACGGGCCGGCGCTGGCGCTCGGCGCCTCGGAGGCCTCGCTGCTCGAGATGACCGGCGCCTATGCCGGCATCCTGAACGGCGGCTCCTCGGTCGCGCCCTATGGCGTGCGGGATCTGAGCCTTCAGGGCCAGGATCAGCCCCTTATGGGCACGAGCGGCGGCATCGGCGAGCGGGTGATCCGCGAGGACGCCGCCGGACAGCTTGTCTGGATGATGCAGAAGGTCGTCGAGGAAGGCACCGGCACCCGTGCCTCGCTGCCCGGACGCCAGGTGGCGGGCAAGACCGGCACCAGCCAGTCGGCGCGCGATGCGTGGTTCATGGGCTTCACCGCCGATTACGTGGCCGGCGTCTGGATGGGCTACGACGACAACACGCCGCTGACCGGCGTGACGGGCAGCGGGCTGCCAGCCGAGATCTGGCACGAGACGATGCTGCGCGTGCATGAGGGCATGGACGCGCGTCCCCTGCCCGCGATCGCCCCGCCCCAGCCCGAACCGGCCCCCGAGCCGGCGCCCCGGACCTCGCAGCAGCAGCCCCGCCAGAACGGCGGCGACAACCTGGTGCAGCAGATCATCCGCGATCTTCTCGGTGGCGGTTGAAGCCAGGCAGACCTTAACGAAAAAAGGCGCCGGGCCCTGTCGAGGGTCCGGCGCCTTTGCCGTTCAGCGTGGCGATTTGCGCTCAGGAGGCCGAGCGCAGGGCCGCGATCATGGCGTCGATGTTGCCGCCGTTGGCATCGAGCAGCGCGCCGACCTCGGTCCGTTCGGTCAGCAGCATGTTCACGCCCTCGATGTAGAGGTTGAAGAACTGGTCGCGCCCGGAGCGGTCCGAGACGTTGAAGGTGATCCGGAAGGGCGACTGGCCGCGCAGATCGGCGGTGCAGTAGACCTCGTAGTAGTTGTTGACCGGCTTCACGCCCGTGACGTTGATCCGCCCGCCGATGAACTCGCGGAAGCGACGCCCGTACTTGCGCGACACATAGGTGATGAAGGCGTCCGAGAAGGCGCGTTTCTGTGCGGCGGTGGCCCGGCGGCCGTCGACGCCCATGGCGTAGGCCGCCACGTAGGAGGTGTCGGCGTACTGGCGGAAGATCCGCTCGAAGTCGCGCAGCATCGCCTCCTCGGAGCGGCCCGAGGAGATGACCGCGTTGACCTCCCCCACGAGCCGGTCGATCAGGTTACGCGCCTCGGGCTCGGTCAGGGCAAAGGCCGCGCCTGCCGGCAGCAGGGCGGCGGAGGCCGCAAGGCCGCCGCAGATGGCGCGGCGGGTGAAGGTAACAGGCATCAGAAGCCCTCCGTATCGAGTGCGAGCGGATCCTCGGGCAGGCCCTCCGCTTCGGGAGCGGGCTCGCCCAGTTCGAACCGCCGGTTCTGAAGATATATGAGCCGAAGCTGCGCGTAGGAGTCCGCACTTTCGTAAAGTACCGAATTCACGCTGTCGGAATACTGCGCGCGCTCCATGACATCGGCCCCCAGACGCGCGCCCTTGGTCGCCAGCGCCTCGCCCGGTTCCAGCACCCAGACGAAGGGATCGAGGAAGACATCCACGGCCATGCCGACGGTGTCCCGCTGGGTCGAAGGCCCGAGGATCGGCAGCATCTGGAAGGCGCCTTCGGGCGCGCCCCAGACGGCCAGCGTCTCGCCGAAGTCGCTGTCATCCTCGGGGATGTTCATCAGGTCGTCGGCCACGTCGAACATGCCGCCGAAGCCGAGGGTCGCGTTCACGCCGAAGCGCAGGGTGTTGCGCGAGGCATCGATGAGACGCCCCTGCAGCACCTGGTTCACCACCGTGCCCGGCAGTGAAAGCGTATCGGCGACATTGGCGACGACGGGGCGGAAATCCTCGACCACCTGGTTGGGCTCGTCCTCAGACGTGCCGGTGTCCTCGCCAAAGAAGGTGCGATCCACCGAGCGGTTGAACTCGTGCACCTTGCGGTTGCGTGCCTCGTAGGGATCGTGGATGCCGTCGGGGGCCTCGCCCGGGCCCGGCACCGAGCAGGCGGTAAGCAGCGCAAATGCGGGGGTCGCAAGGATCGCGCGTCGAAAAGCCTTCATTCGCGGCATTCCTTTCGTCGAAAAAGCTTGGGTAACGGAGGGGGGTTCCGTAAAGATGCATTCAAATTTCACGGGTAAATTCCAGAAATCCGCGCTCCGATTGAACCTATTGTGGCACATCCCCGACCTCACCTACCAGAGCAACCGATCATCCGCCTTTCAAGATCCCGAGTAGGAAAGCCATGAAACCGCCCTCCAGCGCAGGTCCCGACGCTTTTCAACGGGGACGCGAGGAACTCCGCGCCGCACGGCGCCCCAACCGTCCGTACTTCTGGTTCGTCGGGATATTCAGCTTCTTCGTCAACCTCCTGATGCTCACCGGGCCGCTTTACATGCTGCAGGTCTACGACCGGGTGCTTGGTTCGCGGTCGGAGGCGACGCTGGTGGCACTTTCGGTGCTGGTGGTCTTTCTCTACGGGATGATGGGCATCCTCGACTACGTGCGGGGCCGGGTCATGGGGCGGGTCGCCGCGCGCTTTCAGTCGGCGCTCGACATGCGCGTTTTCGACGCGGTGGTCCGCCGCTCGACCGTGCAGCCGGACGAGCTGTCGCAAAGCGGGCTGCGCGATCTCGAATCGGTCCAGCGGCTGATGTCCTCGCCCGTTCTGATGGCGATCTTCGACATTCCCTGGACCCCCTTCTTCCTCGTGGGGATCGCGATCTTCCATCCCTGGCTCGGATACCTCGCCATCGCGGGGGGCAGCTTCCTGATCGTCGTCACGATCATCAACCAGCTGGTGACGCGCAATCCCACGCTGAAATCGAACCAGGCGGTGATGGCAGCCGAGAAGACCTCCGAGCAGATCCGCAGCGAGGCCGAGATGGTTCAGGCGCTCGGCATGCGCCGTGACGCCTTCCGGCGCTGGTACAAGGCCCGGTCGGAGGCGCTGCGGGGCCAGATCGGCACCTCGGACCTCACCGGCGGTTTCACGACGCTGACGCGCAGCTTCCGGCTGTTTCTGCAGTCGGCGATGCTCGGCCTCGGCGCCTACCTGGTGCTGCAGGGCGAGCTGACGGCGGGCGCGATGATCGCCGGGTCGATCCTGATGGGCCGCGCGCTGGCGCCCATCGAGCTGGCCATCGGCCAGTGGGCGCTGGTCCAGCGGGCGCGCAAGGGCTGGAGCAACCTTGAACAGCTGCTCACCGAGATGCCGCCCGAACCCGAGCGCACCGCCCTGCCGAAACCCCGCGCGAAGATCGACGCACAGCAGCTCACCGTCATTCCCCCGGGCGAAAGCCAGGCCGCGCTGCGGCTGGTCTCCTTCACGCTCGAGCCGGGACAGGCGCTCGGCGTGATCGGGCCCTCGGGCTCAGGCAAGTCGACGCTGGCCCGCGCCCTGACAGGGATCTGGCGCCCGGCGGGCGGCAAGATCCGGCTCGACGGGGCCTCGCTCGACCAGTACGGGCCCGATGTGCTGGGCACGCACCTGGGCTACCTGCCGCAGCGGGTGACGCTGTTCGACGGCACGATCGCCGAGAACATCGCCCGGCTTGCCCCCGAACCCGACGATGCCGCCGTGGTCGAGGCCGCCAAGAAGGCCGATGCGCACGAGATGATCCTGAAGCTTCCGCATGGCTACGACACGCGCGTCTCTGCCGCCGGCGGGCGCCTGTCGGGTGGTCAGGTGCAGCGCATCGGGCTGGCGCGCGCGCTCTACGGCGATCCGGTGGTGCTGGTGCTGGACGAGCCGAACTCCAACCTCGACAACGAGGGGTCCGAGGCCGTGAACCGCGCCATCCGCAGCTTCAAGGAACAGGGCAAGTCGGTGCTGATCATGGCCCACCGGCCCGCTGCCATCCGCGAGTGCGACGTGCTGCTGATGCTTGAAGGCGGCAGCCGGACGGCCTTTGGCCCGCGGGACGAGGTGCTCAAGTCCGTCGTCCAGAACCACCAGCAGATCGCCCGCAGCACCACCGCAGGAGGTGTCCGATGAGTGCCCCGCAAGACAACAGCTACAGCCTGCGCACGCCGATGATCGTGGGCATCCTGGCCCTCGTCGCGCTTGTCGGCGGGTTCGGCACATGGGCCGCGACGACGAATATCGCGGGCGCCATCGTCGCCGGCGGCTCGATCGAGGTCGATCAGAACCGGCAGGTGGTGCAGCACCCCGATGGCGGGGTCGTGTCCGAGATTCTGGTGGAGGAAGGCGACGAGGTCGAAGCCGGCGACGTGCTGATCCGCCTCGACCCGACGCTGCTGCGCTCCGAACTGGCGATCACAGAGGGCCAGCTTTTCGAGCTGATGGCCCGCCGCGCGCGCCTCCAGGCCGAACGCGACGGCGAGGACGAGATCGTCTTTCCCGACGACCTGCTGGCCGAGGCCGAGACCAACGAAGAGGTCAAGGAACTGGTCGAGGGGCAGCGCAACCTGTTCCAGGCGCGCCGCGCGAGCGTCAGCCGCGAGATCGAACAGCTCGGCAAGCGCAGCGAACAGATCGACGAGCAGGTCAACGGCATCGATTCCCAGCGCGAGGCGCTTGGCGAACAGCTGGCCCTGATCGAAAAGGAACTGACCGACCAGCAATCGCTTCTCGACCGCGGGCTGGCGCAGGCGAGCCGCGTGCTCGCGCTTCAGCGCGAACGCGCGCGGATGGCGGGCACTATGGGCGAACTGACTGCCCAGCGCGCCCAGTCGCTGGGCCAGAGCACCGAGATCGAGATCGAGATCCTCAAGCTCGACACCGCGCGGCGCGAAGAGGCGATCACCACTCTGCGCGACCTGCAGCTGCGCGAACGCGAGCTGGCCGAGGAACGCCGCGCGATCAAGGAACGGCTGAACCGGCTCGACATCACGGCGCCGGTCTCGGGCGTGGTCTACGGCATGACGGTCTTCACCCCGCGCTCGGTCATCCGGGCGGCGGATCCCGTGCTTTACCTCGTGCCCCAGGACCGTCCGCTCGTGATCGCCGCGCAGGTGGAGCCGATCCACATCGACAAGCTCTTCGTCAATCAGGAGGTGAGCCTGCGGTTCTCCTCGCTCGACCAGCGCATGACGCCCGAGCTGTTCGGCGAGGTCACGCAGATCTCGGCAGACGCCTTTGAGGACGAAGGCTCACGCATCCGCTACTACCGGGCCGAGATCGTGCTGAAAGAGGGCGAGATCGACCGCCTGCCCGAGGGATCGACGCTGATCCCCGGGATGCCGGTCGAAGCCTTCATCCGGACCGAGGACCGCACACCGCTGGCCTATCTGGTGAAGCCCTTCACCGACTACTTCGCCAAGGCTTTCCGCGAAAGCTGATGCAGGTGTGCCGCCGCCGGGGACGGGCCTTTCCCCCGGCGGCGCGCGGGGCTAGCGTGCGCGCGAATCCGCAACGGAGTGCGCCATGACCAATGCCATCGAAACCCGCCTGTCCGAGCTGGACATCACCCTGCCCGACGCGCCCGCGCCGGCGGCCAATTACGTGCCCTTCGTGCAGGTCGGCCAGACGCTCTACGTCTCGGGCCAGATCAGCGCCGACGAGAACGGCCTCATCACCGGCAAGCTGGGCGCCGAGCTGGTCGTGGAAGCCGGGGCTGCCGCCGCGCGCCGCTGCGCGCTGGGTCTGCTGGCGCAGGTCAAGGCGGCCTGCGGCGGCGATCTGGGCAAGCTCAAGCGCGTGGTGAAGCTGACGGGCTTCGTCAACTCCACCCCCGATTTCACCGATCAGCCCAAGGTCGTGAACGGCGCCTCGGACCTGCTGGCCGAGGTCTGCGGCGATGCCGGGCGGCACGCGCGTTCGGCCGTGTCGGCAGGCTCGCTGCCCATGGGCGTCGCGGTCGAGATCGAGGGCATCTTCGAGATCGACGCATGACCCCCCTGCCCCGCGCCTTCGTGACCCGTCCGATCGCGCACCGCGCCTACCACGCGGAGGGCCGGCCCGAAAATTCCCGGGCCGCCATCCGCGCGGCGATCGAGGCCGGCTACGGGATCGAGATCGACGTCCAGCTCAGCGCCGACGGGCAGGCCATGGTCTTTCACGACTATGAGCTCGACCGCCTGACCGGCGCCAGCGGCCTGGTCCGTGAACGCAATGCCGAGGAGCTGTCACAGATCACCCTCACCGGCAACGGCGAGGGCATCCCGACGCTTTCGGAGGTGCTCGACCTCGTCGCGGGGCAGGTGCCGCTGCTGATCGAGGTGAAGGATCAGGACGGCGCCTTCGGGCCGGACGTGGGCCCGCTCGAGGCCGCCACCGCCGCGGCGCTAGAGAGCTACAACGGCCCCGTGGCGGTCATGTCCTTCAACCCGCATTCCGTGGCCGAGATGGCCCGCCGTGCGCCGCAGGTGCCGCGCGGGCTGACCACCTGCCCCTACCGGGCCGAGGATTTCCCGAAGGTCCCGGCGGCGCGGCTCACGGAACTGGCATCGCTGGCCGAGGCGGAACCGCTTGCGGCGGGCTTCATCAGCCACCAGGTGGACGATCTCGACAATCCGCGCGTGGCCGAGCTCAAGGCGGCGGGGCTGGCGATCCTCTGCTGGACCGTCCGGTCGCCCGAAGTCGAGGCAGAGGCCCGGCGCGTCGCCGATAACGTGACCTTCGAGGGCTACCCGGCTTGACCCCTGCCCTCGCGGGGCCAGATCCTGTTCCGCGAGGATGCCCATGACCGACCAGAGCGCCACCCCCACCGTCACCGTCTCCACCCTGTCGAGCCTGAGCCAGATCTCGGAACAGGAATGGGACGCCTGTGCCTGCCCCGAGGCCGCGGACGGCGGGCCACCCAACGATCCCTTCACCACCCATCGCTTTCTCAAGGCGCTGGAAGAGTCGGGATCGACCGGGCGCACCACGGGCTGGGAGCCGCATCACCTTGTCGCCCGTGACGGCGAGACGGTGATCGGCGTGGCGCCGCTTTACGCCAAGAACCACAGCCAGGGCGAATACATCTTCGACCACAACTGGGCCCACGCCTACGAGCGCGCGGGCGGCGACTACTATCCCAAGCTACAGATCGCGGTGCCCTTCACCCCCGCCACCGGGCGGCGCTTCCTGACGCGGCCGGGCTACGAGGTGGCGGGCATGTCGGCGCTGGTGCAGGGCGCGGTGCAGATCGCGGCGGACAACGGGCTGAGTTCCGTACACGCCACCTTCTGCACCGAGGCCGAGGCGCTGGCCGGCGCCGAAATGGGCCTCATGCACCGCGTGACGCAGCAGTATCACTGGCTGAACCGCGGCTACGCCGATTTCGAGGCCTTCCTTGCCGACCTCAGTTCGCGCAAGCGCAAGAACATCCGCAAGGAACGGCGGCAGGCGCAGGACTTCGGCGGCGAGATCCGGATGCTCACTGGCGACGACCTGAAGCCCGAGCACTGGGATGCCTTCTGGCGGTTCTACCAGGACACCGGGTCGCGCAAATGGGGCATGCCCTACCTGACGCGCGCCTTCTTCGACCTCGCGCAGGAACGGCTGCGCGACGACATCGCATTGGTCATGGCCGAGCGCGAGGGCCGCTACGTGGCAGGCGCACTGAACTTCATCGGCCGGCGGGCGTTGTATGGGCGGTACTGGGGCTGCGTCGAGGACCATCCCTGCCTGCACTTCGAGGCCTGCTACTATCAGGCGATCGACTTTGCCATCGCCCGGGGGCTCGACCGCGTCGAGGCCGGGGCGCAGGGCGAACACAAGCTGGCCCGCGGCTACCTGCCGGCGCAGACGCATTCGCTGCACTGGGTGGCCGATCAGGGCTTTGCCGAGGCGATCGCGCGCTACCTCGAGGCGGAACGGCAGGCGGTGGGCGAGGATATCGAGATCCTCACCTCCTACGGGCCCTTCCGCAAGGAACACAGAGAGGAACAGGAATGAGCGACAAACTGACCGGAGCCGCCCGCGACGAAGCCCTGAAGCCGCTGCTGGACAACGGCTGGGCCGTGGCCGAGGGCCGCGAGGCGATCACCAAGAGCTACAAGTTCAAGGATTTCGTGGAGGCCTTCGGCTTCATGACGCGCGCCGCCATGACGGCCGAGAAGATGGATCACCACCCCGAGTGGTCGAACACCTACAACGGTGTCGAGGTCACGCTGACCAGCCACGACGTGGAGGGTCTTTCGCCGCGCGACGTGAAGCTCGCCAAGGCGATGGACGGCTTCGCGGCGTAAGCGTCGCGTCCAATTCGCGCCACCGACCCGCCCGAACAGCACCTAAAGTGCCGGGCGAGCGCCGGACCGCCCCACGGTCCGGCGCTTTTTCAATTGCACGGCAACGCTCGGACCGGCCGCGGATCTGGCAGGCATAAAGCGCCCGCACCACAGGTCAGGCCGCGCCAAACCGCGGTCCGGCGCCCGCCCGGCGCGCCCTTGGCCGGCCTTGGGCCAGCCCGATCCCTCACATCGCGGCCAGAAGCCCCTCACCGGCAGAGGTTTCGCAGGTGCCGGGGCTGTCCTCGACGTGCAGCAGGCTCACGGTGCCGTCTTCGACCAGCATCGCGTAGCGCTTGGAGCGTGCCATCAGGCCCGCGGGCGGCGCGGTGAAATCCATGCCGATGGCCTGCGTGAAGGCGGATTCCGGATCGCCGAGCATGGTGATGCCAGCCTCTGCCGCACCGGTGGCTTCGCCCCAGGCCTTCATCACGAAGGGATCGTTGACCGAGACGCAGATGATCTCGTCCACGCCCTTGGCCTCGAAATCGCCCTTGGTGCGCATGAAGCTCGGCACGTGGGCCGAATGGCAGGTGGGCGTGAAGGCGCCCGGCACGGCGAAGATCACCACCTTGCGACCGTCGAGTTTCGCGCCCAGGTCGACCTGTTCCGGCCCCTCGGCCCCCATCGCGATCAGCGTGGCCCCCGGCAGCTTGTCCCCTTGTTGAATCGCCATCTTGTTCCGTTCCTCCGGATTTGCGTTTTCTTCCCCTCGGAGTATAGGGGCAGACGGGCAAAGACAAAGGGGACGGCATGACCAACGTCGTGGTGATCGGGGCCGGACAGGCGGCGGCCTCCTGCGTGGCGCGCCTGCGCGCCAAGGGGTTCGAGGGCACCATCACCCTGATCGGACGCGAGGACGTGCCGCCCTACCAGCGCCCGCCCCTGTCGAAGGCCTATCTTCTGGGCGATATGGCGCGCGAACGCCTCTTCCTGCGGCCCGAGAGTTTCTACGCCGACAACGACGTGACCCTGAAACTGTCGCAGGAGGCCGCCTCCATCGACCGCGCCGCGGGCACGGTGATCGCCGACGGCGTGGCCTATCCTTACGACCACGCGGTGATCTGCACCGGCGCCGTGCCGCGCCGCCTGCCCCACACGCTGGGCGGTGATCTCGACGGTGTATTCACGATCCGCACGCTGGCCGACATCGACGCGCTGGAACCGCGCGTGCGCGCGGGCGGCCGCGCACTGGTGGTGGGCGGCGGCTACATCGGGCTCGAGGCGGCGGCGGTGGCCCGCAAGCTGGGCCTCGAGGTCACGCTGATCGAGGCCGCCGACCGCATCCTGCAACGGGTGGCCGCGCCCGAGACCTCGGGCTGGTTCGCCGATCTGCACCGCGCCCACGGCATCGACCTGCGCGAGGGCGTAGGGCTGAAGCACCTGACCGGCGAGGACGGGCGCGTGACGGGCGCCGAGCTGACCGACGGCACGGACCTGCCCGTCGACGTGGTGATCGCGGGCATCGGCATCATGCCCGACACGGCGCTGGCCGAGCAGGCGGGGCTGACAATCGACAATGGCATCGCGGTGGACGCGCAGGGGCACACATCTGACCCCGCGATCTGGGCGGCGGGGGACTGTGCCTCCTTCCCGCAGGGCGACACGCGGATGCGGCTGGAAAGCGTCGGCAACGCCGTCGACATGGGCGAACTGGTGGCCGACAACATCATGGGCGCGGGCCGCGATTACGTGGCCAAGCCCTGGTTCTGGTCCGACCAGTACGACGTGAAGCTGCAGATCGCGGGCCTCGGCGCGGGCTGCGACCGCGTCGTGGTGCGCGAGGGCGAAGGCGGCGCACGGTCCCACTGGTACTACGCGGGCGACAGGCTGATCGCGCTTGACTCGATGAACGACGGGCGCGCCTACATGGTCGGCAAGCGGCTGATCGAGGCGGGAAAATCCCCCGATCCGCAGGCCCTGGCCGATCCCGCGAGCGACCTCAAGGCGCTGCTCAAGGCATGAGGATCGTCGGCGGGGACTGGCGCGGGCGACGGCTTGCCGCGCTTGGCAAGGGCGATCCGGGGGCGCACCTGCGCCCCACCTCCGACCGCGTGCGCGAGGCGCTGTTCAGCATGCTCGACGGTGGCCGCTTCGGCGATCCCATCGACGGCGCGCGGGTGCTGGACCTCTTCGCCGGGACCGGGGCGCTGGGGCTCGAGGCGCTGTCACGCGGCGCCGCGCAGGTGACCTTTGTCGAGACCGGCCGCGTGGGCCAGCGGCTGCTGGCCGAGAACATTCGCACGCTCGACTGCGCCGAGGCCTGCCGCGTGATGAAAGCAGACGCCACGCGCCTGCCCCCGGCCGAGGACGCCTGTTCACTGGTCTTCCTCGATCCGCCCTATGGCAAGGGCGTGGGGGAGAAGGCGCTGGCAGCAGCCCTACGCGCGGGCTGGATCGCGCCGGGCGCGCTGGTTGTCTGGGAAGAGGCCGCGCCGCAGAACGCGCCCGAGGGCTTTGCCCCGCTCGACGCCCGGCGCTGGGGCGACACGCATGTGACCCTGCTGCGGGCGACCTGATCCTCGACTTTCCGCAGCGGCATGTTACGCTCGGCGGCATGTTCGCATCCGCCGCCAGCCTGTTCCTGAGCGCGCCCTCCGCGCAGGAGGACGACACCGAGACGGGGCCTAAGCCCCCGTCGGTGCCCGGCCCGCTTCTGATGACCGACTGCATGACGCCCAGCGCCGACGGCACGCTGCTGCTGGCACTCTGGCGCCGGTGGCACGGCGCGGGCGATTGAAGTCCAGAGGGGCATTCCTATCGGTGACCTCAGGTGCTACCATCTCATTCAAATACGTGAATAAGACAGGGAGCCCCCATGCCGATCTTCACCCCGACCCGACGCGACCTGCTGCGCGTGGCCGCCGCCATGCCCGCGCTGTCGCTGCCCGCCGTGGCGCGCGGCCAGACCCGCTGCCCCGCGCCCAACCCCGGCTTCTTCCGCTTCACGCTGGGCGACATGGCCCTGACGGTGGTATCCGACGGGCACCTGGAGCTCGACGCGGGCGGGCTTGGCGTGAATGCCGACCCCGAAGAGGTGCAGGCCTTCCTCGCCAGGCACTACCTGTCGACCGAGATCCACTATTCCCACACCAACCACCTCGTCATCGAAAGCGGCGACCGCGTGGTGCTGGTGGACATCGGCTCGGGCGACCGGTTCCTGCCCACCGCCGGGCAGCTGCTGGCCAACCTCGAAGCGGCGGGCATCGACCCCTATGCCATCACCGACGTCATCATCACCCACGCCCACCCCGATCACATCTGGGGCGTGCGCGACGGCTTTGACGAGGTCGTGCTGCCCGACGCCCAATGGCACATCGGCCGGCAGGAGCATGATTTCTGGATGCAGGAAAACCTCGTCCACGAGGTGCCCGCCGAGATGCAGCAGTTCGTGCTGGGCGCCCAGAACTCGATCAACGTGGACGGCGGCGAGTGGGCCCTGTTCGAGGAGGGCGACGAGATCGCGCCCGGCATCCGCATCATCGCCACGCCGGGGCACACGCCCGGCCACGTCTCGGTGGTGCTGGAATCGCAAGGAAAACAGTTCATCGCGCTTGGCGACAGCATGAACCACGCCTGGACGAATTTTGCCCACCCGGGCTGGTACAACAACTTCGACTGGGACGGCGAACAGACCGTCGCCACGCGCAAGCGGCTGCTCGACATGGCCGCGGCGGACGGGATGGCGGTGCTGGGCTACCACTTCCCCTTCCCGGGCGTCGGCCATGTCATGGCCGAGGGCGAGGCTTACAGGTTCGTGCCCGCCCTCTGGCGCTGGGAATAGGTCAGTAGGTCGGGTGGAAGCGCCCGGCCGGCGACAGGGTGAAGACCTCGCAGCCATCGGCGGTCACGCCGATGGAATGCTCGAACTGCGCCGACAGCGACTTGTCCCGCGTCACGGCGGTCCAGTCGTCGGAGAGCACCTTGGTCTCGGCCCGGCCGAGGTTCACCATGGGCTCGATGGTGAAGAACATGCCCTCTTCCAGCACAGGCCCGGTGCCCGGACGCCCGTAGTGCAACACGTTCGGCGGCGCGTGGAAGACGCGGCCAAGGCCATGGCCGCAGAAATCGCGGACCACCGACATGCGGTGGCCTTCGACGAAAGTCTGGATGGCGTGGCCAATGTCGCCGAAGGTGTTGCCGGGCTTCACCACGTCGATGCCCTTCATCAGGGAATCGTGGGTCACCTGGATCAGCCGCTCGGCCTTGCGCGACAGCTTGCCCGCCACGTACATGCGCGAGCTGTCGCCGTACCATCCGTCGACGATCACGGTGACGTCGATGTTGAGGATGTCGCCGTCCTTCAGCTTCTTCTCGCCGGGAATGCCATGGCAGACCACGTGATTGATGCTGATGCAGCTGGCGTGCTGATAGCCCTTGTAGCCGATGGTAGCCGAGGTGGCGCCCGTCTCTTCGACGCGGTTCCGGATATAGTCATCAAGCTCGCCGGTGGTCACACCGACGTCGACGCGCTCGGCCAGCTCGTCGAGGATCCGCGCGGCCAGTTCGCCGGCGGCATGCATGCCGGCGAAATCCGACTGCTGGTGAATCCTGATGCCGTCGCGGGTCAGACGGCCGTCTGCATCCTGTCTCACGGTGCGGCGCTCCATTCTGTGTCGCAAACTACCTAGTCGCATTCACCGGATTTTGCCAGAGGCACACCCGGAACGCGGCGTCGCGCCCCGGCGTTGTCGCACGTTGCGCCTATCAGCCATGCGAAGATAGGAATGACCAAACGCGGAACGCAAGAAACGGACGGGACATGGACAGCCTCACGACCCTGCTACAGACCGAGATATACAACGGCACGTCGATTTCCGACGTGCTGACCCTCGAATTCCTCGCCGGCATCGTGGGCAACGTGCTCGCCGCCATCGTGATCCTGATCGCGGGCTTCATCGTCGCGGGCTGGGTGCGCCGCCGGATCGAGGCGATCTCGAAGCGCAGCGCGCGGCTCGACGACACGCTCTTCGGCTTTCTCGGCAACATCGCCCGCTACACGGTGCTGCTCTTCACCGCGCTCTTTGTCCTCAACACCTTCGGGGTTCAGACGACGTCGTTCGTGGCGGCCATCGGTGCCGCGGGCCTCGCCATCGGCCTCGCGCTGCAGGGCACGCTGTCGAACGTCGCGGCGGGCGTGATGATCATTCTCTTCCGACCCTTCAAGCTTGGCGACTTTGTCGAGGTGGCAGGCGCCATGGGCACGGTCAAGGACATCACCCTCAACACGACCGAGCTTGCCAGCATCACCAACGTGCAGATCATCGTGCCGAACTCCGAGATCT
>CAYNKL010000051.1:0-26506 GCA_964397775.1 uncultured Rhodobacterales bacterium | reverse complement strand
CCCCGACGACCATGCCAACGTGGCTGCCCAGGTCCCCGCTGGCGACACATTCGCCGACGGTGACGTCCCCGTCGAGGTCACGGAATCGATCTCGCCGGTGATCATCGTCGGCTTCATCCTCTTCGGGGCGATCTTCAGCGACCTGGCGAACACCCTGTTCGTCGGTGCTCAGACTCTTCTGACAACCTATCTCGGCTTCACGCTAGTCATCTTCGTCAACCTGCTTCTGATCTTCGTCATCATGATGGTCGTGGGGCCATTCGGCGACGTACGGCTTGGGCGGATGGACGAAGAGGCGGAATACGATCTCTTTTCCTGGACGGCGATGCTGTTCTCGGCGGGGATCGGCATCGGCCTCATCTACTGGGGTGTGGCCGAGCCGATGTATCACTACTTCGCGCCGCCGCTGACCGAGGCCGAGACACTGCAGTCCGCGCAGGAGGCCATGTCTCTGGCCTTCATGCACTGGGGTTTCCACGCCTGGGCGATCTACGCGGTGATGGCGCTGGCGCTGGCCTACTACCACTTCCGCAAGGGACTGCCTCTGACCGTACGCTCGGCGCTCTACCCGCTTCTGGGTGAGCGGATCTACGGCTTCTGGGGCGATTTGGTCGACGTGCTGGCGGTCTTCGGCACCATGTTCGGCATCGTGACCTCGCTGGGCCTGGGCGCGATCCAGGTGAATGCGGGCCTCAACGACGTCTTCGGCGTGCCGCAGAACGCCTTCATGCAGGTCCTGATCATCGCGGGCATCACCTTCATGGCCACCATGTCTGTGATCGCGGGGCTCGACGGCGGGATCAAGCGGCTGTCCAACCTCAACATCATCCTCACCATCGTGCTGCTGGTCTTCATGGTCGTGGTCGGGCCGACGCTGTTCATCTTCGACAGCTTCGTCGACAACTACGGCCGCTACCTGACCGACCTCGTCCGCCTCGGCACCTGGAACGAGGGCTGGACTGGCGGCAGCTGGCAGAACAGCTGGACGATCTTCTACTGGGCCTGGTGGATCAGCTGGACACCCTTCGTCGGCGTCTTCATCGCCCGGATCAGCCGCGGCCGTACCGTGCGCGAGTTCATGGTGGGCGTCATGCTGATCCCGGCGTCGATCATGTTCTTCTGGTTCACCGCCTTTGGCGGCACCGCCATCAAGATCTCGCTCGACGGCGACCCGGCCCTGGTCGAGGCGACGCGCGAAAACTACGCGCAGACGATGTTCGCCCTGCTGGACTACTTCCCGCTCTCGAGCATCATGTCGATGTTCGCGGTGGTGCTGATCATCATGTGGTTCGTGACCTCGTCGGACTCGGGCAGCTTCGTCATCGACATGCTGACCGCCGGCGGCGATCCCGACCCGCCGAAGGTGCAGCGGATCTTCTGGGCCGTGGCCGAAGGCTGTGTGGCCTCGGTGCTGCTGGTCGCAGGCGGGCTCGAGGCGCTGCAGGCGGCGGCGGTGGTCGCGGGCTTCCCCTTCGCAATCGTGCTTGCCTTCATCACCTTCGGGCTCTGGCGGGCGTTGCGATGGGACGGGCTCATGGTCCACCGGCACCGCATGCGCTACCGCAGCGATACCGAGGCCGATCACAACATGCCGTCCGAGGTGAACGGCCCGCTCTTCCCCGACAGTTTCGGGCAAGCTCACGAAGAGCAGGGACCGCCCGACGCCTACGGAGAACGCCAGCCGGGCGAATGAACCGGCGGCGGGAAGACATCATGGGGCGCCCGCCGGGCGCCCCTTTTTCGTGAGGCGTGCACATATCATTGAAGGCGACCTGCTCAGACCGCTAAGAACGTCGGACAGTCGAGGAGGAGACGCCCCCACATGTCCAAGTTCAACCTGACGCGCGAAGAAGCGCTGGCCTTCCACCACGATCCCTTCCCGGGGAAATGGGAGGTGAACGCGACCGTCCCCATGACGACGCAGCGCGACCTGAGCCTGGCCTATTCCCCCGGCGTCGCCATTCCCTGCGAGGAAATCGCCCAAAACCCCGAAACCGCCTACGACTACACCAACAAGGGCAACCTGGTCGCCGTGATCTCCAACGGTACGGCGGTGCTCGGCCTCGGCAACCTTGGCGCGCTGGGATCGAAACCGGTGATGGAGGGCAAGTCGGTGCTTTTCAAGCGCTTCGCCGACGTGAACAGCATCGACATCGAGCTCGACACCGAAGACCCCGACGCCTTCTGCCAGGCGGTCAAGCTCATGGGGCCGACCTTCGGGGGCATCAACCTCGAGGACATCAAGGCGCCCGAGTGCTTCATCATCGAGCAGCGCCTCAAGGAAGAGATGGACATCCCGGTCTTCCACGACGACCAGCACGGCACTGCCGTGATCTGCGCCGCGGGTCTCATCAATGCGCTGCACCTGTCCGACAAGAAGATCGAGGACGTGAAGATCGTGCTCAACGGGGCAGGGGCCGCGGGCATCGCCTGCATCGAGCTTCTGAAAAGCATGGGCGCCCGGCATGAAAACTGCATCTGCTGCGACACCAAAGGCGTGATCTACCAGGGCCGCACCGAGGGCATGAACCAGTGGAAGTCGGCCCACGCCGTCGATACGGAGCTGCGCACGCTGGAAGAGGCCATGAAGGACGCCGACGTCTTCCTCGGCGTTTCGGTCAAGGGCGCCGTCACGCAGGACATGGTCGCCTCCATGGCCGACAACCCGGTGATTTTCGCCATGGCGAACCCCGATCCCGAAATCACGCCCGAAGAGGCGCGCGAGGTGCGCGCAGACGCCATCGTCGCGACCGGCCGCAGCGACTACCCCAACCAGGTCAACAACGTCCTGGGCTTTCCCTACCTTTTCCGTGGCGCGCTCGACATCCACGCGCGCGCCATCAACGACGAGATGAAGATCGCCTGCGCCGAGGCCCTGGCCAAGATCGCGCGCGAGGATGTGCCTGACGAGGTCGCGCTCGCCTACGGCAAGAACCTCAGCTTCGGGCGCGACTACATCATCCCCACGCCTTTTGATCCCCGGCTGATCCACCGCATTCCGCCGGCCGTGGCCAAGGCGGGCATGGACACCGGCGCCGCCCGCCGCCCCATCGTCGACATGCGCAGCTACGAGGACAGTCTCAAATCGCGCATGGATCCGACCGCCAGCATCCTGCGCGGGCTGCACAACCGCGCGCGGCAGGCACAATCGCGCATGATCTTTGCCGAGGGCGACGACGTCCGCGTCCTGCGCGCCGCCGTCATGTACCAGCGCAGCGGCCTCGGGAAGGCGATCGTCGTGGGCCGCGAGAACGACGTGAAGGAAAAGCTCGAAGGCGCGGGCCTCGCCGATGCCGTGCGGGAGCTTGAAGTGGTCAACGCCGCCAACACCCGGCACCTCGAGACCTACAAGGAATTCCTCTACGCCCGCCTGCAGCGCAAGGGCGTGGACCGGCAGGACGTCCACCGGCTTGCCGCCCGCGACCGTCACGTCTTTGCCGCCCTCATGCTGGCCCATGGCCATGGTGACGGGTTGATCACCGGCGCTACGCGCAAGTCCGCCCACGTGATGAGCCGGCTGAATTACGTCTTCGATGCCGACGCGGCGCAGGGGGCTGCCGGCGTGACGGCGGTCCTTCACCGCGGGCGTATCGTGCTGATCGCGGACACGCTGGTGCACGAATGGCCGGACGAACACGATCTGGCCAACATCGCGGAACGCGCCGCCGACGTGGCCCGGCACCTCGGGCTCGAACCGCGCGTGGCCTTTGTCAGCTTCTCGACCTTCGGCTACCCGGTTTCCGAACGTGCCACAAAGATGCACCTCGCGCCCGAGATCCTCGACCAGCGCGGCGCGCGCTTTGAATACGAGGGCGAGATGACCGTCGACGTGGCCCTGAACCCGCGTGCCCAGGCCCAGTACCCGTTCCAGCGTCTGAGCGGTCCTGCCAACATCCTCGTGGTGCCGGCCCGCCATTCCGCCTCGATCAGCACGAAGCTCATGCAGGAAATGGCGGGTGCGACCGTGATCGGCCCGATCCTCGCCGGCGTCGACAAGTCGATCCAGATCTGTTCGACCAACATGACCGCGAACGACATCCTCAACATGGCCGTGCTCGCCGCCTGCGACCTTCGCTGAGCCCGCAATTCCCAGGAAAGGGTTTCACGTGACGATCTACAACCTCGGCTCGATCAACGCCGATCTCGTCTACCGCGTCCCGCATCTGCCCGCCCCGGGCGAGACGATCTCGACAACCGAGATCTCCAAGGGCCTCGGCGGAAAGGGCGCCAACATGTCGGTGGCGGCGGCGCGGGCTGCCGCCCGCGTCGTGCACATCGGCGCGGTTGGGCCCGATGGGGCTTGGGCGGTAGACAGACTCATGGAATACGGCGTCGACACGCGCCGCATCGCGACGCTGCCAGAATTGACCGGCCACGCCGTCATCGCGGTGGATGATGCGGGCGAGAACACGATCCTCCTGCACGGCGGCGCCAACACCGCCCTGCGCGAGGCCGATCTGGCCGAAGCTCTGGAGCCCTCCAGGGAAGGCGATTTCTTCCTCTTCCAGAACGAGACCAACTGTCAGCGCGAGGCGGCCGAGATCGCTTCGCGTCAGGGGCTGCGCGTGGCCTATGCCGCCGCGCCGTTCGACGCCGCGGCCGTGCAGGCGGTCATGCCGCTTCTCGATCTTCTCGTCCTCAACAGCGTCGAGGCGGCACAGCTGGAAGAGGCGACCGGCCTCGCCCCCGAAGCGCTGCCCGTGCGGGACGTGGTCGTCACCCTAGGTGCCGATGGCTGCCGCTGGATCGAAACCGACAGCGGCACGTCGCGCCACTTCCCGGCCATTCCCGTGGTGCCGGTGGACACCACCGGCGCCGGCGACACCTTCACGGGCTACCTGCTGGCCGGCCTCGACCGCGGCATGCCCATGGCGCAGGCGCTGGTCCTCGCCCAGAGGGCGGCGGCGCTCATGGTCACGCGCCACGGCACCGCCGATGTCATTCCCGACCTCAAGGAGGTGCAGGACCTCAGGTTCTAGCTGCCCGCGAAGGGCGCCGCGTCGCCCCAGAGCTCGCGCACGCGTTCGTCGCGGGCGCAGGCCGCGCGATACCGCGCGTAGGCGTCCGCCCGGTCGACGTAGCCGAAGCGCGTCAGCGTCTTCTCGGTGCTCTTGTAGTAATCCTGGTGATAGTCCTCGGCCTCGTAGAAGGCCTCCAGCGGCAGGATCGGCGTCACGATCTCCTGCCCCAGCACCTGCGCGGCCTCGGCCTTGGCAGCCTCTGCTGCCTGCCGTTCCTCAGGCCCGTCCACGAAGATCGCCGTGCGGTAGCTGTTGCCGCGGTCACAGAACTGCCCGCCCGCATCCAGCGGATCGACCGAGCGGAAGAACAGGTCGTAAAGCTGCCGGACGTTGACCGTATCGGGATCGTATTCGATCCGCGCGGCCTCGTAATGGCCGGTGCCGCCGGCCACGACCTGCTTGTAGGTCGGATCCTCGACCGTGCCGCCGGTGTAGCCCGAAACCACCTCGGACACGCCTTGGACCTTCTCGAAATCGGCCTCCACGCACCAGAAACAGCCGCCGGCGACGACGATCTCGGCCGCCGAAGCCCTTTGCGCGGCCAGCATTGGCGTGGCGAGCGCCATCAGGGTCATTGCAATAATACGCATTTCCACCTCCATTTTGCCTGATCGTGGAGCATCTCGGCTCAAGGTCAAAGCACTGCGACACGCTTTCACCCCATGGTGAGATTGCGTGACGCTCGTGGCGGGCCTAGAGCAATGGGCATGGATCAGGTGACAACACATCAGGCCCAGGAAGACGCTCGCAACGAAGAGGTCCTCATCTGGGTCAACGGCACGCTGAAACCGCGCAATGAAGCGGTGGTCAGCGTCTTCGATTCCGGCTTCATGCTGGGTGACGGGATCTGGGAAGGGCTGAGGCTCTACGAGGGACACTGGGCCTTTCTCGAGGACCACCTCGACCGCCTGTTCGAGGCGTCGCTGGCCGTCGACCTCGACATCGGCATGGACCGCGACGGCGTCATCGCCGCGCTCGAGGAAACGCGCAAGGCCAACGGCATGGAAACCGACGCCCATGCCCGCCTGATGGTGACGCGTGGCGTCAAGGCCCGGCCCTTCCAGCATCCCGCGCTCAGCCGCTCGGGCCCCACGGTCGTGATCATCATGGAGCACTCGCGCCCTGCGCTGCCGCGCCCCATCCGCCTTGCCACGGTGCCGCATCTGCGCGGCCTGCCGATGACGCAGGACCCCAAGCTCAACTCCCACTCCAAGCTGAACTGTATCCTTGCCTGCATCGCCGCCGAAAAGGCCGGCGCGGACGAGGCGCTGATGCTCGACGTGCATGGCTTTGTGAACACCACCAACGCCTGCAACTTCTTCATCGTCCGCAAGGGCGAGGTTTGGACCTCCACCGGCGACTACTGCATGAACGGCATCACCCGGCAGAAGGTCATCGACGTCTGCCGTGCCGACGGCATCCCGGTGCACGAACGCAACTTCTCGCTCGTGGACACCTACGGCGCGGACGAGGCCTTCCTGACCGGCACCTTCGGCGCGCAGACTCCTGTGGGCAACATCGACGGCCGCACCATCGGGACGGGCGAACTCGGTCCCATGACCGAACGCATCCGGGGCCTCTACTACGATCTCGTCAAGAAGGATGCCGCCCCATGAACATCGCGATGTGGAGCGGCCCGCGAAACCTATCCTCGGCCATGATGTACGCCTTCGATCAGCGCGCCGACTGCGCCGTGATCGACGAGCCGTTTTATGGCCCCTACCTGCGCATGACCGGCCTCGCCCACCCGATGGCGGACGCGATCATGGCCTCGCGCCCCGAGGATGCGGAAACCGTGCAGGACCAGCTGCGCGGGCCTGCCCCGGGCGGCAAGGCGCATTTCTATCAGAAGCACATGTGCCAGCACATGATCCCCGGCGTGCCGCGCGACTTCACGGCCGACTGCGTCAACGTCTTCCTGATCCGGCATCCCGCCCGCGTCGCCTCGAGCTTTCTCAAGGGCTACCCCGAGACGGTCGCGACCGATCTCGGCTATGACCTGCAGGCCGAGCTTTTCGACGAGGTGAAGGCCATGGGCCAGGAGCCTGTGGTCATCGACAGCGCCGACATCCGTGAAGACCCCGAGGGTATGCTGCGCGCTCTTTGCGAGGCGATCGGCATCCCCTTCGATCCGGCGATGCTCGCCTGGCCCTCCGGTCCCAAGGGTTGCGACGGCGTCTGGGCGCCGCACTGGTACAAGAGCCTGCATGCCAGCACCGGCTTTGCCGGGGCCGAGGGGCCGCTGCCCGAGGTTAGGGGCCGCGTCGCCGAACTGGTGGAAGAAACGATGCCCTACTACCAGCGCCTTGCCAGCCGGACACTCGCGCGGGTGTAAGGCGCCCTCCTTTGCGGCGCTTCGGAACTGACCCGTGGGCTCAGTTCTGGGTGTAAAGCCCGATGGAGCCCACCTGGCAGTCCCGCCCCCGGATCGTGTCGGCCAGCGCCGGGTCGATCCGCTTGCCGGCCCCTGCCTGCAAGGCCCGGTGCAGGTCCTCTGCGGGTCCGGGGCAGGCGACTGCATAGAGCTGGTCCGCCCCGGTCGGCGGCACCACCGCGAAGGTGGCCGAGATCCCTTCGGACGCCACCAGCCCTCCGCCGGGCCGCTCCGGAAACAGCGGCTGGATATTGCCGTTGGCGGCCACGTTGAACAGCGTAAGATAGGGCTTCGCCTCGCTCGGGGGCACGAAGTCGAAACTCGCTTCCTGCCCGAGCGACAGCGTGCCGTTGCCATGCTGCGCGGTGATCGACACCGGCGGTTCGGAGGCCACAGTGAGCGAATCCAGCGTCGCGAGGCCGATCGCCCGCGCCACCAGCGCGTCCGCTTCCTTCGGCCAGTCGTCCGAGCGGTTCTCCCCCGCCGATGCGCTGACGCTCGTGATGCGGTCGCCCGTGTGGTTGTACACATCCCAAAGCCCGGCGCCCTGTTCCTCGAAGGTCAAGACCGCCCCGGTCGGCACGCGCGTGATCTTCTCGGGGTCGAGCCCCGGCGGCAACGCACCGAGGAAGTTCACCGACACGCGTTCGGGCGCGCTCGGCCCCTGTGGTCGCGTGGCGCGCGCCGACGTCAGCGACAGGACCCGCTGGTCGTCACCCTCGGGGAAAAGCCGCGGCTGCTGGCTCTGGTTCATCCGGGCAAAGACCCGCTGTTCGAGGAAAGACGCCAGCTCTCCGCGGCTCAGGGCGTTGTCGCCATCGGCATCCGCCGCCCCCGAAAGCGCCTCGGCGAAATACCACGACAGCGCGCCGTGCATCTTGCCGTCAATCTCGGTTTCGTTGATCCGCAGCACCTCGCTCGCCGTGGCGAGGATCTGTGTCACGTGGGGCAGGCCCTCGAAGCTCTCGCTGTCGGGCGTCGGCGGCACGTTGGCAAGGCTCGGATCCGGCAGCCCGTCGAAGATCCCGCCGAAGCGCGACAGCGTGAAGGCCGCCGACCGCACAAGCCCACCCGCGTGACAGGAATCGAAGACCCAGACCACCTGGTATTCCGACGCGCCCTGCATCAGCGTGCGCAGCTCGTCGTCCGACAGCCGACCCGTCCCGGGGCGCGAGGGATCGAAGTCGTGGAACATGATGATTTCGTCGAGCCCGTCTTCCTCGTCGTAGGGTTCCGAGGCCTCGCGCTCCTGCGCGCCATGCCCGGCAAAGGTCACGATCAGCGTGTCGCCGGGATCGGCCGCGGCCTTCAGCCGCTCGAAGGCATCGAGAAAGGCCTGCACCGTGGCGCCCTCGTCCATCAGCACGCGATCCTCGGCCAGCTCGACACCGGCCGCACGCAGCGCCGTGGCCACGGTCTCGGCATCGTTGCGGGCGCCCAGAAGATCGTAGGGCTGTCCACGCGGCATGCCCGCCGAGTAGGGCTGGAAGGCGGCGTATTCGTTGATGCCCACAACCAGTGCATGCTGACCGGCACGGGCAGGGGGCGCCGCAAGCAGGGCCAAGGCCGCTGCGGCGAGAAGGGGGCTGCTATTCATTTTCAAAAATCACTTCTATCCGACGCGCGATAAGGCGCTGCTGCTCCGGCGTGTAAATGCCTTGCTCCAGGATCCGCGGCGGGTCCTCACCACCCCGCCCATCCACCCGGATGACTGCCCCGACACCGCGTCCCTCCAGGTAGTCCCGCACCGCCTCGGCGCGCTCGAGGGACAGGATGCGGTTTTCAAGGCTCGATCCCTCGGCGTCCGTATGCCCGACGATCCGCAGCGAGATGCCCGAAGGCAGGCCGCGCAGGTAGCCGGCAAGGGCTCGCGCCTCCGCCTCGGACTCCTGCGTCAGCCTGTCGGTGCCGGGCTCGAAGCGCAGCGGCAGAAGGATGCGGTCGATCGCGCCCGAGGCCGAGGCCACGACGTTGTAGGCGCCGCCGTCACTGCCGCCGCGCAGCCCGAGCTCCAGCGCCCGCATCACGCCGCTCACGCTTCCGTCGACGCGGATCGTGGCCCGCGTCGATCCGCTGACCAGCATCGCCTCCTGCGCCAGCGCGACAAGCCGTGGCACTGCCGGCTCGAGCCCGGGGTTCTGCGCAGTCACATCCGCCGCGCCCAGCGTGTCGAGTGCGAGGTTGTAGGCCCGCGCCGCCTCGTCGAAGGCGCCCCTCCGGCTGGCCAGCGCCCCGCGCATCGCCAGCACCTCCCAGTGCATGAGGGGCGCGCTGTCGAGCAATGCCGCCGCCTTTTCCGTGTCGCCAGACTGCAGCAGCGAACTCGCCCGACGCGCGGCCAGCGACGAGGTTGTCTGAAGCGCCGTGCGGACGACCTCGGCGTCACAGCCAAGGTCCTGCAGCCCGCGCGCCCTGCGGATCAGTTCGGAGACCGGGGTGACCGGGGCCTGGGCATCCCATGCCTCGCGCGCCGAGGCGCAGTCCGCCGAAGCGGCGCCGGTGAAAAGCAGGAAAGCGGCTGTGGCGACGAGGGATTTCATGGTCAGAACCTTGTGAATTGCTCTGGGTTCAACTCAGTTTGCCTCCGGTCATTCGTCGAGCGTCAGTAAGCGCAGCGTTTCGTCGTCCGATGCCGAGATGATCTGCCGGCCGTCTGGCCCTACTGCCACGGCGCGGATCTGGTCTCCGTGACCGCCCAGCACGCGGCGCACACGCAGATCCCGGTCGCGCAGCTGCACCTGGCTGTCGTCCGACCCCGTCACGAGGAACTCGCTCGACGGCGAGGCGGCGATGCTGGTCACGCCCGGGGTCGGTGCATCGGCCAGCCGCCAAGTGTCGCCCGACCGGGTCCAGGCCAGCACCATCTCGTCCTGCGTCGTGGCGTAGAGCGTCTGCCCGTCCGGTGCGAAGGAGACCGAGGTGATCCAGGCCTCGGCATCGTCGAGATCGGCCAGAAGCGCCTCGGTCCGGGCATCCCAGATCCGCACCGTCCGGTCGTAGCTCCCCGAGACGATCAGGTTTCCGTCCGGGCTGAAGGCCACGCCGGTGACCCAGTCGCTGTGCGCGTCGATGACCTGCGGCGGCGCATTCTCCCTCCCCCAGATCCGAACCGACCCGTCCGGCAGCCCGGCGGCGATCCGTTCGCTGCGGGGGCCGACCACCGCCGACTGCACGAAGGTATTGCCCGTCTCGATGCTGCGACGCTGGGTCAGTCGGCGAGTGTCCCAGACGGTGATCCGGCCCTCGTCCGAGGCCGAGATGAAGAACTGCCCGTCGGGGCTGAATGCCACCGATGTCACGTCCTTCTCGTGTCCGGTCAGTGTCTGGCGCAACCGACCGGTTTCCGCGTCCCAGACGCGGACGGTGTTGTCGTTGCCCCCGGACACGATCAGATCGCCGCGTGGGTCGAAGGCGACGGCGCGCACCACCTCGGTATGCCCGCGCAGCACCTGCGACCCGAAGGTGTCGCGCCGCCAGGCCGCGAGGCTGGCAGCCGGCCCCGAAGGCTGCACCGCGGGGCCGGGGTCGGCCTGCTGCTGGACCGCGGGCAGCAGCCGTGCTCCGTCCTGCCCCTGCGGCCCCTGCGCCTGCCGCAACTGCACGTTCAGCCGCGCGATCTCGGCCTGCGCCTCGTCGCGGGCCTGCTGAAGCTCACGCCGCAGTGCCGCCAGCTCTGTCTCCTGATCCCGCGTGCCCTGCGCCAGATCGGACCGGCGACGTTGCTCGTCGGACAAGCGGGCAAGCGCCGTGGTCAGCTGGGTGCTCAGGTCCTGAAGCCGCGCTTCCGTCCGGCTGTCGTCGGCGCGGGCGCCCTGCAGGGCGCGCTCCGTCTCGCGCAATTCGGCCCGCAGGCTTTCGAGCTGCGTGCTCTCGCCCTGCGTGGCCCGGTCCAGCTCGGCCTGCAGCGCCGCGCTCGTGTTGCGCTCTTCGCTCAGCTGCCGTTCCAACTCGGCGCTCGAAGTATTCCCGTTCGCCTGCGCCTGCTGAAGGTCCGCTATCAGCCCCGTGATCCGCCGCTGCGCCGTGTCGAGCTGATCGCGCAGGGCCGCCACCTGCTGGCTCTCCCCGAGCGAGGCGGCATCGAGCTGCGACTGTAGCTGCTGCGAGGCGGTTTCGGCGTCCGCAAGCCGCTGCTCCAGCGCCGCGACCTCGGTGCCGCGCTGCTGGCGGGCGTTTTCGAGCTGCGCCGACAGGGTGGTGATCCGGTTCTCTGCATCGGCAAGCTGCCCGGCCCCGACCGTCAGCCGGTCGCGCAGGGCCTCGGTTTCGTTTTCGGCCTGCGTCGCCCGAGCATGAAGCGCCGCCACATCCGTCGGGATCGCGGGCAACCGGCTTCCGAACGACCCCGACACCGCCGCCATTGCCACCGCACCGATCGCGAGCCCCGCGACCGAGGCGAGCAGCAGCTTGCCCAGGATCGGCTTTGGCGGCGCGGGCGGGGGCTGCGCAGCGGCGTAGTTCTGCGCCACGCTCTGACCCAGGGCCATCGTGTCCGGCATCACGGGGCGCAGCATCTCCTGCCACTCCCCCGCACTCTGAATCCGGTCCCGCCGCGCCAGCGACAGCGTCTGGTCGATCGATGCGAGAAAGGCCGGCGCATAGCCGGGGTGGTTGCCGGTCAGCGGCACCAGCGGATCGGTCTTCTGTTCGGCAAGCGCTTGATTGCGCTCGGGCGCGGGCGGCGGCGCATGTCCGGTGATGGCCGCGTAGAAGGTAGCGGCCACCGAGTAGAGATCGCTCGCCGGGCCCTGCTCCACCCCGGTGATATAGAATTCGTTCGGCGAATAGCCGTCGGCCACCACCGGCAGGGTCGACAGCTTCACGCTCTGCTTGGTCGCCTCCACCCGCGCCGCGCCGAAGTCGATCACCACCGGCTTGCCCTCGGGGTCGACGAGGATGTTCCCCGGCTTGATGTCGCGGTGCAGGATGTTCGCAGAATGCACGGTCGCGACGGCGCTCAGCAGGTAATGTGCGAACATCATCACGTAGTCCGGCGTCAGCCGCTCGGGGTAGCGGTCGATGACCGTCTGGAAATCCGACCCCTGAACGTAGTTCATCACCATGTAGGCGGTGCCGTTCTCGGTGAAGGCCGTCAGCACGTTCACCACGTGGGGCGAGTTCAGCCCAGCAAGCGTCTCGGCCTCGCGCAGGAACAGTGCGATGCACTTCTCGAAGGTCGGTTCGCTGCTCTTCGAGGCCGGCCGCACCCGGGTGTCATGCGTCCGCCGCGACAGGCCCGCCGGAAAGCATTCCTTGATGACAACGTCGCGGCCGAACCGGTCCTGCGCCATGTAGGTCATGCCGAAGCCGCCGGAGGCGAGGAAGCGGGTGATGGTGTACTGCCCGTCCGCAAGCGTCGCGCCGGGGGGCAACTGCGTGTCGGAAAGCTCTTCAAGGTCTGTCATCTGCGAAACCTATGCGATCGGGCTCAAATAAACTTACGTAACGTTACTCTCTCGAACTCCGGCTGTCAGCCAGCCGCGCGGGGGCGTGATCCCGCCGTGATGCGTCATGTCACGAGCAGGTAGACGGCGCTCAGCGTGATCCAGAGCGCCGCCAACGTCTTGAGCCAGAGCGGACCCAGCCACCCGGCGATGATCCGCGCGATGAAGCCGCCCAGCATGGCGCCGGGGATCGCGATGAGCGCCACCTCGGGGCGCAGGAAACCCGCCCAGATGTTGAACCAGATCCCGGTGATCACGCAGATCACCGACACCCAGACCGCCGCCGCGATTGCGATCCGCGTGGGATACTTTCGCAGCAGCAGGTAGATCGCCATGAACTCTCCGATCCCCACCGAAAAAAGCGCCGTGACGAAGCCGCCCGCCGCGCCGAGGATCAGCAGCATGTAGAGATCGAAGCGCGTCAGGTGCAGGCGCCGTTCGCTCGCGGGCTGGCGCCTCTGGACCCAGGTGAAGACCAGCAAAAAGACCCCCAGCGCCAGCGAGGCCACCTTGAACCACGCGATCAGTGAGGCGCCGTCGACGGCCCGCACGATGAAGATCTGGGTGAAAAGCAGCACCGGGATCCCCAGCGCAAGCGGCGCGAAGACGATGCCCTGCAACGTCGTTCCGGGCACTTTCTCCTTCCAGGGCAGGGAATCCTTCACGAAGATCGCCCAGGCCCAGGTCAGCGTACCCACCGACATGCCAAAGCACTGGATCGCAAAGGAGACGGCGACGGATTCCTTGGGCCCGAGCTCGGCCAGCCTGCGGAACTCCGGCGCGATCATGATCGCCCCGTCCTGAAGTGCAGCAAAGACCGGCACGAAGACCACGCCGCCTCCGGTGCCCGTGGCATTGGCGATGATCGCGCCGAGGATGCCCACCGGAAAGAAAAGCCAGAGCGCCGCCACCGCATCGAGGCTGAGGTCCGAGCCGCGGAACAGGAGGATCCACCCGATCACCAGCAGCACCAGATGGATCGGGATCCAGATGCGGACGAGGCGCGCCATGCCTCAAAGCCTCCCGAACCGGCCGCCCTTGTAGCGCCAGCGCACGAAGAGCACGGCCAGCGGCCCGAGCAGAAGGAAGAAGCCGATCAGGAAGACCCAGGCGAAGTGGAAGCTGGCAAGCCGTATGGTGGCGCCCCGCTGAAAGGCGAACTCGTCCAGCCAGGGAATCCATCCCAGCGACGCCAGCGACAGCACGATCACGAACTCGATGATCGAGAAGAAGAATTGATAGGCGAAGGGCCAGTCGCGGTCCCAGCGCAGCCGCTGGATCAGGATGTAGAGCGGATCGAGGATCACGCCCACGACCAGCAGCGCCAGAAGCACCCCCAGCAGCATCAGCAGCAGCCCGCCGTCGTAGGGCAGTCCGCCCACGAAAAGCGCGTAGAGAAGGGTGACCGGCAGGCCGACGACGATGATCAGGAAGAGGCGGGTCTCGATACGTCCGCGAAGGGTGGGTAGCATGGCAGATCTCGCAAGCAGGTCAGGGGGTTGAGCCTGCGCACCAGCGCAGCCATTGGATCGCGGAGCGCGCCGGCCCGATGGGCCGCATGGCGGTCAAACGGTTGGCGCCGATGTCGTCGACCGAGCGCAGCGCCGCGTATTGCAGGCCGAGAAAGCTGTCGACGGCAAGGTAGGGGCCTCCGGCGGTCACCTGGCCCGCGGCGTAGACACGACCCTGGCCGTTGCGCAGCCCCTCGATTTCGAAGGCATTGCTGACCTCCAGCCCCGTGCGCGGACCTTTCTGCCAGCTTCCGTCGCGCTGCCGCCAGGCGTGGTTCTGCGGCAGCTCGTAGGTGTTCAGCAGGTCGGCCAGGAACAGCGACCGCGACAGGTCGGCCACCAGTCCCGTGCAATCGATCAGATAGTCCGCCTCGAAGCTCTGGTCGAAACCGTCGGGCGTCTTGATGTCGATGCCGAGCTTCTCGCCCCGGACCGCGATGTGCTTCACCGACCCGAAGATCGCCCGGTACCAGCCTTCTTCACCGCCCCGCTCGCCGATGGCGATCCAGTCCGAGCGTTCGGCGGTGGTCGTCCCGCCCAGCTGGGTGAGGATCCTGCCGCGTTCCTCGGCGTCTGCATTCTCGTACTTCAGCCGCACGTCGCCGCCCCACGAGGCCTTGGGCCAGTTGAAGGGCTGTAGTTCGACGTGACCGCGCACCGGCCGCCGGGCCCAGCCGTATTTCGCCCCCTTCTGGGCACGGATCGGGCTGCGCATCGAATGCAGGATGACGATGTTCGGATTGCGGGTCCGCGCCTCGCTCAGGCGTTGCAGGATGCGGCTCGCCACGATCCCGCGCCCGCGCACCATGATGTTCACCGGCTCGGTCGAACTCTCGATCTTCTGGTAGATGTGTTCGTGCGGCTCATAGGCATTGGCCACCAGCGACCGCATTTCCGGGTGCCGGCCCAGGAAATCCTGGAAATCGTCGACGAAGCGCGTCGCCGGGTAGCCGGTCGAGACATGCACGATCTTCGCCAGCGTGACCTGGTTGCGCTGCTCCTCGGGCACGGCATCGCGGCTCGCGCGCCAGTAGATGGCGTAGCGCCCGTCCGAGGTCTTGCGCAGCGCCTGAACCAGCCCCTTGCGGAACATCCGGCTCCAGTTGATGCGCTTCATCTCGCGGTCGAAGCTGCGAAAGACCCGGCCCGCGCGGGGCGTATAGCTCTCGGCCAGCGTCGGCTCGCCGAAGACCTGGAAGGCATAGCGCGGATTGCCGGTCGTCACGCTCTCGCGCAGCGCATAGCCCGGAAACCCCCAGATATTGTCGGGTGTCGAGGCCGAGTTCGAGCGCAGTCTTTCGTGATCGGGGATCTGGCTGTTGGCGCAGTAGCGCGCGTAGGTGGCGTAGGGGATGTCCTCGGGGCCGATGGCGACGATGTCGTCCTCGTGCACGCCATAGCAGCGCAGGTGGTCGATCCACACGAAGGACCCGATGCCCGCCCCGATGGCGCAATAGGCGATCTCCGAGACAGGGCGCCCGCCGGTGTGCACCTCCGACACGTCGACCGTTCCGCGCGCGGGGACGTCCGGCGGCAGGCCGGTGTCCTCGGGGGCGGCGGGCGTGATGTAGCGCGATTGCGGCCCGGCCGGTGCGGCCTGCGCCTCGACCTCCTCGTAGCGGACCGTCACGGTGGTGTCGGCGGCACTGATCCGCTGGCCGGTCGTGATGCGCGCACTGCCGAGCGCCACGCCGGCAAGCTGCGTCCCGTTGGTGCTGTCGAGATCCGTGACCGTCAGGCCCTGCGCATCGGCGACAAGCTCGAAATGCCGGCGCGACACGCCCCGGCCCGGCAGGGTGACACCGCCCGGGCCGGGCTCGCGCCCGAAGATCAGGCTGTCACCGGGGGCTAGATCGCGCGTTTCGGACAGGCTGCTGCCCGAAGCGCCGTCGCTCGCGTCTATCGTGACCCGGAACATCAGGCGCGACCTTCGGTAGAGCTCGGGTCGACGAGGAACCTGGTCTCGGCGTTGATCAGCCGCGTTCCGCAATGCGCGCAGTTGTCCGACCGCGCGTAGGCATTCGACATGTTGCAGTTCTGGCAGACGAGCACCGTCTGCCCCGCCTCGGTCGCGCGGAAGACCGCGCCGCCGATCTCGATCGTGTCGAGATTGCCCAGCGGACGTGGCCGCGTGCCGAGCGCCCCGCGGTTGACCCTCACCCGGGTCGCCTCGCCTTCGGGACGGGCCAGCACCAGTACACCGTCCTCGGTCGCACCGATGGCGGCCGCCAGCGTCCGTCCCTCGCGCTGGGGCAGTGCCAACAGGTCCTCGACCAGTGCCATCGGGTAGGTCTTGATGCTCAATCCCGCCGGGCCGGTCGAAAACACCATGGCCGTTTGGCCAAGGTCGGTATCCCCGCCGCCGTCCTGCGACAGCGACAGCACAGACCCCCCGGCAAGGTGGACGTGGCGCGGTTCGGCCGGGGGCGGCGGCGCGGGTGGCTCCTCGCGGACGGGCGCTTCGGCTTCGGTGGCCTCCTCTGCGGGAAGCGCGCCGACGACGACTTCCATCATCAGTCCGGGAATGCGCAACCCGGTGCGTTGTCCCAATGGCAGGTCGAGCCCGTTCGACTTGTCGACCGGACGGCTGCGTCCGTCCCCGTCCAGCCGCATCACCCCGTTGCGCGACGTGTCCTGCAGCCAGGCATCGCCGCTTCCCGCGGCGAGAACCTTGCAGTGCGAACGCGAAACCTCGGGGCACGTCCACTTCAGGGCGTAGACGTCGCCCGACCCGGTGCTGATGCGGAGGTAATCGGTATCCTCTTCGCGGCCAATTTCGACCGGCAGCGTCAGCTCAAAATCCGAAAGCAGCATCTCGCCCGTGGACTCGGCCCTTATCGTCAAATGTATCGTTGCCATGCCGGTATCCCGGATAAAAAAACTTGGTGTCTCAAATCATGTCGTCATGGGCGCCGCGTCAGGTGTCGGCGGGCCATTCAATCTTGAACTCGGCCTCGCCGAGCGAAATGCGGTCGCCGGGATCGAATTCGGCAGCCTGGACCTTCTCGCCGTTTACGAAGACGCCGTTGGTCGACCCGAGGTCGGAAATCCGCATCAGCCCGTCACGTCCGACGTTCAGTTGCGCGTGCACCCGACTGACCGAGGTGTCGTCGAAGATCACCGAGTTCTGTTCGCCCCGGCCCATCGTGATCTCCGGCTCGAAGATCGGCATCCGCTCGCCCGTCGCGCTCTTGATCAGCGTCGCATAGGGGTGCTGCACCTGCCGTGTCTGCGCGGCGCCCTCGGCCACCCGTGTCACCCCGGCCACCTTGGTGACGGTATCGACCTGCTGCATCGGTGTGGCCTCATGTGTCGGGGCCGCGGGTTGCCGGGCAGTGTGGGGCGCGACGGGTGCGGGCCGCGGTGCCGCGGCGGCGGGCTGCGGAGAGGGGATGCCACCCGAGCTCTCGCGCACCGGGCCGTTCCGGCGTCCCATGAGGGAAAGCAGGATGATCAGCAGCAGAAGCACACCGCCCGCGACCGCGTACCACCACCAGGGCACACCCAGCACCCAGCCCAGGACCCGGTCGACGATCCCGTCGGGGTCATCGGCCTGACCGAAGACGGCCCCGCCGGTGGACTGCGTGTCGCCGCCCGACTGCGCGGCGGTCGAAAGACCGGTGATCGACGCGGGTAGGGCGACGGCAATCCGCTCGGTCGGCCCTTCGGCATAGGTCAGGACCAGCTCCAGCGGAAAGGCGATGTCCCCGTCGTCCAGCACATCCTCGGAAATCGCCAGCGTGCCACCGCCGATCAGCAGGTCCTCGACGTCCTGGATCGACTCCGCGTCGAAATCGCCCGTCCCCACGGGGCCGACGAACGAGGTTCCGCCGGTCTCGTCGGCCAGCCGTTCCAGCGACTGGGTCAGCGGGCGTTCGCTGTTGGCCCGGATAGACCCGGCGCCCACGATCTGCACGCCTGCCTCGTTCGCCGCCTCGACAACCTCGGCCAGGGAAAAGGCCGAATCCTCCGCCTCGCCATCCGAGAAGATCATGAGTACGCGGCGTTGGGCGGGGATCCCCTCGAGTTGCCGGATCGAATCGATGGCGGATTCGTAGAGAAAGGTGTTCAGCCCGTCCGCCGTGATGTCGCCGTTGTCGAGCGCTTGCAGCACGGCGGCCCGGTCGGCCGAGATGTCGGCGTCCATGCCCAGCGTCGCGTCGAAGCTGTTGACGCCGACGGCGACCGCCTCGGGCAGGCTCGCCACGAGATCGCGCGCGGCCTCGATGTTCTGCTCGAGGATCGGCCTGCGGTTGCCAAGCTGCCCCGAGTTGCTGCCGACCGAGGTGTCGAACAGCAGCAGCAGCGCGGCGCCCGCGCCGGCCTGCTCGAAACTGCGGTAGGTGTGCTGGATCGGCCGGCCATTCGCGTCGGTCAGCAGGCTGGTATCAAACCCGCTGCGCCCGGTGGCCCCGACCTGGCAGACCTGGCCTTCGACAAGCTGGAAGGTGCCTTCGCTGCAGACCGCCCTAGTGCCGCCGTCCTGCGCCTGAACCGCCTGGGCGGCGAGGACAAGCGCAAGTGCCGGAATAAGGGCGCGCCCGCGGGCCAGAATTGATGTGAATACGGGAATGCGGGCGAATTTCGCGATCATGGCAATACAACTTTTGATAAAAATCTTTGTTAAGTAAGCTTATCGACTTCCCTTGCGTCAAGTTTCTTGCGGTAGGTGCGGCGCGGCAAGTCAGGTATTCACGCCCTCAGGCCGGCCAGCTTGCCCCTTTAGCAGGACGACGCGCACGGCGATCCGCCGAATCCCCGCGCCCGGCTATTCCCAGAATTTGATCCGACGCGAGATAGATCGCAGCCGCGAGGGGCTCGGAGGCTCGACGGCAGGCCCGATCGGTTCCGCCGTGGGGCTCTGCTGCGTGATCTCGCCGATCTCGGGACGCGGCCGCGTCATGCTGCCGGTGATGGTCCCTGGCATCCCGGTCTCGCAGGGCCGCAGCACGCAAATCGAGACGTTATCCTGGTGCGGATCGTCCAGCATCTGCAGCGCTTCCAGTAGCGCGTTGCAGATCCGGGCGCTGGGCGCATGCGGCGCCATCTCGGCCAGGATACACTCGATCTGCGGCAGATCGAGAAACTGCAACCCGTCGCTCGCCACGATCAGCACGTCGTCGGGGCGCAGGTCGAATCCCTCCGCGCTCAGGTCGATGCGGGCCACTTCCGTGCCCGACAGTACCGAGGTCAGCGCATTGCGGTCCGGATGATTTCGCCCGGCTTCGGCAGACAGCTCACCTTGCTCGACCATCCGGTCGATCACCGGCGCCATCGAATGGTCCTCGTTCAGCAACCTCAGCCGCCCGTCACGCCAGAGGTAGAGCGGGCTGTCCCCCACGGATGTCCAGTAGAGCCGGGCATCGCAGAGGATCGCGGTGATCAGCGTCGTGCCCATGCGCGCGGTCCCCGAGGCAGCCCCGGCCTCGTCCGCCAGTGCCCGGTTCGCGCGACGCACCGCCGCCCTCAGGAGGGCCGCGATATTGGTCTCGAAATCCTCGCTCTCGTGGATCGCCTGGCCAAGGCTGCGCGACACGGTCTGGACCGCCAGCCCCGAGGCCACGTCACCGGCCGCATGCCCACCCATGCCATCCGCCAGAACCACGTAGCCGCGCGCGCCGTCGTCGACGAAATCCTGCAGCAACGAGTCTTCCTGATAGGGGCGGGCCCCCTGCCAAAGAACACTGGCAACATCGAAACACATCTTGTGCGCCCCCATGGCGCTGCCGTCGCTTTGCATCAGTCGAGTTCGGCCCAGTCGAAGTCCGGTCCGCAGAAGGCGACGAAGCGCAGATGCGTCTCGCCGATCTCCAGCATGTCGCCGTGGTTGAGCTGCTGCGGCGTCATGACGGCGGTCTCGTTAAGACGGACAAGATTGCGCTGCCCGGCGTGGTTGAAGAAAAAGCTCCGCCCACGCGGCTCGTAGACAAGAATGGCATGCGCCTCACGAGAGATGGCGCCGTCGCCGAAATCGAGGCAGATCGCCCGTTCGGGATCGCGGCCGATGTCGTTCAGCCCCTCGTGGATCTCGACTGCCTTTCCCTGGCCGGGGCCCTTCATCACCACAAGCCAACCCGTGACGGGCAGGTCGGGGGCATCCGCCATGGGGGTGTCGTCGGTCGCGCCGGCCTCGGCTGCGGCCTTGGCCGCCTCCTCGCCAAGGCGTGTGCCGATGATGCGCGTCTTCGGCGGGGCTGACGCTGCGGGCTGCGCCGTGCCGTGGGCCGCACCGCCCGTCCGGGAAATCAGTCGGGTATTCTTATCGCCGCGGTCATTCGGCATATCACTCTCCATTATCTCATCGAACAGATTGATTTGGTAAAAATTGATGAGGGAAGGATTGCCCGTTAACGTTGGGTCAGGCAACAAAAAGCGCGCGAGGATCCTCTTTTCTTGAGACGCATGCGCCCTCTGAAGACGCGCAGCACCGTCTCAGGCAAAGGCTCAGCGATCCAGTCGGGCCCGCGTCACGGGGCAGCGTTCGCCGCCGTAGAAGGTGGAAATCACCTGCGAAAACACCGGATCGGCGCCGGGGACACCCTCGAAAAGCGTCATGCAGGACCGCACCTTGAGCGCATCGACGGAGCCGAGGATCTCTTCGGCGCTGCTGCCGGGGTGTTTCATCAGCGTGCGCGATGCTGTCACAAGTCGCGCCCCCAGCACCGGATGCGCAAGATAGTCCGCCGCTTCACCTGGGCCCGAAAGCCCGAAATGCCGCGCCCGTGGCGACCGGCCCAGCTCCTGAAGCTGGGGGAAGATCCACCAGATCCAGTGCGTCACCTTCTGCCCCGTCTCCAGCTCGCGCAGGGCTACCGGCCAGCTCTCTTCCTGAGCGTCGAGGAATTCCTGAAGCGTCGCCATTCCTCAACGCTAGCAGCCGGCGGCGTCGGACTGAACCCGGTATCGCGACAACACGCACGCCCCGTGTGCGTCTGCGCGCCTGTTGAAGCCCCTGCCAAGGGCATAGATAGCGCGTGAAGCAAGGAGACAGATCATGGAACTGGGGCTTTACACGTTCGGCGACGTCGGCACCGATCCCGCGACGGGAACGACGGTCGACGCCCACCAGCGCCTGAACAACCTGATGGAAGAGATCGAGCTGGCCGATCAGGTCGGGCTCGACATCTTCGGACTGGGCGAACACCACCGCCCGAACTACGCCATCACCTCGCCGCCGGTCACGCTGGCGGGCGCGGCGCGCACCACCAAGAACATCCGCCTCAGCTCTGCCGTTTCGGTGCTCAGCTCCGACGATCCGATCCGCGTGTTCCAGCAGTATTCCACGCTGGACAACCTGACCAACGGGCGGGCCGAGCTTATGGTTGGTCGCGGGTCGTTCATCGAGAGCTTCCCGCTCTTCGGCTATCAGCTCGACGACTACAACGAGCTCTTCGACGAAAAGCTCGCCATGCTCATGCAGATCAACGAGCGTGAGGCGCTGGAGTGGCCGGGCACCAAGTTCACCCCCAAGGTCGACGGGCTGGGTGTCTACCCGCGCCCCGTGCAGGACAAGCTGCCGCTCTGGGTCGCCGTGGGCGGCACCCCGCAAAGCGCCGTGCGCGCCGGCATGAACGGGCTGCCCATGGCCATCGCCGTCATCGGCGGCCGTCCACGCCAGTTCGCGCCGCTGGCCGACCTCTACCGCCGCGCCGCCGCGCAGGAAGGCAACGAGGACAAGGCCCGCGTCTCGCTGAACGTGCATGGTTTCGTGGGAGAGGACAGCCAGAAGGCCGCGGACACCTTCTTCCCGGCTCAGAAGGCCGTCATGGACCAGATCGGCCGCGAACGCGGCTGGCCGCCGCAAAGCCGCGCGCAATACGACGCCTCGATCTCGCCCGAGGGGGCCATGTTCGTGGGCAGCCCCGCGCAGCTCGTGGACAAGATCCTGAGCCTGAAAGAGGACATCGGTTTCGACCGCGTGACCATCCAGATGGCCATCGGGATCATCGAGCACAAGGAAATGCTCAAGGCCATCGAGGTATTGGGCACGCAGGTCGCGCCGGAACTGCGGAAGGCCTGAACGCGGACCGCGTTCCGCGCGGAATCAAGGGGCGTCAGCCCCGCCGCGCATCGCCGTCGCACTCCCATGCGGCGGCGATTTGCAGTTGGCTGGGCCGTCGAACGAAGGTCGTCGTGATCTTGCCGAGATAAATCGCACAGCCCAGCGGTCGGGATCGCCACCGCGTGCGCCGTCGATGCGCGGCTCGCGCGCCTATGGAACTGCGAACTTGGACGTGAAGCGTCGGGGCCCTTCGTGCTAAATCCAGCCGAAGGGCCCTGCCGTCTTACTTGGTCCGGCGCTTGCGTGCCGCCAGCAGCCGCAGCCGCAGCGCGTTCAGCTGGATGAAGCCTGCCGCGTCTTTCTGGTCGTAGGCGCCGGCGTCATCCTCGAAGGTCACGTGCGCCTCGGAATATAGGCTCTGGTCCGACCAGCGCCCGATCGTCCGCGCCGATCCCTTGTAGAGCTTCAGCCGCACTGTGCCGCTCACGCGTTCTTGGCTCTTGTCGATCAGCGCCTGCAGCATCTCGCGCTCGGGCGAGAACCAGAAGCCGTTGTAGATCAGCTCCGCGTAGCGCGGCATGATGGAATCCTTCAGGTGCCCCGCGCCGCTGTCGAGCGTGATCTGCTCGATCCCGCGGTGCGCCTCGAGCAGCACCGTGCCGCCGGGCGTCTCGTAGATGCCGCGCGACTTCATGCCCACGAAACGGTTCTCGACAAAGTCGAGCCGCCCGATGCCATGGCGCCCGCCCAGCTCGTTGAGGTTGGTCAGCACCGCAGCGGGCGACATCTCGTGGCCGTTGATCGCCACGGCATCACCCTTCTCGAAGGTGATCTCCACGTATTCCGGCGTGTCGGGCGCATCTTCGGGCGCAACCGTGCGCTGGTAGACGTAATCCGGCGCGTCCTCGGCCGGGTCTTCCAGCACCTTGCCCTCGGACGAGGTGTGCAGAAGGTTCGCGTCCACGCTGAAGGGCGCCTCGCCGCGCTTGTCCTTGGCGATCGGGATCTGGTTCTTCTCGGCAAAGTCCAGAAGCGCCGTGCGCGAGCTCAGATCCCATTCACGCCAGGGCGCGATCACCTGAATATCGGGGTCCAGCGCCGCGGCGCTCAGCTCGAAGCGCACCTGGTCATTGCCCTTGCCGGTCGCGCCATGCGCCACGGCATCGGCGCCGGTCTCATGCGCGATCTCGACCAGCCGCTTGGAGATCAGCGGCCGCGCGATCGAGGTGCCCAGCAGGTAGAGCCCCTCGTAGATCGCGTTGGCGCGGAACATCGGGAAGACGAAGTCGCGCACGAATTCCTCGCGCACATCCTCGATGTAGATGTTCTCCGGGGCGATCCCCAGCATCTGCGCCTTTTCGCGCGCGGGCTCCAGCTCCTCGCCCTGGCCGAGGTCGGCGGTAAAGGTCACGACCTCGCAGCCGTACTCGGTCTGCAGCCATTTCAGGATGATCGACGTATCGAGACCGCCGGAATAGGCAAGGACGACTTTCTTGGGCGCGGACATGTGTGCTCCTTCACATTCTCGCGCGGCGGAGTAGCCGTTTTTCGCCGTCCCCGCAAGCTGGCCCCGTTGACGCCGGTCCGCCGACCCGACATGGCTGTGCCCGGCCAAGAAGGGGAGATGGCAATGAAAGGATGGCGGATCTTCGTGCACTCGGTGCGCCTGATCGTGAACAACCTCGGCGATGCGCTGCGGGTGTCGGGGCTGCTCTACCTCGTGCAGGTCGCCAGCCAGATCTACGCCTACACGCGCCTGCCTGCCCGGCCCGTGGGCGCGCCCGGTCTTCCAGCGGAAGAGTTCACCACCTCCGGCGAGGCCGGCACATTCGGGTTGCTCTTCCTGGCCACGGTCGTGGCGAGCCTCTGGATTGCCGTCGGCTGGCACCGTTTCGTGCTGGAAGAGGAATACCCTCGCGGCTGGGTTCCCCGTTGGCACGGTGGGGCCATGCTCTCCTACCTCTGGCGCTCGATCCTCGTCTTCCTGGCGGTGGCTGTCCTCATGCTGGTCGCGGGCTTGATCGTGGCAATGGCGGCGCTGATCTCTCCCGCGCTGATCGCGATCTTCGGCCTCGGCATCGTGGGCTTGGGCTCCTACCTCTTCTTCCGGCTGGGCGTGACGCTGCCGGCCACCGCCGTGGGCCACAAGCTGTCGCTGCGCGAAAGCTGGAACGCCACCCGCGACCGCGACGGCGCAATCGTCGTCCTTGCCTTCATCACCATCGCCGCGACGGCACTGATCCAGCTGCCGAACTTCGCCGGTGAGCCGCGCAGCCTGCTGACGCTGGTCTACACGCTGGTGACAGGCTGGGTCGCCACCATGGTCGGGATCTCGGTCCTGACGACGCTTTACGGGCATTACGTGCAGGGCCGCCCCATCGACTGACTTGCGCGAAGGGCGTCCTTGCGGCAAGGCAAGTGAATGAATGATTTCGCCAAAAAGGCCCGTGCCGCCGAAGCCGCGCTGCGCGATGTCTTCCCGCCCACGCCGCTGCAGCGCAACGCCTACCTGTCCGAGAAGACGGGCGCCGACGTCTGGCTCAAGCGCGAGGACCTGACGCCCGTGCGCAGCTACAAGCTGCGCGGCGCCTTCAACGCCATGCGCAAGCGCCCCGAGGCAGGCCTCATCGTCGCTGCCAGCGCCGGCAACCATGCGCAGGGCGTGGCCTACATGTGCGCCCAGTTCGGCAAGACCGGCGTGATCTTCATGCCGGTGACCACGCCCCAGCAGAAGATCCAGAAGACCCGCGCCTTCGGTGGCGACGCGATCGAGATCCGCCTGATCGGCGACTACTTCGACGACTGCCTCAAGGCCGCGCAGGACTTCTGCGCCGAAAACGGCGGCCACTTCCTGTCACCCTTCGACAATCCCGACGTGATCGAGGGGCAGGCCTCGGTCGCGGTCGAGATCGAGGAGCAGCTCGGTGGCGCGCCCGATCTCATGGTGATCCCGGTCGGCGGCGGGGGGCTTTCCGCGGGCTGCCTCGGCTACTTCGGGACGGCCTGCCAGTATTCGCTCGTCGAACCCGCCGGTGGCGCCAGCCTGCGCGCGGCGCTTGCTGCCGGCCACCCGGTCACGCTGCCCAAGGTCAACACCTTCGCCGACGGCGCCGCCGTGGCCCGCATCGGCTCCGCACCGTTCGAGATGCTCAAGGGGCTCGGTCTTGCCAGCACGCTCAGCGTCGACGAGGACCGGCTCTGCATCACCATGCTCGACATGCTCAACGTCGAGGGCATCGTGCTCGAACCCGCGGGCGCGCTCTCGATCGACGCGCTGACGGATCTGGGCCAGGCGATCCGCGGCAAGCGTGTGGTCTGCGTGACGTCGGGGGGCAACTTCGACTTCGAGCGCCTGCCCGAGGTCAAGGAACGCGCACAGCGCTATTCGGGCGTAAAGAAGTACTTCATCCTGCGTCTTCCGCAGCGCCCCGGCGCGCTCAAGACCTTTCTCGAGCTGCTCGGCCCCGAGGACGACATCGCCCGTTTCGAATACCTCAAGAAATCCGCGCGCAACTTCGGCTCGGTGCTGATCGGGATCGAGACGCTCGATCCCTCGAACTTCGAACGGCTCTTCGCACGGCTCGACGAATACGGCTACGTCTACGAGGACATCACCCGCAACGAGGTCCTGTCGCAGTTCCTGGTCTGAGCGACGCGCTTGTCAGGCAGCAAATCGGCGGGGCAGGGTTTCCAGGAACTCGTCCCGCGAGCGTTCAAAGCTGTCACGCACCTGAGCGGCCGTGACCGCAAAGGGATCGCCCGCCGCGGCGCGTTCCTCGCCCTCACGGCAGATCGCCACCAGGTCGGCAAAGCCGAGGTTCAGCGCGGCGCCTTTCAGGAAGTGCATCTGTTCCTCCACGGCCTTCGGATGCGGCGGCGTGCGATGCAGCTCTTCGATCGCCGCAGAGACCTCCGTGACGAAAAGATCCACGATCTCGCCGAAATCCTCCGGCCCGATTTCCTCGCGCAGCTCCGCTACCCGGTCCCAGTCGATCATCTCAGCACCTCCGCGACGGCTACCTTGCCACCACCCGGGTGAACGAACTGGGGACGGCTGCCACTGAAATAAGCAAGGTGACAGAGGTGATTTCCGAGATATCCGAGCAGACCAACCTTCTGGCATTGAATGCCACCATTGAAGCGGCACGAGCAGG
>CAYNKL010000050.1:22816-26931 GCA_964397775.1 uncultured Rhodobacterales bacterium | reverse complement strand
TCGATCTTCGATCGCGCCTTCCTGATGGCTGACGGGGTCTACGAGGTAACGAGCGTGCTGGGCGGCAAGCTGATCGACTTCGAGGGGCACGCCGTGCGGCTTGAGCGCAGTCTCGGCGAGCTCGACATGAAAATGCCGATGAGCCGCGTGGCCCTGCTTGAGGTCCATCATGAGCTGGTCCGCACGAACGAGATCACCGACGGTCTCATCTACCTGCAGGTGACGCGTGGCGCGCCCGGTGATCGTGATTTCCTCTTTCCCGACCCCGAGACCACCGAGCCCACGGTGGTGCTTTTCACGCAATCGAAGCCGGGCCTCGCAAACTCGCCGGCGGCCAAGACCGGCATCCGCGTGATCTCGATCGACGACCTGCGCTGGGGACGCCGCGACATCAAGACCGTGCAGCTGCTCTATCCCTCGATGGGCAAGATGATGGCGCAGAAGGCCGGTGCGGATGATGCCTGGATGGTGATGGACGGCAAGGTGACCGAGGGCACGAGCAACAACGCCTACATCATCAAGGACGGCAAGATCATCACGCGCGAGCTGTCCACGGATATCCTGCACGGGATCACCCGGGCCGCGGTTCTGCGCTTTGCCCGCGAAGCGCAGATGGAGGTCGAGGAACGCTCCTTCTCGATCGAGGAGGCGCAGCAGGCCGAAGAGGCGTTCATCACTTCGGCCTCGTCCTTCGTGACGCCCGTGGTGCAGATCGATGGTGCCAAGATCGGCGACGGCAAGCCGGGCGCACGCACGACACGTCTGCGCGAGATCTACCTTGATGAGAGCCTCAAGAAGGCTGTCTAAGCACCCTTCGCGAGCCAGTCTGCCGCGTGACGGCCGGCCCAGAGGCCGGTCGCCAGGCAGGCGGTGAGCAGATAGCCCCCGGTTGGGGCCTCCCAGTCCAGCATCTCGCCTGCGCAGAAGGTGCCCGGGCGTTCCCGCAGCATGAGCCCGCTATTCAGGCTGTCGAAGGGTACGCCGCCGGCGGTCGAAATGGCCTCGTCCATCGGACGGGGCCCGTCGTGCGGGATCGGAAACGCCTTGAGCAGGTGGGCGAGTGCCCCCGGGTCGGTCGGAAGCGGCCGGGCAAACTCCATCACAAGGGCCTGCACCTGCGGTGATATCTTCAATGTCTTGCGCAGGTGGTTCGAAAGGCTCTGCTTGCCGCGGGGCTTCTCGATCCGCTTCGTCAGGCTGCGCGTGTCCAGATCGGGGAAGAGGTCGATCGTCAGCGCTGCGCCGTCGCGCAGCGCGGGTGTGAGCGAGTACAGGCCGCCGCCTTCGAGGCCGCGGGCCGAAAGCGTGACTTCGCCACGGCTTGTGAGCGCCCCTGCACTGAGGCGGATGTTCTTGAGCGGCCTGCCCAGGTGCGGCGCCATGTGAGCGGACCAGTGGATTGTCAGGCCGGCGTTGGAGGGCGCAAATGGCACCACCGAAAGGCCTGCCGACATGAAGTGGTCGGCCCAGCGGCCATCCGAGCCAAGGCGGGCCCAGCTCGCCCCGCCAAGTGCCAGAACGGTCGCGCGCGGCGTGACAAGCTGCGGCCCTTCGGGCGTGGAGAAAAGAGATGCCTGGTTTTCCCAGCCTTCCCAGCGCCAGCGCGTGCGCCGCCTGAGACCCATCGCGTCCAGCTGTGCCAGCCAGGCGCGCAACAGGGGCGAGCCTTTCATCGCCACGGGAAAGAGACGGCCGGTCGAGCCGATGAAGGTGTCCTGCCCCAGCCCCTCTGCCCAGTTCCGAACGTCCTTCGGTCCGAAGGCGTCGAGCATGGGGGAGAGCGCCGCACTGCCCGATCCGTAGGCGCTGCGGAATGTCTCGTCCGCCTCGATCTTGGTCAGGTTCAGGCCGGATTTTCCGGCCATCAGGAACTTGCGGGCGGGCGAGGGCTTGGCCTCTGCCAGTAGTACAGGATACCCGCGCGAAAGCAGGGCATCGGCTGCCATCAGGCCGGCCGGGCCCGCCCCCACAACGAGAACCTCGTCGGTTTTGTCCTGTTCTGCCAATGCGCTAGTCTTTCGCGGTGTCATGCCCCGTGGAGGCGATGCCATGTCCGATCCGATCTGTCCCCTCTGCGGCCGGCCCATCCCGCCGGAGGCGCCGCAGAGCCTGCATCACCTGATCCCGAAGCTGAAGGGCGGCAAGGGTGGTCCGGTCGTGCTGCTTCATCAAATCTGTCATAGTGAAATACATGCCACGTTGACAGAGGGGGAGCTCGCCCGGGATTATCATACGGTGGAGGCCCTGAGGTCTCATCCGCGCCTTGGCAGGTTCATCGGATGGGTTTCCAAACGCCCCCCGGCCTTCCACAGCAGGACAGCAGGGAAGGGCCGTCGGAAGCGCTAGGGTCCAAAAGGATGTGCGGCACGGCGAAGCGGTGTGCTGCAATGCTACTGGGTGGGGTAGGCTCAAAGCATCTTCGATGAATGCCGGCATGTCCGGCGCAACGGGTCGATTGTCGGAAGGACATGGCCGATGGAGTTCGATGAGCTGCTGGATGCGGCGGTTCAGGCGAGGGGCCCGGACGAACTCTGGGACCGCGCAACTCTCTATTTCGCGTCGCATGCCGCTGATGCGATCCTCTATGTCCAGTATGTGCCCCGGCGCCCCCTCAGTCAGGACCCCCGTCACCTGCGCAGTTGGGGAGCCGGTGCGCTGTCCGCAGAGCGCTACGAGAGCCATGCGCTGTGGCAGTGTGATCCCATTCCCTATCTTTCGGCCGACTGGATGTCGGCTGCGCCATCTTCGGGCTTCGGGTTGACCTCGGCGCGGCATTCGGCGTTTCTCGGCCTTCTCTGGCCCGACCACACGGGCGCGGCCATGATCGTGCCGGTCTTTGGTCCCGGGCTTCGGCACGGCTTTGTTGCCATGGACTTCAAGCGGGCTTGTCCTCCTCCGGTTTCCTGTGCCCGTCAGCTGCAGGTTGGGGCGCAGGTCCTGCACCAGTTCTATGTCAGGCTGCTTCGCGCGCGAGAGACCGACATGCCTGCCCTGTCGGCGCGGGAGCGGGAGGTCCTGGGCTGGCTGGTGCACGGCAAGTCCAACGCCGAGATTGCGACGATCCTTGGGCTCTCGGCCCATACGGTGGACACCCTGATGCGTCGCCTCTACGAGAAGCTCGACTGCAATGACAGGACCACCGCAGCTGTCATGGCGGTCGGCCACGGATTGATTTCCGCCGATGGTCCGACATCGTCCTGAGTGACGTTGCATCACCTCGCCTCGACGCTTACGGTCCGCGCGCTGCGGGACGACCGGGGGACAGGGATGAGTCACGTCTTTAGCGTACGCGTGTATTACGAGGACACCGACATGGGCGGCCTCGTGTATCATGCCAACTATCTCAAATACATCGAACGCGCGCGATCTGACTGGGTTCGTGAACAGGGGCTCGACCAGAACGCGATGCGCGAACAGGGCCTGATCTTCGTCGTGCGACGGGTCGAGGCGGATTACCTCGCCCCAGCGCGCTATGATGACCTTCTCGAAGTGCGCACCAGCGTGAAGTCCGTGACCGGCGTGCGGCTCGTGATGACGCAGGAGGTGATGCTCGAGGGCAAGATCCTGTTCCGCGCCGAGGTGACGGCGGTATGTACGTCACTGCAGGGGCAGCCTGCACGATTGCCGCCGCAGCTCCGGCAAAAGCTCCACTAGCGCAGGCGTCAGAAAAGCGTGACGTCGCTCGCGATCGGCGGTTTGGGCGGGGCGACGATCGGCGCGACTTCGGCCACATCGCCTGCCACGAGCAATTGCTTCGCACGTCCCGTCACCGGGGCAAAACGGATCCTTCTTGCGGAGGTGCCCCCAAGGCTTTCGCCGAGTATCGGTATGCTTTCGTTGGCCAGGAATTCGTGCGCGAAGCGGGCGTTCGACGTGCCGATATCGCCCAGGTTCGACATCATCTTTGCCCCCCCGAAGAGCTTGGCCCTGAGCCGGGATCGCTGCGCGCCCTGTTTCAGAAGCCCATTGATGAGCAATTCCATCGAGTAGGCTCCGTAGCGTTCGTTGGCGCCGTCCTTGCCCGCGCGGCTTGGCAGAAGAAAGTGGTTCATTCCGCCGATGCGCCGCTCGAGATCGCAAAGACAGACGGCCACGCAGGAGCCCAGGACCGTCGA
>CAYNKL010000050.1:0-22806 GCA_964397775.1 uncultured Rhodobacterales bacterium | reverse complement strand
GTCCGAGATCCGGTATTCCCCCTGGATGACTGTGACGACCTTTTCCGATCCGCTCATGTGCTGATCCTCCGAGAAGCGCCAGCCTCACCCTGGCAGGCCCGCAAGATCGCCGGTCCGATTTGCTGGAGAGGCAGGCTTGACTGCGCGGCGCCGAGCTCGCAAGCCGCCCGGGGCATTCCATAGACCACCGAAGTCGCCTGATCCTGGGCGATCGTCACCGCACCGCGATCGGCCAGGGCCTTCATGCCCTGCGCCCCGTCGCGCCCCATTCCGGTGAGAATTGCAGCCACGACCCGCCGGGCGACGGGAAGGGCGGACTCGAAGAGCGCATCCACCGAGGGCATGTGTCCGTTCACGGGGGCACCGGGAGACAGCCCCGCTGAAGGCGTGCCATTCGCCGCCAGCATGAGATGCGCCTTGGTGCCCGCGGCCACGACAATCCTGCCGGCGGCAAGCGGTTGGTTGTCCGCCGCCAGCGTGACGCTCGCGGCGCACTGACGGTCGAGCAGGCGCACCAGGCTTGTCCCGAAACCGCCGCCGGTGTGCTGCACGATCAGCGTCGGGGGACAGTTCGCGGGGAAGGCAGAGAGCACGTTCATCAGCGCATCGACTCCGCCGGTCGACGAGCCAATGAGGATCAGTTTGCCGTTGGTCGGAGCCGCCGCGGTCGCAGGCGCGGTGGCCGCGGGTCGCGGGCTCGACTGTCGGCTGCTGCGTGTCACCTCGCGTATCCGCTGCGCGAGCTCGATCGGCGAGCTCTGTGCCGAGACGGCGAAGAGCCCCGATTTCTGGAGGCTGCCCGCCGACGGACGCGCTGCGCCTGTGCTGCCGGATATGATCAGCCATCGAACGTCCAAGGCCGAAAAGAGCCCACGCATGACTTCAAATTCCGGCTGGGCGGCAAGCCGATCGTCGATCAGAACAGCGGAGGGAGCCCGGGATTCGACTTCGTTGTAGGTGTTCATCAGGTCATTCGTTACGGCCAGCACATGCATGTCGGGCTCGCGTTGGAGGGCCGAGGACAGCCGCTCGCGCTGGCTGGCATCGGGGACGGCGATCAAAAGGGAAATCCTGTTCACGACCTGCGTACTCCTCGTTCCTTGCCCGCGTTCCGTGCGTGCCGCTTGGGCGACGCTGCGAGGCGGTCGTTCCCCGTTCAGAAGAGTTCGGGGGAGCCCCCTTGCGCATGGGGTTGCGACGTGCCTGAAAGGCGCAGCGCCATGTCGCGCAACGGCATCTTGGTCAGCGCCTCGATGGCTGAAAACGTGCGGTCCTCCGGCATGTCCTCTGCGACGGCGTCCATGAAGGTCGCGAGCGCGACCGAGGACTGGACCAGGATATCGACCTGCTGAAGCGCAGCCACGGCATTGCCGGCCAGCGCCTTGTCACCGCTTGAACAGATGTCGGAGAGCCCGTCCTCAAGAGAATGTAGCCGATCGCGCATCAGTCGCAGTTCCTCGGCCACCCGTAGGGTGGCCGTTCGCGCAGTGGTCGAGGCGGCCAAGTGGAACCGGTCATTCATAGGCGACCTACCACACTCTCGATGCATTGCTTCATGGAGTCGGAGGTGAAGGGTTTCTTGATCATGTTGTTGAGGCCGAGCTTCTTGGCTTCCGCCACGATCTCTGGCGTGGGTTTTCCGGTGACGAGGATAAAACCGATCTTTTGTGTCGCAGGATTGGTCCGGACTGCCTTGAGCAGGCCAAGACCATCCATGCCGGGCATGTTGTAGTCGGAGAGAACCAGGTGAACCGGTGTCGCGGCGAGGCGGCTGAAGGCCTTCTTGCCGTCGTTTTCGGTGACGTAGTTCTTGATGCCGATCTCGTCGAGGGCCTGGGTGATCAGGCCGCGGCTGGTGGCCATGTCGTCCACGACCATGATGCGGAGATTGTCTTTCAAGCCCATCCTGAACTCCTAGTTCGTACCGGTGGCAGCGCCTTGGCACTTTCTGTAGCTGGTTACGCCTGCCGTGCTGAGGATGCCGGCAGCTGGTCCGGACACCCGTTCGGAGTGCCCGATGAAGAGGATTCCCTCAGGCCGAAGCTTGTCGGCCAATGCCTTCCAGAGCCCCTGCTGGGTTTCCTGGTCGAAGTAGATCGCGACGTTCCGGCAGAAAATTGCATCGAACGGGCCGCGAAAGGGCCACGGCGAGATCAGGTTTAGTTCGCCGAAAGTGATGAGGTTTTTGGCCTCTTCGATCATCTCGAAATGGTCGGGGCCACTGGCGCGGGTCCATTTTCGGCGAAAGCCCTCGGGGATACCCGCCAGTTCGTCGGCGTGGTAGCGACCCTCGCGCGCGCGTCTGACGATTGCGGGGTCGATGTCGGTGGCAAGAATTCTGACATTGAGTTTCGATGCTTCGGGCAGACAGTCGAGGACGGTCATCGCGATGGAATAGGCCTCCTGTCCGGATGAACACGCCGATGACCACAGTCGCACTCGCCCACCGCCGCGCGCTGTCTTTGAGAGCTCAGGCATGAGCTCTTCCCTCAGCGTCTGGAAGTGATGGCCTTCCCTGAAAAAGCTGGTGACGTTCGTGGTCAGAGCTGAGATCAGTTCGAGTTTCTCGGCATCCTCCCCCGGTTGGGTCAGCAGCTTGAGATACGATGAAAATCCGTCGACATTTCGTGCCTTCAGACGCTTGGAAAGCCGCGAGAAAACGAGGGGCTTTTTGCTTTCGGCAAGACTGAGGCCGAACTCGCTGCGCGCGAGCGCGGCGAGTTGGCGGAATTCGGTATCGCTGAATCCCGCAGCTTCGGATGCCACCTTGTCGGGCGCGGTCGTCACAATGCGGTTCCCGTGTCTTCGTCGAGAACCGCGTCGAGATTGACCACACGTACCATCGCATCGTCGACGGAGATCACGCCGAGGATGCTGTGCTTGGTTGCTTCGGACTTGATATCAGGAGTTTCCTGGATCGAGTCTTTCTCCACCGAGAGGATTTCGGAGACAGATTCCACCAGCAGACCGATGGTGGTCGATCCCGACGCCGCGACGATTACGACGTTCCGCTCGTTTTCGGCAGTACGGCCGAGACCGAAGCGAGATGCCAGATCAAAGATCGGGATAACCGCGCCTCGCAGGTTCATGACACCCAGGACGTCGGGGGGCGTGTGAGGCAGCTTTGTCACCGGGGCCCAGCGACGGATCTCGCGAATTTGCGTGATCTCGAGGCAGAAACTCTGTCCACCGGCCGAGAATGTGATGAACTCGAAATGCGTCGTCGACGCGGATTCGCCACTGTTATCAAGCATCGAAAAGCTCCATATCTGCCGGGCCCATGGACATCATCGGCGCCGACGGGGTCAGCCGGACCAGTTCTTCGGGATCTAGAATAAGGGCGATCTTGCCGTCGCCGAGGATCGTCGCGGCCGAGACGCCGGCAATCGCGCCGTAGTTGCTTTCGAGGCTCTTGATGACCACTTGTCGCTGGTCATGGATCGCCTCGACCTTGAGCGCGATCAGGCCCTGGGTCTCGGTCGAGACCAGCAGTAGGATACCGTGGCCGCCCTGGCTTTCGTCGGTGGGTAGCCCGAGATTGCTGGCCACATTGACGATCGGCACGTAGGACCCGCGGATCTGGATCACCTTGCTGCGCGTCCCCAGAACGTGGATGTCGCGATCATTGGGGCGGATCGTCTCGAGGATCGAGGCGATCGGGATCACCATCGTTTGATCCGCAACGGATATGACGAAGCCATCCATGACTGCGAGTGTCAGGGGCAGGATAATCGTGAAAGTCGTGCCGGCCCCCGGAGCAGAGGTGATGGACACGCGCCCCCCGAGTGCCTGAACCGCATTTTTCACAACATCCATGCCGACACCACGTCCCGAGAGATTGGAGACGGTGCTGGCCGTGGAGAAGCCCGGGAGAAACAGCAGGTTGTCGATCTCAGGTTCGGAAAGCTCGGATTCAGGCGCAACGAGGCCCTTCTCGATCGCCTTTGCAAGAATGCGCTCACGGTTGAGGCCCGCGCCGTCATCGGAAATCTCGATGAAGACGCTGCCGGAACGGTGCGAGGCAGACAGCCGGATGGTGCCGACGACATTCTTGCCCTGGGCCTTGCGGTCCTCGGGCTTTTCGAGGCCATGGTCGACCGCGTTTCGCACCATGTGCGTCAGCGGGTCCGCGAGACGCTCGATCACTGTCTTGTCGACTTCGGTCGAGTCGCCGACGGTCACGAGTTTGGAACGCTTTCCCGTCGCCTCGGAGGCCTCGCGGACGATCCGCGACATGCGCTGGAACAGTGGTTTGACGGGTTGCGCGCGGATGGCCATGACGCCTTCCTGGATATCGCGGGCCAGAAGCTTGTAAGCTTCCAGTTCGTTGGTCAGATGCGCGCCCGTGGGCAGATCGAGTTCCTCGATCCGCTGGGAGATCATTGCCTGGTTGATAATGAGTTCGCCGACGGTGTTGATCAGGCGATCGACGCGATCAAGATCCACACGCAGTGTCGGCTTGGGGCCGCGCGGTTCCTTTTCGCTGTCACCGCCCTTGCCAGGCGCCGCATCAGCATGGTGGTCGTCGGCAGCAGCGGCTTCGACCGATGGCGGCGGCAGATCCGGGAGCGTTTCCGGATCAGTCGTCGGCTCGGGTGCCGGTTCGTCCAAAGGGAGTGAGGCTACTGGGGCCTCCTCACCCTCGACATCCTCGACGGAAACGTCGATCTCACATAGCGCATCCACGAACTCGAAGATCTCGTGCAGAGTTGTCTCGCTCTCCGTCGTATGCAGGATGACGGTCCAGCTCATGACTGCGTCGAGCGGGTCGAAATCGTCGAAGGCGGGGAGATCCTCGTGATGGGCGGTCACATCGATTGGCCCGAGTTCCGCGAGGGCATCAAAGATCAGCAGTGGTTCGTGCCCGTTGGCGTACATCTCGCGCGAGGGTTTGAAGCTGATCGTGAAGCGCCGTTGCGCATCTTCGTCGAGCGGTGCGGGAAGGATCTCGGCGACGCCGGCGCCGGAGTCTTCGGGGAAATCCAGCGTGAGGGCGTCGAAGCTGAAGTCTTCGTCCTTGTCGTTTTCGCCCAGATAGGATTCCAGGTCGCGAAGGACAGCGGTCTCTGCCTCGTCGTTGACGTCGCGACCATCGCGCTCGGCTTCGACGAGGTCTGACAGCTGGTCCCCCGACCTGTGGAAGAGGTTCATCAGCTTCTCGTCGACGGCGAGCTCGTGCGAACGCACCTTGTCCATCACCGTTTCGAAGGTGTGGGCAAAGTTCACGAGCCGGTCGAGCCCGAAGGCACCGGCACCGCCCTTGATCGAGTGAACGGCCCGGAAGACGGCGTTCACGACATCCATGTCTTCGGCGTTGGTCTCCATCGCCGAAAGACCCTCGACAAGCGACTCGAGGAGCTCTTCGCATTCCTCGAAGAAGGTGTCCCGAATGGAGTTCATCGACATCAGCTCACGTGCCCCGTCAGTCGCTTGAGAACGGAAATCAGCGAAGTGTCGTCAAAGGGTTTGACGATCCATCCCGTCGCGCCGGCGTCGCGTGCGCGCGCCTTGAGGTCATCCGAGCTTTCGGTGGTGAGCACGATAATCGGGACCGTGGTGCGCTGCGGGCCGCTGCGCAGCGTCTCGATCACGCCATAGCCGTCCATGTTGGGCATGTTGATATCGGTGATCACGACGTCGGGTTCGACGTCGGGGAACATCTCGACCCCCTCGACACCGTCGCAGGCGGCGTGGAATTCGAACCCCGCCCCTTCGAGCGAGACGCGCAGAAGGTTCCGGATTGTCCGGGAATCGTCGATGGCCAGAATCTTGGTGCTCATTGCACGGGCTCCTTCTCGAAATGGTCGGCGTGCAGGCCGAGGCGTTCCAGCCCGACGCGGAAGGAGTCCGACATCTCGGTGACCTGGAAGGGGACGCCCTCGGCGGCCCATTGGTTTTCGGCGACAAGCATCACCTGGAGGCGATGGGCATCGATGCGGTGAACATCGCGCGCCGAGATCGTGACCTGTCCGCCCCGGGCGCCCCGCAGGAACGGGACGAGAGGATCTTCTCCCGTGCGGGCGCGCGCCGGCCCGAGAGCATGGAAATGGACATCTGACATGTTTGACCCTTCACCCTCGCAGTCTTGGCGAATTTGGCTGAAAGGGAGATCTGCTGTCTCCCGACCGGTGCCAAGGGATACGGTCGCTCCATTAACAAACCGTTCTGAGCATCCAATTTTCCCGCCGCGCGACGCATTTCGATGGCTTGGCATTCCGGCAGTCGTGAAGGGTCTTTCGCCTTGGAGCGCGAGGAAGCGCTGCTAGGATCGGCTCGCGACAGAAAGGACCGCCATGACCGCCGACGCGCTACTGAACATGCTCAACGTCGTGGGGACCTTCGCTTTCGGTCTGAGCGGCGCAATGGTCGCGATTCGCCGTCAGCTGGATCTTTTCGGGATCATCGTCCTGGCAGTCGCCACCGGGGTTGCTGGCGGGCTGCTACGGGATCTTTTGCTGGGCGAGGCGCCACCGGAAGTGTTGAATACCCTCTGGCCCATGGCGGTGGCGGCCACCGCGGGGGTAGGGGCCTTTTTCTTCGCGCCTGTGATCGACCGGCTTTGGCGACCGGTCATGGTGCTCGATGCGGTGGGGCTTGGTGTCTTTGCTGTCGCGGGCTGCGACAAGGCGCTGGCCTTCGGGCTCGAGCCTCCGGGCGCGATCCTGCTGGGCGTGATGAGCGCCGTAGGCGGCGGCATGCTGCGGGACATGATGGCGGCCGAGGTGCCGCGGGTTCTGCACGAAGAGGTCTACGCGCTGGCCGCACTTTGCGGGTCGGCTGCATACGCCGGGCTCAGGGCCATCGAGATCGCCGAAAGCTGGGCCGTGGCCCTCGCGGTGCTGCTGGCCTTTGCCCTGCGGCTGGCCAGCGTGCGCTACGGCTGGCGGCTGCCGCGGGCGCGCGGGTTTTGATAGGGTCCGAACGATGAAGGACCGCCCCGTCAGGGGCGGCCCTTGGTCGATGCAGTATCAGCCGAGCACTTCGCGGACCGATTCGCCGAGCTTGCCGGCGATTTCCTCGGCCTCGGAGCGGGTGAGGCAGAAGGGCGGGGCAAAGCCCAGGATTTCGCCCTGCGGCATGGCACGCGAGATGACGCCGCGCGACAGCAGCGCCGCATTGACCCGGTAGGCGATCTTGTCGCCGGGATCGAAGTAGGTGCGGCTCTCGCGGTCGGACACGAATTCCACCGCGCAGAGCAGACCCTCGCCGCGGATATCGCCGACGTTCGGGTGATCGCCCAGCTCGGCCTGAAGCGCCGATTTGAAATGCGCGCCCACGTCGCCTGCGTTCTGGATGAGGCTCAGATCGTCGATGAGCTTGAGGTTGGCGATGCCTGCCGCTGCACCGATCGGGTGGGCCGAGTAGGTCCAGCCATGGCCGATGGCGCCGTTCTCGTCCGTGCCCTGTTCGAGCACCTTCCACATCTTGTCGCCGACAATGCTGCCCGAAAGCGGCGCATAGGCCGAGGTCAGGCCCTTGGCGATGGTGATGAGGTCGGGCTTGATGCCGTAGTGGTCCGAGCCGAACATGGTGCCGAGACGGCCGAAGCCGGTGACGACCTCATCCGCGATCAGCAGGATGTCGTGACGGTCGAGCACCTCCTGGATCGCCTTCCAGTAGCCCGCCGGCGGCGGCACGAGGCCCCCGGTGCCAAGCGCCGGCTCGCCGATGAAGGCGGCGACGGTGTCGGGGCCCTCGCGCTGGATCAGCGCCTCGAGCTCGTCGGCGCAGTGCTGCACGAACTGCTCCTCGCTCAGGCTCAGGTCGTCGCGGCGGTAGTAGTAGGGCGCCTCGGTGTGGACGACCTGCGTCAGCGGCAGGTCGAATTTCTTGTGGAACAGCTCGAGCCCGGTCAGCGAGCCCGTCATCAGGCCCGACCCGTGGTAGCCGCGCCAGCGCGAGATGATCTTCTTCTTCTGGGGCAGGCCGCGGATGTTGTTGTAGTACCAGACCAGCTTGATGTTGGTCTCGTTCGCATCCGAGCCGCCGAGGCCGAAGTAGACCTTGGACATGCCCTCGGGGGCGCGGTCCAGGATCATCTTGGATAGCGTGATCGAGGCCTCGGTGCCGTGGCCGACGTAGGCGTGGTAGTAGGCCAGCTCCTTGGCCTGCGCGGCGATGGCGTCGGCGATCTCGGGGCGGCCGTAGCCCACGTTCACGCAGTAGAGCCCCGCGAAGGCGTCGAGCAGTCGCGTGCCGTCACGGTCCTCGATATGACAGCCCGAACCGCCGGTGATGATCCGGTTCGGCGCTTCGCCGCGGGCGAACTGGGCGAGGTGGGTCGAGGGGTGGAAGAAGTTCTCGCGGTCCCACTCGGAAAGCTTGTCATTGGTCAGCATCGGCGTCCCTTTCTTCTCGTCGGTCTTTTCAGGTTTTCGGGGCTTGGAGGGGACGGCCCGTGTCGTCCCAGTCGGCCCATCCGGGGAAGCGGAGGGGCGTGTCGTCGTCAACATGTGTCAGCCGCCGGGCGAAGGCGTCCTTGGCCTTCTCCAGGTGATCGGCAAAGGCATCCTCGTCGGCGTAGGCATAACCGTGGCCCTGGACGCCGAAGGTGGCGTGCGGAGGCAGGACGGTGAAGCCCATGTAGTGCAGCGAGAACTGCGTCGACCACAGGATCTGGTCGAGCCCGCCGCCGCGCCCGCCGGGCACGAAGGTTTCTGCAGGTGCCCCCGAGGTCACCGAACAGACCGCCCGGCGTCCGCGAAAGTAGCCTTCGTCGTAGCGCATCCGGCTGGTATAAAGCCCGCCCGACACGAAGACCCGGTCGAACCAGCCCTTCAGCATGGCGGGCATGGCATGCCACCAGACCGGGAACTGGAAGACCACGAGGTCGGCGCGTTCGAGCCTGTCGATCTCGCGCCGGACCTCGGGGCTGAGCGTGGCCTGCTTGTAGGCGTGGCGCTGTTCGGCCAGGGGTGCGAAGATGTCGTCCCGGGCGCGGGTCGCGTAGTTCTCGGCCTTCTCGACCGGATCGAACCCTTCGCCGTAGAGATCCGAGATCTCGACAGTATGCCCTGCCGCGCGCATCGCCTCGGCGCCGGTGTCGACGAGCGCGCCGTTGAAAGAGGCGCGCTCGGGGTGGGCGAGGACAAACAAAACGTTCACTGGTGACGTCCTTTCGGGGATCAGCCCCAGTCGCGGCAGACGTATTTCACGTCCATGAATTCCTGCATCCCCATGCGGGCGCCTTCGCGGCCAAGGCCGGATTGCTTTGTCCCGCCGAAGGGGATCGGCGCGCCGGTCACCTTGGTGCGGTTCACCGCCACCATGCCGAACTGCAGCGCGCGGCTGAGCCGGTAGATCCGGCGCGGGTCAAGCGCGTGCACGTAGGCGACAAGGCCGTATTCCGTGTCGTTGGCGCGCTCGATGATCTCCGCCTCGGTATCGAAGGGGGTGATGGGTGCCACCGGGCCGAAGGTCTCTTCCTTCAGGATTTCGGCCTCGTGCGGCACGTCGGTCAGCACGGTGGGCTCGTAGAAGAGCGGCCCGAGCTCGTGGCGCTTGCCGCCGCAGGCGAGCTTGGCGCCCTTGGACAGCGCGTCCGAGACATGCGCCTCCTGCTTGGCCACGGCCTTTTCGTTCATGAGCGGCCCGATGTCCGGATCGTCCATGCCGCGTCCGACGGTCAGCGCCTTTGCCGCCTCGGTGAAGCGGCGGCAGAACTCGTCGTAGACGGGGCGTTCCACGTAGATCCGGTTGGCGCCAAGGCAGTCCTGCCCGGAGGTGGCGAACTTGGCCTTCATGGTCTCGACCACGGCCTTGTCGAGGTCGGCATCGGCGAAGACGATGACCGGCGCGTGGCCGCCAAGCTCCATGACCAGTTTCTTCACCGTGTCCGCGCTCTGGCGATAGAGCAGACGGCCGATCTCGGTGGAGCCGGTGAAGGACAGGGCGCGCACGCGGCTGTCGGCGGTCCAGGGCGCGACCACGGTGGGCGCGTCGCCGGTGACGAGGTTGAAGACGCCCGCCGGGAAACCGGCACGCTCGGCCAGTTCCGCCAGTGCGGTGGCCGAAAAGGGCGTTTCCCCCGAGGGGTGCGCGACCACGGTGCAGCCCGCGGCAAGGGCGGCAGCCGCCTTGCGGGTCAGCATGGCCGAGGGGAAGTTCCACGGGGTCACGAGCGCCGCGACGCCCACGGGCTCCATCCAGAGCTCGACCTCGGCATCGGGCAGGTGGCTGGTGACGCTCTCGATATCGGGGCGCTTGGCCTCTTCGGCGTAGTACTCGACGAAACTCGCGGCATAGGCGATCTCGCCGCGCGCCTCGGAGATGGGTTTGCCCTGCTCGGCCACCATGATCCGAGCAAGGTCTTCGGCGTTCTGCACCATCAGCTCGTACCAGCGGCGCAGCAGCGCGCCGCGGTCCTGCGGCAGGCTGCCCGCCCAGGCGGGGAAAGCCGCCTGCGCGGCATCGACCGCCTGCGTGCTTTCGGCGGCCGAAAGCTTGGCCACTTCGCCCACGGTGCTGCCGTCGGCGGGGTTGGTGACGGTGAGGGTCGCGCCGTCCGCGGCGCCGACCCATTTGCCGCCGATGTAGGAGAAGCTGCGGACGAGCTTGGGGTCGTCGACGCCGACGCCCGACTCGATGCGATCATGAAGCATGGTCTGCCCTTTCGCGGCTGAATGAACTCTGTGCCGCCCTTCTAGAGGGTTCGGGCCCGAGTTTCTTGCCGAAGTCCAGCGAGGGGGCAGAGCGTCTTTCTGCGGAAAGCTCGGTTTGCAGAGAGAATTTCTGGAAACCGGCCCGGGTCAGGGCCCGGATCAGGGGGCGGGGATCGGCGGCGCCTCCGCCTTGCCCGTGCGGGTGACGATATAGCCGAAATAGCGCCGGATCCCGATGTCTGAATCGAGAAGCCCGTCCATGAACCGCTGGTAGGCGTCCACGTCCGAGACGCTCAGGTGCAGGATATAGTCCACGCCGCCGCCAAGGGCCCAGCAGCCCTGCACGCAGGGTTCGGCCTTCATCGCCTCTTCAAAGGTGCGGAAATCGGCGGCGCGGTGCCCGTCGAGGATCACCTCGACCAGCACCTCGGTCACGGGGGCGATCTTGCGGATGTCGACCTGCGCCCTGTACCCGGTGATGAAGCCCGCGCCTTCAAGCTTCTTGAGCCGCTCCCAGCAGGGGCTGGGCGACAGGTTCACCGCCTCGGCCAGCGCGACCTTGGTCATGCGGCCGTTGCGCTGAAGCTCTTTCAGGATCGCGATGTCGTAGCTGTCGAGCCGCGGGGTGGTCGCCATGTGCCTCGCTACCTCGGGAAGGGCGTGCCGGCACCATGTTCGCGCAGGCGGGTCAGCGCAAGCCGTGCGATGGCAGTGTCCTGCACGCCGGTGCCCGTGAGGTCGCAGATGGTGGTCTGCGCGTCGTCGGTGCGGCCAGTGGCGGTGCCGCGGATGATCTCTCCCAGCTCCGGGGGCGTCACGTCGCGCAGGTATCCCGCGGCGCGCGCGCCCCGAAGCTCGCCCATGATCTCACACTGGGCGACGCGGTCGCAGGCATAGAGATCCGCGGCGGCGATGGCCTCGGGCGCGATCTCGGTCTTGCCGTCCTGGTCCGAACCCATGGCGGTGATGTGCAGGTTGGGATGCAGCCAGTCCGCCTGGACGATGGGCTCTTTCGCGGGGGTCGTGGTGACGACAAGCTGGCTTTCGCGCACCAACTCTTCGGGGCTGGAGGCCACGCGCACCTCGGCCCCGGTGGCCTGGGCGATGTCCTCGGCGCAGGCCTGCGCGTTCTCGCGCGTCGGCGCCCAGACAAGCGCCTGCGCATAGGGCCGTTCGAGATGCGCCGCGATCATCTGCATCCGGCCCTGCATCCCCGCGCCGATCACGCCCGCCGTCTGCACGGCGGAGGGCGCAAGGTGGCGCGCGGCCACCGCGCCCGCAGCAGCGGTACGCACGTTGGTCAGATACCCGTTGTCGAGCAGCACCGCCTCCACTAGGCCGGTCTTGGCCGACAGCACGACCATCAGCCCGTTGAGGCTCGGCAGGCCGAGGGCCGGGTTGTCGAAGAAACCGGGGCTGACCTTGATGGCGAAGCTGTCGACGCCGGGCAGGTAGGCCGTCTTCACGTCGACCTCGCCGTTTGCCTCGGCGAAATGCATCGACATGACCGGCGGCATGACCACCCCGGCGCCGGCCAGCGCGTCGAAGGCGGCCTCCACCACGTTCACGGCGTCATGGTCGAGCGCCACCTGCAGGCGCAGGTCGGTCTCGTTCACGATCAGGATGTCGTCCATCTCTCAGGCTCCTTCCACGGTCACATCGCCCAGTGTCACGGGCTGTCCCGTCACAACGCGCGTGAACTGATCCATATCCACGTTGCGTCCCGTGACGACGGTGGCCGTGGGGCCCGAGAGCGTGACCTTGCCCGCCAGGATCGCCGCGTGGCCCACCGCGCAGGCGCCCTCGGCCACCAGCCGGTCCTCGCGGTAAAGCGCCGTCATGCCGCGGTAGATCTCCTGCTCGGACAGCAGGACGACCTCGCCGAGAAGATCGCGGCAAAGCGCGAAGGTGTGCCTGTTCCTGAGCCCGATCCCGCCGCCGAGGCTGTCGGCGAGCGAGGCCACCTCGGTCACCTCGACCGGCTTGCCGGCCTTGATGCTTTCGGCCATGGCGGCGCCGCGGTCCATGCTGATGCCCACAAGCCGGATCGACGGCTTGATCGTCTTGGCCGCCACCGCGATGCCCGCCGCAAGCCCGCCACCTGACAGCGGGATCAGCAGGGTCTCGAGATCGGGCAGCGCCTGCAGCAGCTCCAGCCCGATGGTGCCCTGGCCCGCGATGACGTCCGGGTGATCGAAGGGGGGGATGTCGGTGCGGCCGTCCTCGGCCACCATCTTGTCCGCGGCGCGCTGGGCGTCGTCCTGGGACCGGCCCTCGCGATGTACCGTGGCGCCCTGCGCCTCGATCGCGCGGACCTTCACCTCGGGGACCAGCTCGGACAGGCAGACGGTAGCCGGGATGCCCATGCGGGCGGCGGCATAGGCCACGGCTGTGCCGTGATTGCCGGTGGAACAACAGACAACGCCGCGCTGCTGCTCGGCCTCGGTCAGTTGCGCCAGCGCGTTCGCGGCGCCGCGCAGCTTGAAGGCGCCGCTGGGCTGGAGCGTTTCGAGCTTGAGCCAGAGCGGGGCCTCGGGCGTCGAAAGCGCCGACCGAATGACCGGTGTTTCCACGGCAACGCCGCGAATGGCCTGCCGTGCGGCGAAGATGTCGGAGAGATCGGGATGCCGCTCTGTCATGACGTGCCTTTTTCCTCGGGGCCTTTGAACAAAGTCGTAGACCACGTGCGGGCCGAGGCAAAGGGTTCGTCCGGAACGAGGTTCAGGCTCCGCGCGCCTTGTCGCTTTGGGCGACGAGATGGTGACGGTCGTCCACGGTCGACAGCAGAACCGCCACGACGATGCCTACGCAGGCACCTAGCATTGTGTCGAGAACGCGCTCGGGTGCCATTTGCGCACCGGAGGCCCCGGGCAGCGCGATATAGCTCATGAGCAGGGCCGTCGGTGTCACGAAGAGCTGGCCGAGGGCGTAGTTGGACCCGATCACCAGTTCAGTCGCGAGTTGAAGGGCGATGAGCGTGCCGATGGTCGCCCAGAGCGAGGGCTCCTGCACGAGGATCAGCCAGGCGAAGGCAGAGCCGACCAGCCCGCCGGCCATCCGTTGAAGCGCGCGATGCATGTTCGTGTGCAGCTGCGGGCCCTGCAGCACGACCATGGCCCCCATGGCTGCCCAGACCGGGTGGTCTGCCCCGAGCGCATGCGCCACGCCGAGCGTCACCGCGGCGGCGACCACGATGCGCAGCGCGGCGATCAGGCGATGTCCCACAGGTCGGCGTTGTTCGGTCGGGTATTCGGCGCCGCCGGGCAGGTGCCTGAGGCGTTCGGTCACGATGCAGATGACAACGGCGAGCAGTCCCACGACGCCCGTGGCCGCCACCCGGGCCAGAACCTCGGCCCCGGAAGCGACGGGTGACAGTGCCGCGCCGCAGGCGAAGACGAACAATACGCCACCCGGCGGGCCGAACCGACCGGTGACGGTGACAAAATAGATCGCTCCGCACACGAGAGAGATCAGCAGGACCTGGAGGGAAGGTGGCGCACCGTAAAGGCTTGCCATCGACATCCCCAAGATGACCAGGGTCTGCAAAAGCACCGCCATCACCACCACCAGGCTGCGCCCGCCGCGTGGCTGGAAGCGGCCGAAAAGGGCGGGAAGCGCGCCGAGCGCAGCGAAGCCGATCAGGTCGGCACGCGGTGACAGCGCAACGACGGGCAAGGCGATCGCGACGGTCAGACCGGCCTGAAAGCCCGCAACCAGTGAGCTACGAAGATAGGGCTGACGCGAGAGCGCGAGGCTGTCGCGCAGATTTCGAGGGTGGATAAGGTGGCGTGCGACGTCGATGCGGCCGGTGCCGTTCAGCGAGGGGGCGTTGTTGGGCTCGGAGGTCATGGTCACGTTTGCAGGTCTTCTCTTGCGTTGAGGTCGTCGAGCCGCTGCTCGATCCGGTCGAAGCGTTCCAGGATCTGGCCGATCTCGTCGTCGTTCAGGTCGGCCAAAAGCACGGCCTCGGCGCGGGTGAGCTCATCTCGGATCTGCGCGACGCGGGCCTGACCGTCCTGTGTCAGGTGAATGCGTCGCGTACGACCGTCGGCGGGATCGGGACGGCGTTCGACAAGGCCCTGGCGCGCGAGGATGTCGATCACGCGTACGAGGCTCGATCCGTCGACACCGACCAGCGCGGCGAGATCCTTCTGGCTGAGACCGCCGCCGGTTTCGTCAAGGTGCACAAGAGGCACCCAGGTGGCGTCGGTCAGCCCGGCCTCGGCCAGTCGCGCGTCCAGCGCGCGGCGCCATCGGCGGGCCAGGAGTGCGAAGCGGATCCCGAAGCGGGCGCGGGGGGAGGGTGGCTGGGACATCGGGGCGAGATACCTGATTTAAATTGGATTGCAATTCAAATTATATTTGGGCGCCATCTCCGGACCGGTTTCTGCTCTTTTGCCCTGTCGCAGCATCGGGTGGCAGGTGTAGGAAGGGCCGCAGATTTTTAAGCGACCGACGAAGGGGCGTTGGGCCGTCGATGGCCCTGGCGACCCCAGCACGAACGAGGAATTCCATGACCTTCACCCGACGCACCGCACTGAAACTCGGCGTGGCTGCCACAGCTCTTGCCGCCGCGCCGCGCCTTGCCCTTGCCGCCTTCGCACCTCAGCCAAGCGGCTGGCGCCGGTTCGAACTGACGACGCGACTCGCGGTCCCGCGCAACGGCAAGACGGTCGAGGTCTGGGTTCCGGTGCCCGCCGTCACTGCAGGAGACTGGATGCGCGCCGGCGAAACCAGCTGGGAGACGGACGCCGAAGAGGTCACGCTGCGCACCGACGAGGCCTCTGGCGCCCGTTACGTCCACGCGGTCTGGCCCGAGGGGGAGGGGGACGCCGTTCTGGAGGTCGTCTCGACCGCAGCCGCGCAGGACCGCTCGACCGACTTCAGTGCACCGGGCAACGTCGAGCCGCTGACGGAGGAGGAGCGGGCGCGCTTCACCTCGGCGACCGAACTTCTGCCGCTGGACGGGATCGTCCAGGAGACCGCGCAGAGCATTGTCGGCGATGTCGAGGACGACACCGAAAAGGCGCGGCTCATCTACGACTGGGTTGTGGAAAGCACCGAGCGCAACCCCGAGACGCGCGGCTGCGGTCTCGGCGATATCGCCTCGATGCTGCAGATGGACGACCTGACCGGCAAGTGCGCGGATCTCAATGCGCTCTACGTCGGGCTTGCCCGGGCGGCCGGACTGCCGGCACGTGACGTCTATGGCCTGCGGGTCGCGCCTTCGGAGTTCGGCTACAAGAGCCTTGGGGCAGGGTCGTCGGACGTCACAAAGGCGCAGCATTGCCGTGCCGAGGTCTACCTCGATGATCATGGCTGGATCCCGGTCGATCCGGCCGACGTGCGCAAGGTCGTGCTCGAAGAGCCGCCGAAGACGCTGCAGCTTGGCGATCCGGAGGTTCAGGCAGTGCGCGAAGGCCTGTTCGGTGCCTGGGAAGGCAACTGGATCGGCTACAACTTTGCGCACGACGTGTCGCTGCAGGGAATGGAACGCGACCAGATCCCGTTCCTGATGTACCCGATGGCCGAGGTCGGTGGGCAGGAACTCGATGAACTCGACCCGCAGAACTTCGTCTACACAATCACGGCGCGAGAGCTGACCGCCTGAGCGGCCGGCAGACCTTCACTGAAAACGACCAGCGGCGGCCCTCGGGCCGCCGTTTCGCATTTCAGACCATGGCAATGGCTTCGTTACTTCTTGCGCGACAGGCGCCGGGCGTTGGCGCGGGCAGTGGTCCCGATCGGGCGCATGCCTGCAAGCGTCGCGGCGGCAAGGCCCTGGTTGCGCATCAGCGCCACCGAGGACTTTTCGGCCGCCCTTGCGAAGGCCGCAGGTTTTTCGAGCATCATGCGGCTGGCTTCGTCGGGGCGCATGGTCCCCATTGCCATCTGCATCATCCGGATCTGCATCACCGTCCCGGTGGCGATCATCATCTGCGTGCCAGTGAGGGCCGTCTTTTGCCAGACCTCGGCGGCGCGGAACATCTCTTTGAACATCCGGCCCGTTTCCCTCTGAAATCGCCGGGCTGAAAGAAGCCCGCCGATGACAAGCATCGGCGGGCGGTCCGGGTTCCGCGATCCGGCCCGATCCATCGACAGGGCAGGGAGATGCCTCCAGGGATCAGGACAGGTCGCGGACCCAGATGTTGCGATAGGCCACGTCGGCGTCGTGATCCTGAAGCATGATCGGCGCGCAACCGTGCGCCTCGTCGTAGCTCGGGGCGCCGATCCAGACGGTCTTGCCCTGGATTTCGACGTGGTTCTGCACGACGACGCCGTTGTGAAGGACCGTGACGTGAGCCGGTTCGCGCACGCGGTCGTCCGAGCCGAACTCGGGCGCGGTGTAGATGATGTCATAGCTCTGCCATTCGCCCGGCGGGCGCGAGGCGTTCACGAGCGGGATGTGCTGCTTGTAGATAGAGGCGGCCTGGCCGTTGGCGTAGGTCGGGTTGTCGTAGCTGTCGAGCACCTGCACCTCATAGCGCTCCTGCAGGAAGACGCCCGAGTTCCCGCGATCCTGCCCGTCGTAGCCCTCGGTCTCGGAAGGAGCGCGCCATTCGATGTGGAGCTGTACGTCGCAGAAATCCTGCGTTGTCCGGATCGCGCCGCTGCCGCGGTTCACGCGCATGATCCCGTCCTCGACGGTCCATTCTGCGGGCCCGCCTTCGACGCTTTCCCATGCGTCGAGATTCTCGCCACCGAAGAGCAGGGTGGCATCCGAGGGTGCGCCCTCGGCAGGGGCCTCGATCCTGGCGGGCACAGGGCCGTCCAGTTCGGTCACCTGCGATCGCTGGGCGTCGGTCATTTCCTGGGCTGCGGCGGGCGTCGCAAGCGCCAGCGTGGCCAGAATGGTCATCGTCCATCTCATGGTCTGTCTCCTCCCATTTTCGAGCAGGGGGCGCCGGTGGTCCGGCGCCCGATCGGTTCAGGTCGCCCAGGCGGGCTCGCCGTTGTAGTCGACGTCGCCATCGAAGCGGCCCGGCACCTGAACGTAGCGAAGCACCTCGGTGCCGCCGACTTCGGAGGTGAAGAAGGCGAAGATGACGAGCTGCTTCATCATGGTGAACCAGTGCAGGTCGCCCGGCCCCGCCTTTTCACCAGCCGATGCCGCGATGATCTTGGCGGCCTGGTCGAGGTCATCGACGAAGGCGCGGCGCTGGCTGTCGGTGAGGTTCGCGAAATCGGTGCCGTAGACCACCTGGGTCCGTTCGCGCAGGTCCTTCAGGCCCTCGCGGAACAGCGCCTGCTGGTCGTCATCGTAGCAGTCGGACACGTACTGCGTGATGAACGGGCCGACGTCGGCATCCTTTGCGCCTGGCGTGTCCGTCGCGGGAAGGATCGTCTCGCCAAGCTCGTTCAGCAGGGCGCCATCTTCGGCGGTGAAGAGGTTCTTGCCGGTTTCGGTGGGCTCGTAGGCGCGAACGGTGCCGGCGATGAAGGCGGTCCCCGTCGCCGCCGCGATCATCTGGAGAAGCTGTCTGCGGTTCATCAGAGGTTTCCTTTCTTCAGTTCCGACACGGCGAAATCGGCGGCCCGCGCGGTCAGCGCCATGTATGTGAGCGAAGGGTTCACGCAGGAGGCCGACGTCATGCAGGCACCGTCGGTGACGAAGACGTTCGGCGCGTCCCAGACCTGGTTGTGCGCGTTCAGCACGCTGGTTTTCGGGTCGCGCCCCATGCGCGCGGTGCCCATCTCGTGGATGCCCATGCCGGGCGCGTAGCCCCAGTCGAAGCCCTGGACATCGGAGCCGCCCGCAGCGGAAAGCATCTCGACCGCGTCGGCGCGCATATCCTTGCGCATCATCTCTTCATTCTCGCCGATCTCGACCGAGAACTTCAGGACCGGTAGCCCCCAGGCGTCGGTGACGTGGGGATCGAGTGCGATGTGGTTCTCGTGGGCGGGAAGCATCTCGCCGAAAGCGAGCATCATCATGCTCCATTGGCCGGGCTTGGAAAGGGCTTCCTTCAGACCTTCCCCGGTGCCGAGTTCGGCGACGGATCGATCCCAGCCATCGCGGCTGGCCGAGCCCTGATAGCCGAAGCCGCGGACGTAATCGCGCGTGTCGGCGCCCCAATTGCGGTAGCGCGGCATGTAGTAGCCCGTGGGACGGCGGCCAAAGTAGTACTTGTCCTCGAAACCCTCGATGGTGGCGGTGGCACCGGTGCGGAAGTGGTGGTCCATCACGTTGTGGCCAAGCTCGCCCGAGGACGACCCGAGACCGCCCTCCCAGACATCGGTGGCGGAATTCATGAGAATCCAGGTCGAATTGAAGGTCGACGCATTCAGGAAGATCACGTCGGCGGTGTATTCGTAGGTCTGGTTGGTCTCGGCATCGATGACCTCGACGCCGGTGGCGCGTTTGTTGTCGCGGTCGTACATGACCTGTCGCACGATCGAATGCGGCCGCAGGGTGAGGTTACCGGTGGCCATGGCGGCGGGTAGTGTCGAGGATTGGGTCGAGAAATAGGCGCCGTAGGGGCAGCCGAGCCAGCACTTGTCGCGATACTGGCAGGCGCTGCGACCCTCGTCCGGCTTGGCCTCGGTCATGTTGGACATGCGCGCGTTGATGAGATGGCGCGTGCCCTCGAACTCCTTGGCGAGCCGCTCGGAGACCGTCTTTTCCACGATGTTCAGCGGGATCGGGGGCTGGAAGTTGCCGTCGGGCAGCACGTCGAGCCCGTCCCGGTTGCCAGAGATGCCGGCATGGCCCTCGACGTAGTCGTACCAGGGGGCAAGGTCGTCGTAGCGGATCGGCCAATCGACGGCGATGCCCTCTTCGGCGTTGGCCTCGAAGTCCGTCGGGTTCCAGCGATAGCTGTGCCGCCCCCAGAGCAGGGAGCGCCCGCCCACGTGGTAGCCCCGGAACCAGTCGAAGCGCTTTTCCTCGGTGTAGGGGTTCTTCTGCTCGTCGGCCCACATGCCGTTGGTCGGCTCGTTGAGCGGATAGTCGCGGCTGAGTGTCGGGTGCTTCTCGACCATCTCGCGGGTGGCTTCGCCGCGGTGAGGGTAGTCCCACGCTTCCTTCTGGCCGTTGGTATAGTCGGTGATGTGCTCGATGTTGCGGCCGCGCTCGAGCAGCAGCACCTTGAGCCCCTTCTCGGTCAGTTCCTTGGCGGCCCAGCCACCACTGATGCCGGACCCCACGACGATCGCGTCGTAGTGCATTTCGTCAGCCATTGTTGTCTCCTCCTCTGGCACAAAGCTGGATGTCTCAGACGGTGCAGATCTCCACCGCGTCGCGAAGCGCGTCGCTGGCTGTCTGCATGTCTGCTGCGCTGGGAATGAATTCCTGCGCGAGGTAGCCGTCGAAGCCGGTCTCCTGGATCGCGCGCACAATGGCGGGATAGCGCAACTCCTGGTCCTCGCCGATCTCGTGGCGGCCGGGAACGCCGGCGGTGTGGTAGTGTCCGAAGCAGTCGCCATGATCCCGGATCGTACGGATCACGTCGCCCTCCATGATCTGCATGTGATAGATGTCGTAGAGCAGGCGGAAATTGTCGGAGCCGAGGCGGTTGCACAGCTCGACACCCCAGGGCGAGTTGTCCGCCATGTAGCCAGGGTGATCGACCTTGGAGTTCAGCAGCTCCATCTGCAGCACGACGCCGCGCTGTTCGGCCCGCCGGAGAATGCGCTTGATGCCCGCTTCCGCGTTGGCAAGACCCTTGCCGGGATCGATGCCGCGGCCGTTGCCGCTGAACAGGATCAGGTTGCGGTAGCCTGCCTCTGCCACAAGGTCGATGTGGCGTTCGTAGCTCTGCACGAGGGCGTCATGAAATTGCGGATCGGCAAAGCCGTCGGTGAGATTGGGTTCGGCGCCGTTGCACATGGAACTGTCGAGCCCGGCGTCCCGGAGTACGTGCCAGTCCTCTGGGCCCACGAGGTCGATGGCCTGCATGCCAATGTCGCTGGCAAGGTTGCACAACTCGGGCAGCGGCATGTCCCCGAATGTCCACCGGGCGACGGAGTGCCGGACACGGTTGCCGGAGGGCCCCTCGGGCGACTGTGCTCTTGTGACACCTGCCCGTGCCACCGCGACGCCGGCCAGTGTGCCCAAGGCAAGCTGGCGGCGCGTGATCGTTGACCTGTCCATGATGTCCTCCCTTGGTTGCCGGCGCACCTCCTCCGTGCACCGTCCCGAAAAGCGCGGGACGGCCGAAGCCGGCATTGTCGTGTCGGGGTGCAGGTCCCCCCCGGTGGCGGGACCTCGATCAGGGGATCAGTTGGAGGCCGCGTGCGCGGGCAGTTCCTCGCGCAGGAAATCCGCGCCCTCGGCGATCACGCCCGCGGCGTCGGCGGGCAGGTCGTGTTCGATGATGTACCATTCGACACCGACCTCTTGCGCGGCGTCGAGGATGCCTGGCCAATCCAGGGTGCCGGCTCCGACCGCCGCGAAGCCGCGCTGGTCTTCGTTTTCGCCTTCGGGGGCGTTGTCCTTGGCATGGACGGCAAAGACCCGGTCGCCGATGGTGCGCAGGTATTCGGCCGGATCATGCCCGCCACGATCCACCCAGGCGAGGTCGATCTGGGCAAGAACGTCGGGGCCTGCGGCCTCGAACATGATTTCGAGGGCGGTCTGACCGTCATAGTCGACCATCTCGAAGTCGTGGTTGTGATAGCCGAGGCGCATGTCTTCTTCTGCGAGCTCCGCGGCGATGCCACCGAGTTCCTCGCCCAGCTCCTGCCATCCTGCGGCGTCGGTCGGGCGCTGATCTTCGGGCAGGTAGGGCACGGTGATCGTGTCGTTCCCGATCGCCTTGTTGAAAGCGACGGCCTCGTCGAGTTCGTTGCGAAGGGTGGCCAGTTGCACATGGCTGGAAACGACCTCGATCCCATGTTCGTCGAGCATGCTGTTCAGGTCCTCTGCGGAGACGTCCTGCGTGCCAACGGTCTCGATGGCCGTCACGCCAGCGTCTTCGACAGCCTGCAACTGCTCTTCCAGCGTGCCGAGATCGCGCAGCGTGTACATCTGCACGGCGATGGGCTGTCCCTCCTGCGCGACGGCGGGAAAGGCGATTGCACCGGCAAGGATGGTTCCGAGTGCGGCGTTTTGAATGTGATGTGTCATGAGTCCTCCCTCTCAAAGTTTGCATGATCGTGTAATCGTTGTCATCAACTTAAGCGAGAATTTTGCAGCTTTAGGTTGATTTCTTCCGATGGACAGATGGGAAGGGTGGGGGCCGCCTCCCGCGGCCCCCCGGAGGATCAGTAGGGGCTGTCCTCGTAGTAGTACTGCTCGGCGTTTTCCTGCGTGATCAGCTCGGAGGAGATGATGAACTCCCCCGACATCGGCACGCCCTCGGACATGACGCCAAGAGCCGTCAGCTCGATCGCCGTGGCAATCATGGCGGGCGGGTAGGTCACGTCCACGGGCACCATGTCGTCACCCTCCTGGACGCGGCGAACCATCTCCTTCATGCCGGCGCCGCCGACGACCCACATCTCGTCCTCGCGACCGGCCTGTTCGATCGCGCCGATGGCACCGACGGCCATGTCGTCGTCAGCCGCCCAGACCGCGTCGATCTCGGGATAGCGCGACAGGTAGTCCTGCATCACCGTGAAGGCGTCGTCGCGGTTCCAGTTGCCGTGCTCCATGGCCAGGATCTCGACCCCGGAGCCGTCGAGCGCCGCCTGGAAAGCTTCGACCCTCTCGTTGTCGATGCTGGTGGGGATGCCGCGCAGGACGACGACCTTGCTGCCTTCGCCCAGGTTCTCGACGAAGTAGTCCCCGGCGGTCTTGCCGAAGCTTTCGTTGTCACCGGCCACGTAGAGGTTCTCGATCCCCTCCTGAGACAGGCCGCGGTCCACCACGGTCACCCAGGTGCCACTCTCGGCAATGCGCTGGATCGGGCCGGTCAGCGGTTCGGATTCGAAGGGCAGAACCACCAGCGCGTCGATGTTGCGCGTGGCGACCATGTCTTCGAGATCGCTGATCTGGGTGCCGGAATCCGGGGTGGTGGTCAGCACGAAATCGAGGTTCTCGTACTGCTTCTCCAGCCGCTCGACGGTCTGTTCGGCGTGGAAGTTCAGAGCGCCGGCCCAGCCGTGGGTGGCAGCGGGGATCGAGACCCCGATCGTTTCCGCGGCGGCGGGCAGCGCGAGGCTGCCGACGAGCGCGGTCGTGAGTGCCAGATGTTTCATGTTAGTCCTCCCTGGGGTTGAAAGATATCAGCGCGACGCCTTGCCTTTCCTCTGAAGCACGACG
>CAYNKL010000049.1:0-26989 GCA_964397775.1 uncultured Rhodobacterales bacterium | reverse complement strand
GTAGAGAGCGCGCCTGTCGCCGAGATACTGAAGCGCCCCGCGCATCCCTACACTGCCGGACTGATCGCCGCTGCCCCACGACTGGGGGCAGCCGCCGGCGCACTGGTGCCGATCCGCGGCCAGGTGCCCGAGCCCTGGAACATGCCCGAGGGCTGTGCCTTTGCGCCGCGCTGCCTGCACGCCCGGGCCGAGTGCGCCCGCCAGCCCGCCCTGCGCCCGACGGACCGTCCCGACCACCTTGCGGCCTGTGTCCTGACGAAGGCGCAGCAGGGCGTGAGGCCCGAGGAGAAGACCACTCATGTCCCTGCTTGAACTCAGGAATATCAGCCGCCGCTACACGTCGCCTGGCGGGCTGCTGAAGCCGTCGCGGACGGTGAGCGTGCTCGAGGACGTCAGCCTGAGCGTGGAGCGCGGCAAGGTTCTGGGCGTGGTCGGAGAGTCCGGCTGCGGCAAGTCCACAACGGGCCGGGTCGCACTGGGGCTCGAGGTGCCGGACGCCGGCGAGGTGCTGTTCGATGGCAAGCCGATGCCGAAGCCGGGCAGCCGGGACTGGCGGCAGATGCGCGCCCGCGCGCAGATGGTGTTCCAGGATCCGCTCGGCGCGCTCGACAAGCGGATGACCGTGGCCGAGCAGGTGGCCGAGCCCATGGTGATCCACGATATCGGCACGGCCCGGACCCGAAAGGATCGCGTGGCCGACCTTCTGGCCGCCGTCGGCCTGCGCCCCGACCAGGGTCATAGTCATCCCCTGCAGCTTTCGGGCGGTCAGCGTCAGAGGGCGGTGCTGGCGCGGGCGCTGGCGACCGCGCCGGACCTGTTGGTCTGCGACGAGCCGGTGTCGGCACTCGACGTTTCCATCCAGGCGCAGGTGGTCAACATCCTGCTCAGGCTTCAGAAGGAGTTCGGGCTGGGGATGATGTTCATTTCCCACGACCTGAAGCTGGTCGGCAACATCGCCGACGAGGTGGCCGTCATGTACCTTGGCCGCGTGGTCGAGCGCGGGACGCCGGAGCAGCTTTTCTCCGATCCGCAGCATCCCTACACGCAGATCCTCGTGGCCTCGATCCCGGATCCCTTCCGCGAGACACCCCGCCCGCGACTTGAGGGCGAGCCGCCTGATCCCTCCCAGAGGCCCGCAGGCTGCCCATTCCATCCGCGCTGCCCCGCCGTGCGCGCGCGCTGTGCCTCGGAGCTTCCCGGGCTGCGCGATGTCGGCGCCGGGCGGCAGGCCGCCTGCCACTTCGTCGGCGAGGCGGTGATCGGCCAAGAGGAGGTATTCGCATGACCGGTTTCCTGCTGCGCCGCATCCTGCGTGCGCTTCTGACCATCTTCATCGTGGTGCTGGCGGCCTTCCTCGCCCTGCGGACGACCTCGGATCCGGCCATCGTCGTGCTGGGCCCTGACGCCCCTCCCGAGGCGATCGCGGCCTTTCACGAGGCATGGGGCCTCGACCGGCCGCTCTGGGTGCAGTTCGGCAGCTACATGAGCGACCTGCTGCAGGGGCAGTTCGGCCGATCCATGCTGGACGGCGCGGACGCGCTGACCAAGGTGCTGGACCGGGTCGGGGTGACGCTGCAGATCATGCTGCCGGCCCTGATCCTTGGCATCATCACGGGTGTCGGCGCGGGCATCGTGGCGGCGCTGCACCGGGGCAAGCCGCTGGACCGGATCGTCATGCTTGGCGCCGTCTCTGGCTTTGCCGTGCCGGGCTTTGTCTTCGGGCTGGTGCTGGTGCTGATCTTCGCGGTGAACCTGCAATGGCTGCCTTCGGGCGGCAATGACAGCTGGCGGTCGATGATCATGCCGATCCTGACGCTTGCCACCGGCTGGGCCGCGATCCTCGCGCGGTTCACCCGGTCCGCCATGATCGAAGTGCTTGACCAGCCCTATATCCGCACCGGCAGCGCCAAGGGCCTGATCTGGCGCGAGGTGGTCATGCGCCACGCCCTGCCGAACGCGGCCATTCCGGTCATCACGATGATCGGCTTCATGGTCGGGGGCCTGCTGGCCGGTGCCGTGGTTACTGAAAGCGTGTTTTCCTGGCCCGGCATCGGGCAGCTGATCATCAGCTCGGTCGCGTCGCGGGACGTGGCCGTGGTGCAATGCGTGCTGGTTCTCGTCGCGACCACGATGGTGGTGTCCAACATGATCGTCGACCTGCTCTACGGCTGGCTCGACCCCAGAATGCGGGAGGCGGGATGATGCCTGCTGATGTCTCGATCACCAGTGCACCGGCGCGGACGGGCCTGAGAGAGCGGCTTCCGTACCTGCCGTTGAGCGTAGTGCTGTCCATGGTCTGGATGGCGCTGATGATCCTCGTGGCGCTTTTCGCGCACTGGTTGAAGCCCTATACGATCACCGAGATGGACCTGACCGCCCGGCTGCAGCCTCCGGCCCTCATGGGGGGCGGGTGGGCCCATCCGCTGGGCACCGACCAGCTGGGGCGCGACGTGCTGGCACGTCTGATCGTGTCGATCCGGGTCAGCCTGTCGCTGGCGGTCTCTGCGACCATCCTCGGGGTGCTGTTCGGGGGCATCATGGGGCTGCTCGCGGCGCATTTCCGTGGCTTCGTCGAACAGCTTGTGCTGATCCTGATCGACGTGCAGGCGGCGCTGCCCTTCATCATCCTGGCGTTGTCGGCGCTGGCCTTCTTCGGCAACTCCTTCATCCTGCTGGTGTGCCTGCTCGCCTTTTACGGCTGGGAACGTCACGCACGGGTGGTGCGGGGACTCGCGCTTGCCGCCTACGGGCAGGGCTACATGCGCGCGGTCGAGCAGCTTGGTGCCGGGCCGGGGCGTCTTTACCTGTGCCACATGGTGCCGAACATGGCGGCCACACTGGTGGTCTCGGCCACGCTCGCCTTTCCCGAGGTGATCCTTGCCGCGGCGGGTCTGAGTTTCCTCGGGCTCGGGATCCAGCCGCCGAACACGGACCTTGGCAACATGGTGGGCTACGGGCGCACCTACCTGCAGACGGCGCCTTGGGTGTTGTTGTGCCCGGCCGCGGTGATCGTGCTGACGACCCTTGCCATCAGCATGCTTGGCGACTGGCTGCGCGACCAGCTTGATCCGGGTCAGCGGGGATGAGCGGCTGCGGGCACCCGACGGCGTCAGCCGCGGGGACATGCTGTGCGCCCTCCGGCGCGCCATCGCTTGGGGCCGGCGCGCACATGGAGCGTGCGCTGGATATTGCGCCCGCGCCGCCGGAGGTGCGGGCAGAGCTGCGCGAGGCATTGCGCCCGATCCCCGGCGGCTTCTTCGAGATGGGCGCCCGCAAGTCGAGCCATGCCGGGGATCTGGACGCCCCCCGCCGCAGGGTAAAGGTCGGCCCCTTCCGCATCGCCCCCACCGCCGTCACCAACGCCCAGTTCGGCCGCTTCGTGGCGGCGACGGGCTACAAGACCCTCGCCGAGACGGAAGGCTGGAGCTTCGTCTTCCATCTGCTGGTGGGGCGGCCGCAGGTGAACCCCCGGGTCCCGGTCGGGATGCCCTGGTGGCGCGAGGTCGCGGGGGCCTGCTGGTCCGCCCCGGAAGGGCCGGGCTCCTCGGTCGAGGACCGTTCGGATCATCCGGCGGTTCACATCGCGTGGTATGACGCGGTGGCCTACTGCCGGTGGGCGGGCCTGCGCCTTCCGCACGGAGCGGAATGGGAACGCGCCGCGCGTGGTGGGCTGGCCCGGCAGAAGTTTCCCTGGGGCAATGCCTTTCGCCCCGGCGGGCAGCCGGCGATGAATACCTTCGACGGCACCTTTCCCGACGTGCCGGCTGCAGGAGGGGCCTGGCGCGGAACCATGCCGGCGCAGAGCTTCGCGCCGAACGGTTACGGGCTTTTCAACATGACGGGCAATGTCTGGGAATGGGTCGCGGACAGGTTCGGTCCGTTGCCGGGCGGCGCCCAGGCCGGGCCGTCCGCGGACGGCCGGGTGCAACGTGGGGGATCCTACCTGTGCCACGCCAGCTATTGCGACCGCTACCACGTCCATTCCCGCACCCGGAACACGCCCGACAGCACGACCGGCCATGCTGGCTTCCGTGTGGCTTCGGGGACGTCCCTTGAAAGCATCGGCAGCTAGAAACTTGCCCCGAAAAGGTCATTCGGTCATCAGGCGTGAAACCCTGATAGGCCCCCGGAATGCCGATCCCCTCGAATTGCTTCCCCACCGAGCCAACCACTCTGCTGGCGCCGCGCTTTCGCAGGCATGACGGGGCGCTGGTGCGTCCGAGCGAAAGAAAGCTCCTTTCGCTGATCTGGCGGCGGCCGAACGTGACGCGCGCGGAGCTGGGCGCCGAGATGGACATGGCGCAGCAATCGGTCCATCGGTTGCTTGGTGGGCTGCAGGACGACGGGTTGATCGGCTTCGGACAGACCGCCGGCGGGCGGCGCGGACAGCCCAGCCCGAGCGTTCACCTCAACCCCGGTTTCGCCTGTTCCCTCGGCGTGGCGCTGGACACCAACAGGGTAGGGGTCTCGTGCAGCGATCTGGCAGGGGGGCACCGGTCGCGGTCCTTCGAGATCGACGGCGACCCGGTCGACAGCGTTCTCGACCGGGTCGACTCTGCCTTCGAGAGTCTTCTGGAAGAGATGCAGTTTGACCGGGCCGACGTTCTGGGCATCGGCTTTGCAATCGCGGGCTATGTTATCGCGGACTGGCGCTACAGCCCGCCTCATGCCCTTTCGCATTGGGCCAAGGTCGAGATTGCGCCGTTGGTGTCGAGGCGGTTCGGACTGCCCTGCTGGTCGGAGAATACGGCCAACGCGGCCGCGCTGAGCGAGGCCATGTTCGGGGCGGGTCAGAAGCACGACAACCTCGTCTTCGTGGATATGAGCTACGGGCTGGGAGCCGGGGTCATTTCCGATGGCCGCATCATGACGGGCGCCTTCGGGAATGCAGGCGAGGTCGGCGGCATCTTTCCCGATGCTGTCTACCATCTGCGCCCGGCACCCGGCCTTCTCATCGAGAAGCTGAGGAAATCGGGACACCATGTTGCCGGGCTCGCGGATCTGGGGCGGGCGCTTTCGGAAGGCTGGCCCGAGGTCGAACCCTGGCTGAGGCGGGTTCAGCCGCAGTTCGACAGCATGATCAGCGCCATTTCCGGGCTGATCGACCCCGACTGCATCGTTCTGGGCGGTCAGGCCCCGTCCGAGTTCGCAAGAACCCTGGCCGGACGGGCCACCTATTTCCGCCGCAAGCGCTACGGCTTTGCCCGACGGTTGCCGGAGCTGGTGCTGTCGGATGTCGGCGAGGATGCCTCGTCGATCGGGGCCGCATGGCTCCCCTTCCGGGCACTTGCCTTCTGAGAAGCCGGGTGGGGATGGGAGCTGGCGACAGGGAATTCTGCAGCGCGCATTCGACGAGATAAGCGCCAACTCGGAGATAACGCCGGGATCATTTCCCATAGGTGACTGTCGCCGCCACGGATCAATTGCGGCAGCCGACACCAGGTCGGACATCAGTTGCGACGACGAGCCAGTCCCTGAGCCTGTCGAGCAGCAGAACCTAGGCGTCCTGCCGCGTTGGATCCTGTTCGGGCGAACGCAGCTGTTCGCGCAGGACGAATTTCTGGATCTTGCCGGTGGGCGTGCGCGGGATCGGGGCAAAGACGAAGCGGCCGGGCACCTTGTAGTGGGCCAGGTGATCGCGGCACCAGGCGCGCAGGGCCTCGGCGTCGGTCTGCTGCCCCTCGGCCAGTTCGACGAAGGCGCAGGGCGTCTCGCCCCATTTCTCGTGCGGCATGGCGACGACGGCGGCGACGGCGACGGCCTCGTGCCGGTAGAGCACTTCCTCCACCTCGATGGAGGAGATGTTCTCGCCCCCCGAGATGATGACGTCCTTGGAGCGGTCCCTGAGCTGGATGTAGCCGTCGGGATGCACCACGCCGAGATCGCCGGAATGGAACCAGTCGCCGCGGAAGGCTTCTTCGGTGGCCTTCGGATTGCGGAAATAGCCCTTCATCACGACGTTGCCGCGGAACATGACCTCGCCCATGGTCTGACCGTCGCGGGGGACGGGCAGCATGGTGTCGGGGTCGAGCACCTCCAGCCCCTCAAGCGGGAGGTAGCGCACGCCCTGCCGCGACTTGAGCCGGGCCTGTTCGGCGCGGGGCAGGTCGGACCACTCCGCGTGCCAGTCGTTGACGACTGAGGGACCGTAGGTTTCGGTGAGGCCATAGAGGTGGGTGATGTCGAAGCCCGCGTCCTTCATTTCCGCCAGCAGCTTTTCGGGCGGCGGCGCGGCGGCGGTGAAGAACTGCACCGGCCGCGGGAGCGCGCGTTTCGCGCCGGCCGGGGCAGAGATCATCAGGGACATGACGATTGGCGCGCCGCAGAGATGCGTCACCCCCTCCTCGGCGAGCGCCGCCCAGATCGGTTCGGCCCGGACCTGGCGCAGGCAGACATGCGTGCCGATGATGGCCGAGAGCGTCCAGGGGAAGCACCAGCCGTTGCAGTGGAACATGGGCAGGGTCCAGAGGTAGACCGCGTGTTTCGCCATCGAAGCCGTCAGCGCGTTGCCCTGCGCCAGAAGGTAGGCCCCCCGGTGATGGGTGACGACGCCCTTGGGGTCGCCGGTGGTGCCGGAGGTGTAGCTGATGGCGATGGCGTCCCACTCGTCCTCGGGCATGAGCCAGGCGAAGGCGGGGTCGCCGATGGCGACGAAGGCCTCGTACTCCATGGCGTCCGAGGCGGCGCGCGGCCCGTCGTATTCCGGGTCGTCGTAGAGGATCACGGTGGGCGCCGCCTTGCACAGCGCCAGCGCCTCGGTCAGCAGAGGCAGGAATTCGGCATCCACGATGACGAGTTTCGACAGCGCGTGATCGAGCTGGAAGGCGATGATGGCCGCGTCGAGCCGCGTGTTGATCGCGTGCAGGACCGCGCCGCACATGGGAACGCCGTAGTGGCATTCCAGCATGGCGGGCGTGTTGGCCAGAAGGGCGGAGACTGTGTCGCCCCGGGCGATCCCGGCCTGCGCCAGTGCCGAGGCGAGCTGCCGCGAGCGGTCGTAGAACTCGGCATAGCTGCGGCGCAGCGGGCCGTGGACGATGGCCGTGTGGTCGGGGAAGACCGTCGCTGCGCGTTCGAGAAAGCCGACCGGCGTCAGCGGCTGGTAGTTCGCGGGGTTGCGGTCGAGGCCGGTGTTGTAAGGGGTCGCCATGGGTCAGGCATCCTGCCATTCGGGGCTGCGCTTTTCGATGAAGGCGCCGATGCCTTCCTCGGCATCGCGGGCCAGCATGTTCTCGACCATCACCTGGCTGGCGTAGTCGTAGGCCTCGACCAGCGACATCTCGCGCTGGGCGTAGAAGGCGCGCTTGCCGGTCGCGAGCGTCATCGAGGATTTGGCGGCGATCTTGCGGGCCATGGCCATCACCTCGTCCCGCAGGGCATCGGGGGCGACGCTGCGGTTGACCAGCCCGATCTCGGCGGCGCGATCGGCGGGGGTCATGTCGCCCACCAGAAGCATCTCCATCGCGTGCTTGTTGGCCACGTTGCGCGACAGCGCCACCATCGGGGTCGAGCAGAAGAGCCCGATGTGCACGCCCGGCGTGCTGAACTGCGCGGTGTCCGCCGCGATGGCGAGATCGCAGCTTGCTACCAGCTGGCAGCCCGCGGCGGTGGCGATGCCGGTGACCTCGGCGATCACCGGCTTGGGGCAGGTGACGATGCCCTGCATCACGGCGGAACACTGGGTCAGCACGCGGGTAAAGTAGGCGCGGCCGCGATCCTCGCCCGCGCGTCCGGCGGTCATTTCCTTGAGGTCGTGCCCGGCGCAGAAAGCCTTGCCATTGGCCGCGAGGACGATGACCCGCACCCGAGGGTCGGTGCCGGCCTCGGCAAAGGCACTGCCGAGCGCGGTCAGCATGTCCTCGGACAGCGCATTGCGTTTCTCGGGCGCGTTCAGGGTCAGGCGCAGGACGCCATCGTCGTCTAGGTCACGCAGGAGGATGCTCATGTCCGGGCCTTCCGAGTGTGGCGGCCCCGATGCCCGGCGCCGGTCTGTCGGCGGCAGGGCGGTCGCGACGCGCGTTGGACGGGCTGCCGGACCCGAAGACGGGTCCGGCATGGGTTCACAGTGCAGGCAGAGTGCCCGATCTGACAAGACTTATGCCGCGGCGAGCGATTTCTTGGCGTCGAAGAAGGGGCGTTCGACGATGGTGGCCGTGGTCGGGCCCGAGGGCAGAACCACCTCGACCTGCATCCCGACGTGGGCGTGCCCGACGTCGACCATGGCCAGCGCGATGTTGCGCTTAAGCCGCGGGGAGTAGACCGCCGAGGTCACCTTGCCGACCTGCGCACCGGCGCTGTTGATCGGCCAGAAGGTGGTGTTGGGACCCTTGAGCGGATCGGCGTCGATGACCAGCCCGACCTGCAGGCGCGTGACACCTTCGTCGCGGATGCGCTTCAGGGCCGCCTTGCCGATGAAATCGGCCTCCATGTCGAGGTTCACCAGCCGGTCGAGGCCAAGCTCGTAGGGGTTGGTGTGGATGTCGGCATCGGCGTGATAGGACAGCATCCCGCCCTCGATCCGGCGGATCGACGAGGTGTGGCCCGGCTTCAGACCGAACTCCATGCCCGCGGCCATGATCCGTTCCCACAGGGCGTCGCCCTTGGAGCCGTCGCGCAGGTAGATCTCGTAGCCGAGCTCGCTCGACCAGCCGGTGCGCGAGACGACCAGCGGGATGCCGTCGAGCTCCAGTTCGCGCAGCCAGTAGTATTTCAGGCTCTGGATCTCGTCGCCAAAGAGCGCCTGCATGATGAGGCCGGATTTCGGCCCCTGAAGCTGCAGCGGCGAGACGTCGGGTTCACAGATGTGCACGTCGAGGCCGGAATGCACCGCCACGCCCTGCGCCCAGAGCAGCACGTCGCTGTCGGCAAGCGAGATCCAGTAATGGTTCTCGGCCAGGCGCAGCAGGATCGGATCGTTCAGGATGCCGCCCTCGGCATTGGTGATGAGCACGTATTTGCACTGGCCGACGGCCATGGTCGACAGATCGCGCGGCGTGAGCATCTGGACGAAGTGCGAGGCGTCGGGACCGGTGATTTCGACCTGACGCTCGACCGCCACGTCGCAGAGGATCGCGTCGTTCACGAGATTCCAGAAGTTCTGTTCCGGGTCGCCGAAGTCGCGCGGGATATACATATGATTGTAAACGGAAAATCCCTTCGCCCCCCACCGCACGGTGGCGTCGAAATACGGGGATTTCCGAATCTGCGTGCCGAAACCGAACTCGTCTGCGTGCATCTATGCTTGCGCCTCTGCTTGCCCCGGGGCTCGGCCCGGGAGGGGTGGAAGATGCGCCTATTTACGCGGCAAAAGATGCGTTCAGCGGTCCAAAAAACGGGCAGGCCGCAGTCTGTTCAGGCTGATTTTCTGGCAGCTCTCAGGCCGATTGGTCGCGGGGCACCGGACCGGCCAGTTTGGCGATGTTCGGGCGGCTTGCCTTGACCACGCGAGTCGCGATGTAGGTCATGTAGCGGTCGACCCCGAGCTCGGCCTCGAGCATGGATTGCATCAGCTGCTGGAAGGCGGCGAGGGTCGGGCAGACCGTCTTCATCACGTAGTCCATGCCGCCACCGGTGGCGATGCATTCGGTCACCTCGTCGTGGCGCGCGACCCAGCCTTCGAAGCGGTCGAAATCGGCCTTGCGGTGATGTGTGAGGGATACCGTCACAATGACCTGCGTGAAGTCGCAGATCCGGTCCAGCGCGATATCCGCGTGGTAGCCGCGGATGTAGCCCGCCGCCTTCAACCGGTCGAGCCGCGCCCAGCAGGGCGTGGCCGAGATGTTCACGATCTCGGAAAGACGTGTCTTGCTGATCTGCCCATGGGTCTGCACGGCGCTGAGGATGCGAATGTCGGTGGCATCGAGGCCCAGTTTCTTCACCGTCGCGTCTCTCTCGCTGTCATCGAACCGGAAGGTGTCGGCATCTGCCGGTTCAGACAACAGACTCACCTAGTGCAGGTCAAGTTCGATGCAGTGTCCTCCCGGATAGACGTCCGTGAAAACATCTTTCGCTCCATTGGAGTTGAGACCTTGGTACATGCTTTGGTACGCTGAGTTTCCCCGTCTTCGGCAGGGCAATAGCAGCTACCGTCTGGGCCGAGGCGGGGGGCCGCTCGTAGTGCTCAGCAACGAAAGACAGGCCGATAGCCGATGAGCGCGTCGCCCTCTGCTCCGAAGATTGTGTCTTCGTGCGAGCAGCCCAGGGCCCGGTCCGCTTTTTCCTCAAGGCCCAAACACTCGATCCCGTTCCAGGTCTGGCCGTTCCGAGGCGCCGCTTCAGGCCCGGCGCCTCTCATCGCGAGAGCACGTCCTGCCAGTCCGGATGGCGCCGGAATTGCGCGGCGGCGAAGGGACAGAGCGGCATGATCTTCTTGCCGGCACGGCGCATGTCCTCGACCGCGCGTTGGACCAGGGCCTGGCCGACGCCCTGGCCGCGATAGGCCTCGGGCACCTCGGTGTGGTCGATGATGATCATCGCGCTGCCCGCGACCGAATAGGTCATCTCGGCCAGCGGCCCGCCCTCGGCCGAATAGAAATACCGGCCCTTGCTGCCGCTTTCTTCATGTCGAATGTCCATGTCCCGAAGGCTCCGGTTGTTGTTCTCTCGTCGGGCGCCGTCGGCGCAGGGGGTCAGACCTTGTTCCCCCAGGCCGAAAGCTCCTGATAGAGCTCTCCGACCGCGGGGCCCTCGGCGCTGGCCCAGTCGCGCATGAGTTCCGAGGCGACCGCAGCCCAGTTTATCATGACGGCGCCCGCCTGTGTCAGGCGCATCATGGCCGCCTGTTCGTTCAGCGCCGAATCCGAGCCCGAGACGTCCACGACCACATAGACTTCGTACCCCGCCGCCAGCAGGTCGAGCGCGAGTTCCGAGGTGCAGATGTCGATGGAGATGCCGCCAAGCACGATCTTGCGGCGGCCGAAGCGTTCGATCTCCTCGCGAAACTGCGGCACGTCCCAGGCGCTGACGGCGCTGCGTTCGATCCGCGTGGCGTGGCCGGCATGCGCCACCACGCCGGGGAAGAAATTGCCGCGAAAGCCGCCCTCGTCGCCCAGCAGGATCGTCGGCAGACCGAAGATCTCGGAGACGCGGGCAAAGGCCTCGGCGTTCTTTTCCAGCAGGGTGTGGGGGATCGTCTTAACCCCCGGCAGGAACCCGGCGAGGAAATCGACGAGCACCACGGCCGCGTTGTCGCGCGACAGCTTGTGGTCGGTCATTGGCCCCCTCCGCCCTGCTGCGGCAGGTTCGCCAGGATGTATTCCACGCCCCATTGCACGCCGCCGCCGTGTTGCAGCGCGACCGGATAGGTCGTCTGGTACAGCGGATCGGCATTGTCGGGGCACCATTCGGCCAGCGTCGCGAACCAGGTGAGCGGATGCGCGCCCGCCTGGATCATGCGCTGGCAGGCCATCTGGTGCGCCTCCGGCGACAGCCCGCCCGAGGCGTCGGCGACGAAATAGACCTCGTACCCGTCCTTCATGGCCGAGAGCGTCGTCTGGGCCAGGCAGACCTCGGTCCAGAGGCCGGCCATGACCAGCTTCTTGCGGCCGGTGGCCTGCACCGCCGCGACAAAGGCCGGGTCGGACCAGGCGTTGGTGTTGGTGCGGTCGATGGGGGTGATATCGGGGAAGACCTCGGTGATGCCGGCAAAGAGCGGATCGCGCAGCGGGCCGCCTTCGCCGTTGATGGTGCTGAGCACGGTCGGCACGTTGAAGGCCTTGGCGGCCTTGGCGGCCTTGGCGAGCGCGAGGACGTTGTTGGTCAGATGCTCTGGGCTGATCGAATTGATCGGAAAGGCCACCCAGGGCTGGTGGTCGATCAGGCAGAGGGCGGAGTTCTCGATGGTCAGCTCGTTGATCGTGTGCATGGGGGCTCTTTACTGTGAATGGGGCTGGTCGTTTGCTGCCGGAGGCTAGGCTGGCTTTTGCTGGAGCCCGACGACCGAGCCGGCGGTCAGGGCGCCTTCGGGGGTGAAGAGCCAGGCGCACATGCGGCCCACCTCTTCGGCGGTGACCCAGGCGGGATCGGGGTCGGGGCGGGCGCGTGTCGCGATGATGCTGCGCAGCATGAGCATGTGGAGGGCAAGGTCCGGGTGTTCGGCCTTGAGCGTCTCGAAGACCATCGAGACGGCATGCGCGTGGATCGATACGGCCGAGGATTGCGGCACCGGCGCCTCGGACCCCGCGCCGTTGATCAGCACGTAGCGGCCCCGGGATGGCAGCACCGGGATCACCGCCTTGGCAAAGAGCACATGGCTGAGCAGCAGGCTGCGCCAGGCCTTTTCGAATTCCTCGGCGGGCGTATCGACCAGGCGCCCGAAGGAGAACCAGGACCCCAGCGAGGCGATGGCGCCGTCGATCGGTCCGAGGTCTCCGAGCCGGTCGCGCAGTAGCGCTGCTCCCGCCTCGTCCGTCGGGGCGCCGCCGAGCACGGTGACGGCGCTTGGGTTAGCGACCCCGTCGCGCAGCGCAGCCGCCTTGCCGGCGTCACGTGCAGGCACGATCACATGCGCCCCCGCGTCGACAAGCGCCGCGACGATGCCAACGCCCACATCTCCGGTGCCGCCGCCGACCACGATCTTTCGTCCCCTGAGTGTCATCCCGCCATCCAAATCCCGCCGTTCCCGACGAAAGTTAACGGCGATTGGGATCTGGAAAAGACGGCCTCATTGAGTAGGATCCATCCATGAATGGATCGATGGACCCCAGTCTCGACGATCTGGCGCTCTTCGCCGAGGTGGCGGAGGCGGGAGGATTTTCGGCGGCTGCGCGTGCGACCGGGCGGCCGCAAGCCACGCTCAGTCGCCGGATCGCGGCGCTGGAGGCCGCGCTCGGCATGGATCTCTTCGAACGCTCGGGGCGCCGGATCGCGCTGACCGAAGCCGGGCGCCGCGTCTATGAGCACGCGGTCCTCATGCGCGAACAGGCACAGGCCGCGCGCGGCGCTGTCGCCGAGATTGGCGGCTCGGTCACGGGCGCGCTGAACGTGACGGCGCCGGTCGTGCTGGGCCAGAGCTTCGTCGTGGGCGTTGCGGCGGAATTCCTGCGCGATCATCCGCAGGTCGGCCTTCGGGTCGAATGGACCACGCGCCGCGTCGATCCGGCCGAGGAAGATGTGGACGTCGCGATCATGCTCGGGATGGCCGCGAACCACGATCTGGTGCGGCTGCGGCTCGGCACCGTCCGGTCGGGTCTCTATGCGCCGCCGGAGTATGGTCCCGAGCTGCCGGACGATCCGGGCGCGCTCCGCGGCGTGCCGGTCGTGGGCCTTGGCGGCCGGCTGCCTGACAGAGAGCTGTCCCTTTCGCGCGGGCCCGAGACGATGACCGTCAGCCTGCACAGCCGTCTGGCATCGAACGATGTCGCCCCGGTGATCGCAGCGGCGAAGGCGTGCGGCTGCCTCGCAATCCTGCCGGATTTCTGCGTGCCCGAAGGCTGGCGGCGCGTCCTGCCCGATTGGTCGACACCGGACTACGAGGTCAACGCCTTCCGAACGGCCTCGCGCGGCGCGCTGCCCAAGGTCCGGCTCTTCCTCGACGCGTTGAAGGCCGGGTTCGAAGGCTTCGGCTGACACGGTGCCGAGCCTACGAGCCGGGGGCGGGCTCCTGACGAGCAAGATTTCTCGGCAGGGAGTGCCGGAGCGTCGCCAACAGGCCGGGGAATTGCGGGTGCGCGCCTATCGCAGATCCTCGGCGAGCATTTCCACGAACTTCTGGGCCGGGGGCGACAGGCTGCGGCCGCGTCGGTTGATGACGGCCATGGTGCGGGTGATCACCGGCTCGACCAGCGGCAGCACCACCACCTCTGGATTGCGGATCGCCTGGGCAAGCCGGGCCGGGAACGCGGCCAGCCCCATGCCGCTCGCAACCATCCATTCCGCCGAATAAAGGAAGCCGATCTCGCTGACGACATTGGGGGTTCCGCCCGCGGCGCGGATCGTCGCCTCCACTTGTTCGCGGACGCCGTAGTTGCGCCGCGCAAGGATCAGCGGTTCGCTATCCAGAGCGCGCCAGGCCACTTGCGTCCGACCGGCGAGTGGATGTTTGCGGTGGCAGACCAGGTGCACTGGATCGTTGTGCAGGACGCGATAGTTGAAATCCGCACGGTCCATCGGCGGGATGCCGATCCCGAAATCCACCTTCTCTTCGCGGATCAGGCTAAAGAACTGGTCGGGCGCGCAGTCGTTCATGTCGAGTTGGATCCGCGGATGCGCGGCCAGGAAACGTTCGACGGTGCGCGGCAGCAGGGCGATGCCGGTGGCGGGCGTGGCGGCGATGCGGACGACCCCGCGTTCCAGCTCCTTCAGGTCGGTCATCACCGCGTCGATCGAGGCCACGTCCGACAGGATTCGCTTCACGATGCCGATGATCTGCTCCACCGCCTCGGTCGGGGCCACCCGCCGCGTCGTCCGGTCGAAGAGCCGCGTGCCCAGCGTTGCCTCAGCCTGGCCAAGCAGAACACTGGCTGCGGACTGGCTGACGGCCAGAGCTTCGGCTGCGGCCGAGATCTGGCCCGCGTCGTAGATCGCACGGATTGCCTGAAGTTGTCGGAGCGTCAGGTGAGAAACGAACATTCATAAATCCACTGCATGAATATCGCTTGAACATTCATTAAAAGGGACAATCGAACAATGCTAATCTGACCTTCCGGCGGAAGAGGAGCTGCCGGTAAGGGAGGATATCATGATCGGACGTTTTCTGGTCGCCGCCTGCGCGGTGGCCGCGACCATCGGCGTGGCTGCACCGGCCCAGGCCCAGGGGCGCATCACGCTGGGCACCAACCCTCAAGGCACGCTTTACTACACCATAGGCGGCGGCATTGCCGCATCGCTGCAGGAAAGCTTGGAACGGCAGGTGACGGTTCAGCCTTTCACCGGATCCTCGGTTTACATCCCCTTGATCAACGCCGGGGAAGTGACGCTTGGGCTGAACTCGTCGATCGATGCAGGCGCGTGGTATCGCGGGGAGTACGGCAATGACCCCTACAAGGACATCCGCGTGCTGGCCCGGCTCTGGCCGTTGCGACAGGCACTTGTGGTGCGCGCGGACAGCGGGATGACAGAGGTCGCGGATCTGGCGGGCAAGAAGGTCATCACCGAATTGTCGGCCCAGGCGGCCACGGGCCGTGTGAACACCGCGATCCTGCAGGCCGGCGGCTTGTCGGTGGATCAGCTCGAGGGCGTGACCGTCGCGGGCCTGTCGCAGGGAATGGAAGCGCTGACCGAGGGCGCGGTGGATGCCACCGGTGTCGCCGTCGGCATTCCGCTGACCCAGCAGGCCCACGCCACGATACCAGGCGGCATCCGCTATCTGTCGATCACCGGCGAGGGGGCCACCAGCGAAGCGATCAACAACCTGTTCAACGGCGTATACCTTATGGAGGTTGCGCCCAACCCGCGCATGCCTGAAATCACCGAGCCGGTCACCGTATCCGCCTACGACGTCTATCTGACCACCTCGGCCGATCTCTCGGACGAGGATGCGACGGCGATCCTGACCGCGCTCTACGACGGGCTGCCTGGGCTGAAGGCGGACTATCCGCCGCTGGCTGCCGCCTCGCAGGAGCGGATGGCCGCGCCGACCAACACGGTACCCTACCACCCGGCTGCCATCGCCTTCTTCACCGAGAAGGGGATCTGGTCAGAGGAAAACGTCGCCCGCGACGCCGCCCTGCAGTAATCGCGGCGAAGGAGACCTGTCATGAGCAGTCGGTTCGTCACCGGGCTTCTCCCGGTGCTGGGGATCGTCTGGATCCTCGATCTGCCTGGGCGCTTGGGCGCCGTTGTCATCACCGAGCAGTATCTGGCCGTGGTGCTGGGCCTGGCGGTGCTGGCCGGGCTGGTCGCCAAGCCCTTGCCCGGGGGGCGGCGCTGGCCAGATCTGGCCTTTGCAGTGGCCGCCATGGGCGGCTGGCTCTGGCTCGCCTGGAACTACGAGGACTGGCTCCTCACGGCCCATTTGCGGGGGCCCGAAAAGTGGGTCCCCGCCGTATTCGCCATTGCCGGTATGCTCGAGGCCACGCGGCGCCATTGCGGTATGGTCCTGGCCGTTCTGGGCGTGGTTTTCATGGCCTATGGCTTCTGGGGGTGGCTGGCGCCGGGACTCTTCGAAGGCGCCTACCTGAAACCTGCGCGCTACCTGCTTTACGTATACAACGACTCTAACGGCGTGCCCGGGCTGGTGCTGAACGTCGCGGCCAACCAGATCATGGGGTTCATTCTGTTCGGCGTGGTGCTGACTGCCGTCGGTGGGTCGGACGCGATGACCCGGCTGGCGCTCTCGCTGATGGGCCACCGCCGGGGTGGACCGGCCAAGGTCGCGATCCTGGCCTCGTCGCTCTTCGGTACTCTGTCGGGCTCGACCGTGGCCAACGTCATGTCGACCGGTGTCGTCACCATCCCGATGATGAAGAAAGCGGGCTTCCCGTCGCGCTACGCCGCCGCGATCGAGGCGGTCGCCTCCAACGGGGGCCAGATCGCGCCGCCGGTCATGGGCGCCACGGCCTTCGTTATCGCCGAGTTTCTTCAGGTGGGATACGGCGACGTGGTGGTCGCGGCCTTTTTGCCCGCGTTCTTCTACTACTACCTGCTCTATCGCCAGGTGGATCGCTTCGCCGTCGCCCACGGGATCGAGGGCGAGCCACGCGAAAGTCTGCCGAGGGCCGGCGCCGCGCTGTTTGGCGCCTGGCCGCTACTGGCCCCGCTTGGCGTGCTGATCTGGTTCCTTTTCGTGCTGGGTTACGGGCCGGGCAAGGCCGCGCTTTATTCAGCCTTGGCGGCGCTCGCGCTGAACCTGATCCGCGCACCGCGTGAGACACTGTCGCTGCAGTTCTTCGGTCGTATCCTGGCGATTTCGGGCCAGACGCTGGTGCCGGTCATCCTGGTCAGTGCCGTGGCCGGCATCGTTATTGGTACGATCAACGTCACCGGGCTCGGCTTTGCGTTGACGCTGGCACTTGGCAAGATCGCTGCCGCCGGCGGGCTTCTTTCACTTCTGGCCGCCACCGCGGTCCTGGCGGTGATCCTGGGCGTCGGAATGCCGACGACGGGGGTCTATGTGGTGATCTCGGTCCTGCTGGCGCCTGCGCTGGTCAAGGCCGGCGTGGAACAGATGAGCGCGCATCTCTTCATCTTCTACTTCGGTCTGCTGTCGATGCTGACACCACCCGTCGCCATCGCCAGCTACTCGGCGGCCTCCATCGCGGGGTCGGACATGTGGCAGACCGGGGTAACCGGAGTGAAGCTTGCGATCACGGCCTACCTGGTGCCCTTCGTCTTCGCGCTTAACCCCGCGCTGGTCTGGCACGGTAGCTGGGAAGAGATCGGCGTTTCCGTCATCACAATCGCCGTCGCGGGCTTTCTGCTCGCGGAGGTGCTGGCCAACCGCCGCGCCTATGGCGGCGGACCCTGGCGCCTGGCCGTTGGGGTGCTGGCCCTCGGCATCGGCGGTCTGACAGCCGTGGTGCCTCCCGCAAGCCTGCCTGCGCTGATCGGCGCGCTGGCTTCCATCCCGGCCGCCTGGCTGCTGACCCGGTTTGCGGGAAGCGGGCCAAAAGCCAACCCCCGGACACTTGAAGAAGGACGAACGACATGAGTGTGCGCTACCCCGACATGCCTCCGCGCAATCCAAATCCGCCCTACAAGCGGATCGCAACCGAGGAGGCGTGGCTGCCGCAGGAGATCAAGGACCTCTACATCAAGGGCCTGGATGACGGCTCGATCAGCGATCCCGGTTTCCAGAGCCTCTGGGGTTTCTTCGGAAAGTCCACGACAGAAAAAGCCCGGGCGCACAACCGCAGGATCACCTCGCTTGGCGAGGAGCGTCTCGCGGACATGGATGCGGCCGGGATCGACATGGCCGTTCTGGCGCTGTCCAGTCCCGGGGTGCAGGTCTTCGACCCGGCTCAGGCCACGTCGCTCGCGCGGATGGCCAACGATATGCTGGCCGAGGGTGTCGCCGCCCATCCTGACCGCTTCCTCGGCCTGGCCGCTTTCTCGCCGCTCGACATCGGCGAGGCCGAAAAGGAGCTGGAGCGCGGTGTGACCAAGCTGGGTCTGCGCGGCGGGATCCTGAATTCGCATACCCTGGGCGTCTACCTGGACGACGAGAAATACTGGGGTCTCTTCGAGGCCGCCGAGGCGCTGGACGTGCCGATCTACCTGCACCCCAACACGCCGCCGGCCGACATGATCGACCCCTTCCTGCCGCGCTGCCTGGACGCCGCGGTCTACGGCTTCGCCTGCGAGACCGGGCTGCATGCGCTGCGACTGGTGGTCTCCGGTCTTTTCGACCGCTTCCCCAAGCTCAACATCATTCTGGGCCATTGCGGGGAGGCGCTGCCCTACTGGCTTTACCGGATCGACTACATGCACGGGCATATTTCGAAGACCGGGCGCCATCCCAACGTGCAGCCGCTGAAACGGCGCGCCTGGGACTACCTGATCGACAACTTCTACTATACCTCTTCGGGCGTCGGCTGGGCGCCGCCGGTTAAGTTCGTACAGGAGGTGATCGGCGTCGACCGGATGATGTATGCCATGGACTACCCTTGGCAGTACGTGCCGGAAGAGGTCGGCGTCTTCGACCACATGGAGGTCAGCGACGACGCGAAGAAGGCCTTCTACGAGGACGTCGCGCGTAAGGTCTTCAAGATATAACCGAGCCTGCCCGGAGTGGCTCTGCCGCTCTGGGCGATCGCGCCGGGTTGCGTCCTGTTGGGTGAGAGCAGACGACGCCACCAAGAAGGGGGCGGTCCGTGGGTGCCTTATTGGCTGCTTGGAGAGGGACATGAGGGCCCGCGCCAAGTTCGGGGGCGAATAGCTCGTGCACGCTCTTGCACCTCAGTTTCTGCTGCCGCTCGAATGCGAGGGTCGGAGGAATTTTTCTGGCCCTCGTGTGCCTCCGCTTTGGGTTCAAGAACAAATCGATGCAGCCGATCATGATGCGCCATGACCCCTGCCGGCGCCGGCAAGTCCGGCGCCTGATCCTCTCGCGCGTGAACAGGTTGAAGAAACTCTCGGCGGCGGCGTCCAGCGGAAGGCCGCATGAGGGCCTCGTGACAAGCGTCTTGCGAACGACCTGTCGACGGTATCGCAATTCTAAGCCAGCGGGGTGCTAAGGGGATGGGCCGTCAACCCGAAGTTGGGTCTCTTTCGGGCCTTCATAAGACCATCCCGAGCCAGCATGACCTTGGCCTCTGCAGGCCCCCTGGCGCGCTTGGCTTTGGCCTATTCCCCGCGCAGTCCGGTAGAGGCGCGCAGCACGAGCGAGGTCGAGAAAGTTTCGCAGCGGTGTTCGCGGGTTTCGTCGGCCGTGGCCGCCAGGGCCATGTCGAGCGCGGTGCGAGCCATCTCTTCCAGCGGTCGGCCGATCGACGTCAGGGGGGGCGACAGCAGGTTCGAGATCGAGTTGTCGAAGCCGATCAGTGAGATGTCTCCGGGAACGTTGAGCCCCGCAGCATGCAGTGCCTGCAGGGCGCCCGCGGCCAGTATGTCGCCGGAGCTGATCACCGCCGTCGGGCGCTGAGGAAGGTCGAGAAGCTCCTGCATCATCCGGCGGCCTTCCCGGGCGGGGTCATCGTCCGGGGCCGAGTACAGCCCGAGTCGGATCAGATCCGGATCGGGAGAGGCGCCGTGGCGCAGAACAGCCCCCTGAAACGCCAGGATACGGTCCTCCTCCTGCGTGCGCCCGTGGTGCCGCGCGCGGGCATACCGGTCGGGATCGGCGCCGAGGAAGCCGATGCGACGGTGCCCGAGGTCCGTGAGGTGACGCACCGCCTCGTCGATGCCGGTTGCCGGGTCCACAAGCACCATGTCGGTGCCGGGGCGCCGCGCCTGTTCGACCTGAACGATGGGGACGCCCGCATCCACAAGAGGCTGCATGCCCTCGGCAGTGACGGCATAGGCGAAGATCACCGCATCCGCCTGTTGCTGGAGGCATTGCGTCACAGCGTCGGCCTCGCGCTGGGCATTCATGCCGTGCTGGTAGGTCAGGACGGTGTAGCCGCGTTTCATCGCTTCCGACCGGATGACCTGACTCAGCTGGCTGAAGAACGGGTTGAGCGAGCCGTCGACCATCAGGAGGCCGATGCTGTGACTTTTTTGGGTGCGCAATCCACGGGCGGCGGCATTCGGGCGATAGCCCGTCGCCTTCAGCGCCTCGCGGATGCGCAAGCGCTTCTCTTCGCTGACCTTTTCGGGCTCGTAGAGCACTCTTGCGACCGTCGCCGGAGAGACGCCCGCATATCGTGCAACGTCTCCCATGGTCGCCATCCGTTTTGTGGCACGCACCTGATGTCCAGTTTTATCCGTTGATGATGACGTCATCATTTGCAATTGATGACGTCATCATAACGATTCGAAGCGATTTCGCCAGACCGGAGTATCGCGACGCCAGTGAGGGGCCTTCCAACTGATGACCACCGGATTTTCGCTGAAGCGGCTGCTGTTCATGGCGCTTGTGCTTCTGGCCTACGTCGTGGTCATGGCGCCGGTGCTGACCGTGATCGTGATCAGCTTCTTCGATCAGGAGATCGTCAGCTTTCCGCCGCAGGGGCTGACGCTCGACTGGTTTGCGAATGCCTGGGCCAGGCGCGAGTTCACCGATGGCATGATCTTCTCGCTTCAGCTTGCGGCGCTTGCGACGCTTATCGGCGTGCCGCTGGGAACGGCCGCGGCCTATGGTCTGCACAGGGGGCGGTTCCCCGGGCGGGGGGCCATTTCGGGGCTGCTGCTGGGTCCGCTGGCGGTGCCCGCGATCATCGCGGGGACGGCGCTCTACATCTTCTATATCCGTGCCGAATTCATCCTCGACCGCGATATTGTCGGGACCATGGCCAGCCTCGTTGCGGCGCACGTGCTGCTGACGATCCCCTGGACGGTGCGGCTGGTCTCAGCCTCGATGGAAGGCATGGACATGAAGGTCGAAGAGGCGGCGGCGAACCTCGGTGCGCCGCCCCGGGTCGTGGTCTGGCGGGTCACCCTGCCGATGCTGCGGTCGGGGATCGTGGCCGGCTGCATGTTCTCGTTCATCCAGAGCTTCGAGAACCTCGAGCTTTCACTGCTGCTGGTGGCGCCGGGCAAGATCACCCTGCCGGTGGCCATGCTGAACTACCTGGAGTTCCGCATCGACCCGACGCTTGCCGCCGTCGGCACGCTCCAGATCCTTCTGATCGGCGTGCTGATGCTGATCACCGACCGCTACGTGAAGCTGTCGCGCGTCTTTTAACCCCTTTTCGGGAGACCTTCCTTGAGCAGTCTCAAGATCGAACACCTGGCAAAGAGCTTCGGCACGACAGAGGTGCTGCAGGACATCAACCTCGGAATCGCCGAGGGCGAGATGGTGGCCCTGCTGGGGCCTTCTGGCTGCGGCAAGTCGACGACGCTGCGCATCGTGGCCGGTTTCGAGACGGCGACATCCGGGCGGATCGAACTGGGCGGGACCGACATCACGGCGACCCCCGCGCACCGGCGCAACACCGGAATGGTGTTCCAGTCCTACGCGCTTTTCCCGCACATGAGTGTGGCGGACAACGTCGGCTTCGGGTTGGAGATGCGCAAGATCGGCCGTTCCGACCGCGAGGCCAAGGTCCGGCAGGCACTGGACATGGTGCAGCTGGGGCATCTGGCAGACCGGATGCCGGCACAGCTTTCCGGCGGTCAGCAGCAGCGGGTCGCGTTGGCGCGGGCGCTTGCCGTCAACCCGGACCTTCTGCTTCTGGACGAACCGCTGTCGAACCTCGACGCCAAGCTGCGCGGCGAGGTCCAGCACGAGATCCGCGCCCTTCAGCAGCGCCTGGGCCTGACCACGCTGATCGTGACCCACGATCAGGAAGAGGCGCTGACCATGTCCGACAAGATGGTGGTCATGCAGGGCGGCCGTATCCGCCAGGTGGGTGCTCCGAGAGAGCTCTACGACGCGCCCGACAGCGTTTTCGTGGCGAGCTTCGTCGGCAACTGCAATCTCATCGAGGGCAAGCCCGAGGGCGAGGGCATGTTCCGCAGCACCTCGGGGGCGCTGCTTCCCTGTGCCCCAGCAGAGATCGCCCGTCCCGACGAGAGCAGGGTGCTTGCTTTGCGCCCCGAGCGGGTCCGGCTGTCGCCGCCGCAGCAAGGGGCTGCCTCGGCCCAAGTGGTCGGCGTGACCTATCTGGGCGCCCAGTCCGAAATCCGTGTCGATCTGGAGGGCACACGTATCCTGGTCACCATGCCCACGCCGCAGGCCCGCGATCCGATGGCGGGTCTGGCCGAAGGCGACATGGTCAGCGCCGATTGGGCCCCCGAAGATGCGCGCCTGCTCCCGGCCGGGGCGTGATTTTCGTTTCAAGGATTGCCGGGAAAACCGGCGGATGAAGCCGGGGCCGGCCGATGCGCGAGAGCCCCCAGAAAGGAAAAACTGATGTCCAACAGAATGCTCCCGTCCCGCCGCGCCTTCCTGGCCGGCAGCAGCGCCGCGGCCGTGGTTGCCGGTCTCAGCGGTCCCGCCCTTGCCCAGGACAAGGGCCAGGTGATCGCCTCGGTCTTTGGTGGTGATTACGGCGATATCCTGCGCCGTACCGTCGACGAGGGGATCATGACCCCCGAAGGCTATGAGGTGATTCAGGATATCTCCTCGACCGAGGCGCGGCAGACCAAACTGCGCACTGAACGTCGGCGCCGGAACGCAAGCTTCGACGTCGCCGTTCTGGCCGATCTCGACATGTTTCCGATGGCGCAGATCGGCGCGCTGACCGAGATCGACGAAGCCAGCGTGCCGCGGCTTTCGGCCGTGCTTCCGGCCCTGCGCAAGCCCTATGCGATCCCGCAGATCTATTCCTACATCGCGATCCTCTACAATCCCGAGCAGGTGGACACGCCGCCCACCTCGTTCGCGGATCTCTGGGACCCCAAGTACAAGGGCAAGGTCGGCGTCTCGGACGCTCTGCACGTGGCAACCTCGGCTGTGGCCTCGCTGGTGGCGGGCGGCTCGATGAGCGATTTCGCACCCGGGCGCGACAAGCTTCTGGAGCTGAAGAACGATCAGGACGTGAAGATCCTGCCGTCGAACGAAGCGATCGCGGCAGCCTTCGATTCCGGCGATATCTGGATCACGGTCAACTATGTCTCGCGCGCCTATTCCTGGAAGAAGTCCGGCCTGAATATCGAGCGCGCCGTTGCCAGCGAGGGCGCGATCCCGATTGCCTTCGAGATGGCGGTGCCGACCAACGCACCGAACCCCGAAGGCGCCATGGCCTACCTGAACGCGGCATTGGACCCTTCGGCGCAGACCGGGTTCGCCGAGATGATGGGCTATCTGCCCACGGTCACCGACGCCGAACTCGACCCCGAGCTTGAAGCGGCCATCGGTCTGCCGGTCGAGGATCGCGACAGGCTCCTGTCGCTCGACGAGGCCTACCTGGTGGAGCACCAGGCCGAGATCCTCGATTTCTGGAACCGCGAGTTCAAGGGCTGACATGTTCCTGCTGGTTTTCCCCGCGACGCTGATGGTCGTCGTCCTGCTGGTCCTGCCAATGCTCGGCCTGTTCCGGACGTCGCTGAACCTCTATTCGCCGCAGGAGCTGATGGTTCAGGCCCTGAGCGGGGAAAACTATCTCGACGCTCTGGGCGACCCCTATTATCAGCGCATCCTGCTGACCACGATCGGGGTCGCCCTTCTCTGCATGGTGCTTTCGCTGGCGCTGTCGCTGGCGCCGGCATACTGGCTTGCGCGGATGCGCAGCCGGTGGAAATCGCTGGTGATGATCCTGACGCTGTTCCCGCTGCTGGTGGGCAATGTCGTGCGGGCGGCGGGCTGGATGGCGCTTTTCGGCACCGACGGGGCGATCAACGCCTTCTGGCGCAGCCTCGGCGGCGAGACGCTTCAGATGATGTACACGCCCTTTGCCGTGGTGGTCGCCACCACCGCGGTGGTGCTGCCCTATATGATCCTCACCCTGGCCTCGGTGGTTGAGGCCGTCCCGCGCCAGACCGAGGAAGCTGCGATCAACCTTGGCGCCTCGCCGCTGCGGATGTTCTTTCGCGTGCTGTTGCCGCAGGCGGCACCGGGGGTGCTGGCGGGCTGCGTGCTGGTCTTCATCCTGTCGATGAACGCCTATGCCACCCCGGTTCTGCTGGGCGGGCCCGGGTTCACGATGCTTGCGCCGGCCGTCTACGAGCAATTCGTCAGCGCCGGCAACTGGCCCTTCGGCGCCGCGCTGGCCTTTGTCCTGCTCAGCGCCACGCTGATCCTGACGCTGGCTGTCAGCCTTTTCCTCACCAGATCCCTGAAACGCCGCACGCGCTAGGACGACCGACCCAATGCCCGATAAAGACTACGATGCCCTCCTCGAGGCGATGACGCTCGAGGAACAGGTCAGCCTGTTGTCCGGTGCCAGCTTCTGGCGCACGGCGGCCATCGAGCGGCTGAGTGTTGCCCCGGTCAAGCTGACGGACGGGCCGAACGGCGCCCGGGGCGAGGATTTCAGCGGCGGCGTCAGGTCCGCCGCCTATCCGGTCGGTATCGCCCTGGCCGCCACATGGGCCCCTTCGCTGGTGGAGGAGGCCGGTGCCGATCTGGCGCGCGAGGCCCGCAGCAAGGGCGCGCGGGTGCTGCTCGGGCCGACGGTGAACATGCACCGGAACCCGCTGAACGGGCGGAATTTCGAATGCTTCTCGGAGGACCCCACGCTCGCCTCGGCGATGGCGGTGGCCTATGTCCGGGGGGTGCAGTCCCAGGGTGTCGGGGCGACGATCAAGCATTTCATCGGCAACGAATGCGAACACGAGCGGCGGACGACGAGTTCGCAAATCGACGAGACCACCCTGCGCGAGATCTACCTGCCGCCCTTCGAGGCCGCCGTGAAGGAAGCCGGGGTCGCTTGCGTGATGACGGCTTACAATGCCCTCAACGGCGTGCATAGCTCGCAGAACCACTGGTTGTTGGAGGATGTCCTTCGGGGCGAATGGGGATTTGACGGGGTCGTCATGTCCGACTGGACGGCCACACACTCCACCGCCGAGGCGCTTCTGGCGGGGCTCGACCTGGAGATGCCGGGGCCGACGGTCCACAGGGGCGCGAAGCTGGTCGCGGCCGCGCGGGACGATGCGGTGCTGGCAGGGGCCGTGCGACGTTCGGCACGGCGTATCCTCGCGCTGGCCGACAGGGTCGGGGCAGGGGAGCACGACGATCTCGACACGGAACGGGCCGAGGACCGTCCCGAGACCCGGGCGCTGATCCGGCGGCTGGGGGCAGAGGCCGCTGTATTGCTGAAAAACGACGACAGGCAGTTGCCGCTCGACCCGGCCCGGCTGTCGCGCGTCGCGGTGATCGGCCCCAATAGCGCCAAGGCGGTGATGTTCGGGGGCGGATCGGCGCAGATCAACGCCCATTACAGCGTCTCGCCATTGCAGGGCCTCAGGCATGCGCTGCCCGGGGTCGAGATCACACATGCACTCGGCTGCCCCGGCGACCGCTACCTGCCGCTTCTGGATCAACCCGTCGAGATCCGTTTCTTCGAGGGTGTCACGATGGAGGGCGATCCGGTCCTCGTGAAGCAGGGCGAGACAAGCGAATTCCGCTGGTTCGGCCCGGTCGCCCCCGAGGTTGATCATCTGGCCTTCTCGGCGCGTCTGGCGACCACATACGAGGCGCCCGAAACGGGCGCGTATGAAATCGGCCTCATGAGCGCGGGCACCAGCCGGCTCTATGTCGACGGCGTCCTCGTGCTCGACGCCTGGAACGGCTGGTCGCGCGGGCAAAGCTACTTTGGCCACGGTTGCGACGAGCGCCGGACAGTCCTGCACATGGAGGCCGGTCGCCGCTACGAGATCACGCTGGACTATGCCTGCGGCGACGGTCTGACCACCACGCTGAAGGCCGTGCGCTTCGGTCTGCGCCCGCCTTCGGCGAAGGGCTCGGTAGAAGAGGCCGTGGCGCTGGCGAGGGAGGCTGACGCCGTGATCGTCGTCGCCGGGTTGAACGACAGCTGGGAGACCGAGGCGGAAGACCGCGCCTCTCTCGCCCTGCCAGAGCCGCAGGACGCGCTGATCGAGGCGGTGCTTGCGGCGAACCCGGCCACCACGGTCGTCATCCAGTCCGGGTCGCCCGTGCAAATGCCCTGGGCGGACCGTGCGCGGTCGATCCTTCAGCTCTGGTATCCGGGGCAGGAATGCGGTCACGCCCTGGCCGATGTGCTGACGGGGCGGGCAGAGCCCGGTGGCCGGCTGCCGCAAAGCTTTCCCGCAGGTCCCGAAGGGTTGGAAGGCGTCATGCAGCGACCGGACCGAGGCGCGAGCGTTCCCTACGACGAAGGCTCCTTTATCGGATACCGTGGCTTCCTTCAGCGCGGCGATCGACCGGCCTTTCCCTTCGGTCACGGGCTCGGCTACGCTGACATCCGTTTCGGCGAGAGCCACGTGAGCGTGACGCCCGAGGGCGTGTCGGTCGAGGTCGCGTTGCAGAACCATTCCGACCGGCCCGGTCAGGAGGTGGTCCAAATCTACCTGCGAGGGGCGGAGGACAAAGCCTGCTGGCTGCGCGCCTTCCGGAAGCTGCGTCTGCAGCCGGGCGAGCGAGGCGAAGTGAGGCTCGACCTGACCACGCGGGATTTCAGCCGCTGGTCCGAGGAGGACGGGGGATGGCGCGAGATGGTCGGTCCCGTGGAAATCCTTATCGGCCGTTCGGTGGAGGTGATCCACAACACCCATATGGTCGACCTAGCCGGATCGAGGCGCTTGACCGCGGCGCACTGAGGTGGCCGAAGAAGACATCCTCCCGCTCAAAAGGGAACTTCGACCGAGGCGGTTCTTGTTCGCATAGCCGGACGCGAAAGTTCGGTCCCCGGTGCAGCCACAGTCGGGCGATTCTGGGCCGACTTAACTCGCAACCAACATGAGCGTCGGGCAGAAACGCCGACTCGCTCGTGCGGTGCTTGCCGCCAGCTGCAAACAATGCCACTGATCCGGGCGTCGGTTTCCTTCGGGAATGAAAAGGGAATCCGTTCCGGCCCCGGCCGGGAAA
>CAYNKL010000048.1:0-27151 GCA_964397775.1 uncultured Rhodobacterales bacterium | reverse complement strand
ACGGAATCTACGTCCAGCCGATCAACTACCCGACCGTGCCGAAGGGCACCGAACGGCTGCGCTTCACGCCGGGGCCCCTGCACTCGGACGCAGATATCGATCATTTGATCGAGGCATTGAGCGTGCTTTGGAAGCAATGCGCTCTATCTCATGCCGTGGCGTAAGGCGCCATCGCGCCACGCAAGACAGAAGACCTTGAAATCTTGGAGTAAAGACATGAAGTTCCATCCACTGTCGCTCGCCACGATGTTCGCACTGACGATCGGCGCGCCTTTGGCTGCGCAGGACGCAGCCCCCACGGGTGATGCCGAGGCGGGCGAGCGCGCGTTCAACCAGTGCAAATCCTGCCACATGATCGAAGGCCCCGACGAGGTCATCGCCCGCGGCGGCCAGGTCGGGCCCAACCTCTACGGCGTGGCCGGGCGTCAGGCCGGGTCGGTCGAAGATTTCCGCTATTCTGACCTGATGGTCACGGCGGGCGAACAGGGGCTGAACTGGAACGAAGACGATTTCACCGTCTACGTCCAGGATGCCACGGCCTTCCTGCAGGAATACACCGGCGAGTCCGGCCGCGGGAAGATGACCTTCAAGCTGCGCAAGGAAGAGGACGCGGCGGATATCTGGGCCTATCTCGTCTCTGTCGGCCCCGAGACGGAAGAGACCGCCACCAATTGATCCAAGCCGCCAGACACGGAAAGGCCCGGCATGTCACCCCATGCCGGGCCTTTCCCTGCGTGGTGGTCAGTGCCCGACGGCCAGAGGCACGACCCGACCTGTACGTGCGCGAAGCGCCGAGGTCGCGGTGGCAGCGATGTCGGCGGCGGTCATGCCGGCGTCGGCATACATCTGGTCCGGGCTGGCCTGCTGGATGTAGCGATCCGGCAGGCAGACATTGCGGATCGCAATCCCGCGGTCGAACACCCCGTGCCGCGCCAGCAAGTGCATGACTGCCGATCCGAAACCGCCCTCGGAGCCCTGCTCCACCGTGACCACCGCCGCATGACCACGGGCCAGCCGCAGGATCAGATCGCTGTCCAGCGGCTTGCAAAAACGGGCATCGGCCAGTGTCACGCTATGGCCCTGCGCAGCCAACAGACCGGCGGCGACACGGCATTCGGCCATATGCGCCCCGAAACAGACCAGCGCCACGTCCTCGCCCTCTTGCAACACCCGCCCGCGGCCGATGTCGAGCGCCTCGCCCCTTTCGGGCAGTGTCACGCCGGTCCCTGCCCCGCGCGGATAGCGAAAGGCGATGGGGCCCTCATCATGCGCAGCGGCGGTGGCCACCATGTGCACCAGCTCGGCCTCGTCACTGGCGGCCATGACCACCATGCCCGGAAGCGCGCCCAGATAGGCGATGTCGAAGGCCCCCGCATGGGTGGGCCCGTCAGCACCCACCAGTCCCGCGCGGTCGATGGCGAACCGGACCGGCAGGCCCTGGAGAGCCACGTCGTGCACCACCTGATCGTAGCCGCGTTGCAGGAAGGTCGAATAGATCGCGCAAAACGGCTTCAGCCCCGCCGCCGCCATGCCGGCCGCGAAGGTCACGCCATGCTGTTCCGCGATGCCCACGTCGAACACGCGCGATGGAAAGCGGTCAGCCATGATGTTCACGCCGGTTCCCGAAGGCATGGCTGCGGTCACCGCCACGATATCGGGATCGCGCGCGGCCTCGTCGGTCAGGGCCTTGCCGAAGACCGCGGTATAGCTGGGCGCGCCTGCCGCTTTTTTCGCCTGCGCCCCGGTCGGGACGTCGAACTTCGCCACGCCGTGCCCCCGGTCGGCGCTGGTCTCGGCCGGGGCATAGCCCTTGCCCTTGACCGTGCAGCAGTGGATCACGATGGGCCGTGTGGCCCGCGCCCTGGCCGCGCGCAGCACCGGCAGCAGCTGCGCCATGTCATGCCCGTCGATGGGGCCGACGTAGTCGAACCCCAGCTCCTCGAACAGCGTCCCGCGTCCGGGAATGCTGGTCACGAGCTGGCGGGCGCGCCGGGCACCTTCGCGCAGCGGCGGCGGAAGCGCCGAACCGACGCCCTCGGCCAGCGCCTGCATCCCGGCAAAGGGCTGGCCCGCGTAGAGGCCGCTCAGATACCGCGACATGGCCCCCACCGGGGGCGCGATGCTCATTTCATTGTCGTTGAGGATGACGAACAGTCGTCGCCCCTCGGCACCGGCATTGTTCAACGCCTCGTAGGCCATGCCCGCACTGATGCTGCCGTCGCCGATCACGGCGATGGCGTCCCCCACCGCGTGCCCCATGTCGCGGGCCACCGCAAAGCCAAGCGCCGCGCTGATCGAGGTCGAGGAATGCGCCGCCCCAAAGGGATCGAAACGCGACTCCGACCGTTTGGTGAAGCCGCTCAGACCGTCTTCCTGGCGCAGGGTCCGAATGCGATCACGCCGCCCGGTCAGGATCTTGTGCGGATAGCACTGGTGGCCCACGTCCCAGATCAGCTTGTCGTGGGGCGTGTTGAACACGGCGTGGATCGCCACGCTCAGCTCCACCACGCCGAGCCCGGACCCCAGATGCCCGCCCGTCTGCGACACGGCATCAATGGTCTCGAGGCGCAATTCGTCGGCAAGGCGCTTCAGATCGCGGTCTGTCATCTGGCGCAGATCGGCCGGGCCGGCGACCCGGTCCAGCAAAGGTGTGCGGAGTGTAGTGGTGTCCATGTCGCGCCTCCCTCCGGCGTCGGCGCCGATGGCAGGATGCGCAATCGGCGCGCTGGCCCGGGCGAACGCCGCCCGGGCGCTGCGATCACTCGTACTGGACCTCTTCGCTCGTCGCGAGTTCAGGCCAGTCGGCGATCACGTTGGTGCCCTGCAGGGGCCGCTGATAGCCCTTGTGGCAGGTCGCGCAGGCCGCTTTCGGGGTGTCCCCCATCGGCCCCAGCCGCTCGGGCGGCAGAAGGCCGTCGAGCGAGATCAGGTAGTCGTTGTTCAGCTCTTGCACCATCGCGATGCCCAACGAGGCCGTCCCCCACTGCGGTGTCACCTGCGACCCGTCGTAGAAGGCGCGGGTGTTGTGGCAGAAGGTGCAGTTCACGTTCAGAGAATTGGAGAAATAGTTCATGAGCGAATAGGTGCGTTCCGCGTTCTGGATGGCCGGATAGCCATCCTGGCCCGGTACGCCTTCGGCGCGGCTTTCCAGATCATGCACCCCGATCCTGCCGTAATCGACAAGATAGGCGCGCAGCGCATCGGTCGGCAGGGACGTCCATGAACTGAGCGGCGCGGCCCGGTTCTGTATGCTCGACCAGCCCTCGGTCGCCTTGAGCGGCACGGTGTCATACCAGACATTGCTGGGCACGGGCTGACCACGGTGGCAGGTGTAGCAGGTCACACCCACCTCGCCATTGGCATTGACGTGGCCATCCCAGTTCTCGTTCAGGTTCCGGGTCATGCCGATCATGACGTAGCCGACGTTGGTCTGGTAGCTGTCCAGATCGTCGAACAGGTCCGGAATGCCGGTCCAGGCCCGCATCGCGGTCAGCAACCGGTCGTAATTCTCGACCGTCAGCGTCTCGAGACCGGGAGGGACATTGTCACGCGCATCGCCGGCAAGTTCTTCTCCACCGGACGGCACCACCGGCGCGGAGGTGGTGGCCTGGAAGCCGGCAAGGGTGGGATCGGGCTGCGTGGCTTCGACAGAGAACTTCGTCACCAGCATCCCGGTCCCGCGCGGGCCTGTCTGAAGGCTTTGGGTCTTGAATGGCTGACCCAGCACCACCAGCGCGATGACGACGAAGACGGCTGTGCCGATGGCACCGAAGATGATTGCGGGACGTTCGATATCGGTCGGGTTGTCCCGGTTCCATTTGTTGAACCACTTGGGAAGCATGGCTTAGTCCCCCTGTCCGGTGAAGGCTTCGTAGCTGCCGAAGCTGTCGTAGCCGTAAGAGCCGTCGTACATCGGGGCGAAGTGGTGTTCCTGGGCCCAGATGAACCAGTTGTCGACCACGGTGCCGGTCAGAAGGATGCCGATGCCGCCGGTGATCGGTGTCAGCACCGCGAACCACCAGGCCCAGCGATGGATGCCTTCCATCGTCGCGTTGAAGCCCATCGTCCAGCGCCAGAACAGTGCCGCGCGTTCGCTCGCTGTACCCCGGTCGACGATCTGTTCCAGCTCCCGGTCGCCACCGAAACGGGTCACGGCCAGGATCGTCGCGCCGTGCATGGCGAACAGCAGGACCGAGCCATAAAGGAACACGATCGAAAGGCAGTGGAACGGGTTGTAGTAGAGGTTGCCGTAGCGGATCGAAAAGGCCGTGGTCCAGTCGAGATGCGGGAAGATGCCGTAGGGCACAGCCTCGCTCCAGGATCCCATCAGGATCGGACGGAAAAGTCCCAGCACCAAGAACAGCCATATGGCCGAGGCAAAGGCCCAGGCGACGTGCTTGCCCATCTTGTGCTGTTCGGCCAGCAGGTAGGTCCGCAGCCACCAGGTGCAGACGCTGACCAGCAGGAACATCGAGGCAATGATGTACCACCCGCCGTCCTGCAGCGGCGGTATCCTCAGACCGTATTCCGGGCTCGGCGGCTCCAGCGCCAACCAGAAGCCCTGCCGCAGGAATTCCGGAATCGACCAGTTGACCTGCGCCAGCATGTTCAACCCGATGATGTTGAGGCACAGGATGAAGGTCGCGGTGCTGATCAGCCCCGTCCAGCCCAGGTAGATCGGTCCGATCTGCGCATTGCCGAACCAGCCCACGAGGCGGCTGTAGAACGGCTTGATGATGCGCTCGTCCATCATGTTGTTTTCGTTATCCATGCCCCATTCGGGCGGGCCCTGGACCTGAACCTGCGTGAAAATGTTCTGGTAGCTCGGCATGATCACATCCCCCCCGTCGATGTCATTTGGGCTTCGGGCCAGAACGGGAGTTCGAGCCACCAATTCCACCATTCCGGCCAGCCCTCGGTCCAGACCGGACCCGAGATGATGATGCAGACCGCGCTGAAGAAGACCGCGTTGATCGCCAGCAGGAAGCCCAGCCGGTGAATGCCCAGCGTCCCCACCGAATAGCCGATGAAATCGCGAAAGAACGTGTCCTCGTGATCGGGCGATTTCATCTCTTCGCCCTTTTCGGGATTGGCGGCCGACAGGATCAGACCGCCGTGCAGCGACAGCGCAAAGGTCGTCGCGAAGAACAGCGTGACGGCCAGCATGTGCGCCGGGTTGTAGTGGAAATGCAGATAGGCGTAGCCGGTGTTCGACACCCAATCGAGGTGGCTGAAGATGCCGTAGGGGAACCCAAAGCCCCATGCGCCCATCAGGAGCGGACGGAAGATCACCAGCGTCATGTAGGCCAGGATCGCGAAGGCGAAGGCGAAGGGCACGTGGTAGCCGATGCCAAGCTTGCGGCAGATCTCGACCTCGCGCAGCGCCCAGCTGATGAAGGCACCGGTCGCGCACATCGTGATGATCTGCCAGAGCCCGCCTTCCATCAGCGGCGCCATGCCCAGACCGTAACTCAGGTCAGGCGGCGCGATGTTGATGAGCCAGGGGTTCCATGTCCCCTGATCGGCGGCTCCCCAGAAGATCAGGATGGTGCCCAGCGCCGTGAAGAAAAGCGTCGTGACACCGAAGAACCCCACATAAAACGGGCCCACCCAGAAATCGAACAGATCGCCCCCGATGAGCGTCCCGCCGCGGACCCGGTATTTTCGTTCAAAGCTGAGCAACGCCATGTGCTGTCTCCGCAATCTGGCGGCCGGTTCCGTTGATCCAAGGCGCGGGCCGTCGGTGTCTGACTAGGGTTGGTTGCGGGCGGCGGCCCGCCCGCAACCGAGGGCTTCGAGGAGGATCACTCGCGCGACGAACGCGCTTCAGCCGCGTTTTCGAACCAGTTGACGCCATTGGACAGAACCACGAGGTGGATCATCACGGCCAAAAGGAACAGGAAAACGCCCTGCGCGACGAACACGCGGCGCGGATCGAAAATGAGCCAGATCTTGTAGAACTTTGACATTTGCGATCCTTCCTCAGAACCAGGGAGCCCAGATGTAGGTTGCCAGGTGGGCAACCACTGCGACGGCCGTGAACAGCCAGAGGCCGCTCATGTAGACCGAATGCAGCTCCTGGGCCTGCTCGTCGGTGAGACCTGTGAATGACAGGTCGGTGTTATCAGCCATGAACTTTCCTCCGGAACGTTACGCTGACGCCGCATACCCCGCGGCCGGGTCCCACGGACCCTTGCGGGCCCGGTGGATCCTGTCCGCCCTTCCGGGCGTCCAGTGGCGGTACTCGGATCGGGCGCATCGCAAGCGCCCTAGACCGAGAAGATCAGGGGTGTCGTGCTTTCGGCCTCGGCCCAGGCGCGGGCCAGGGGGCCGCGCAGGTTCAACGAACGCCGGCGCGCGACCTCGCGCACCCAGCCAATCGTGGCGCCGGGGAGCGAAAGCAGGAAAATCGCGGTGAAATAGAGATTGAATTCGACGGTCCGGTGCCGGCGCGGCTTGTGGCTGCGCGGCGGGTTGGAGGCAAAATCGGTCATTGTCCAAGCTCCTTGATCGGGGTCACCGGGGCGCCAGCGCCTGTACGGTTTCCAAAACGACGCGGTCCGCGCCCTGGCGAAGCGCGGCATCCTCGGCCGCGTCCCGCAATGTCTTGGCCGCCGAGATCCGGGTCAGCACCGGATGGCTGGCGACGATACGATCGAGTTCGGCCTGCGCGTCCGCGTCCCAGGGGAAATCGCGGCGCAGCGGGGTCGGCGTGGCCGAGCCCGCGTCCATCTCGGAGCCGAGCGGCAGGATGTGGAAGAGCGCGTCGAAGAGGCCGTTGCAGACCTCTTGCAGAAGCCAGGTCGCGCCGGCGTAGCCCATGAAGGGCGTACCGGTGGCGCGACGGATGGCGGCGCCGGGAAAGCTTGCCGGGATGAACGCCGGGCTGGGTCCATGCCCGCCCTTCTGCTCGGCGAGATAAATCTTTTCGTTGATCGACCCCATCAGGATCAGCGGCCGGTGCTGCGCAATCAGGGCACGCACCTGTTCGTTGTCGGTCTTGGTGCCGGCGCTGCGCGCCACGGCAAAGGCGCAGGGCAGGCCCAGGTCACCTTCGAGGTAGTGCCGCACGCCGCGCGCGTAGGTCTCGTTCGCCACGATGCCAAAGCCCGCCGTGGCAAAGAAATCCTGCGTCACGCTGCGCCACAGGTCCCAGACCGGCTTGATCGTCGAATGCTTTTCGCGTGCGATGAAGGGCTCGGGATCTAGCTCCAGCAGATCGCCCAGCATGCGCAGGAACTTCGTCGTGCTGTCGATGCCGATGGGCGCCTGAAGGTAGGGCTTGTCCAGCACCTCGGCCAAACCACGCCCGAATTCGCGATACATGCAGATGTTCACGTCGGCGTTCACCAGATCGCGCATCTCGGCCAGATGGGCGCCCAGCGGCATGACCATGTTGATCTCGGCGCCGATGCCTTCGACCAGGCGGCGGATCTCGGCCAGGTCCGAGGGCATATTGAAGGTGCCGTACATCGGGCCAAGGATATTGACGCGGGGCTTTGCACCCGCCTCACGCTTGCGCTCCTTGGGCATCCGGCCCTTGGTCATGCCGAACTCGGTGAAGAGCCAGGTGATCGCGCGGTCGGCGGCCTGCCATTGATCCTCGTCGATGGTGCGCGGCAGGAAGCGCTGGAGATTGGTGCCCTGGGGCGTGACCCCGCCGCCGATCATCTCGGCGATGGATCCGGTCACGACCACGGCCGGCAGCGCCGGGTCGAGCGTTTTCCACGCGCGGCTCATCGCCTCTTCGGTGCCGGTGCGACCCAGCTCCTCTTCGCCAAGGCCTGTCACCACGATGGGCAGCTCGTGCGGCGGCAGCGCGTCGGTGTAGTGCAGCACCGAGGTCACCGGCAGGTTCTCGCAGCCCACCGGGCCGTCGATCACCACCTGCAAGCCTTTGACCGCGCAAAAGGCATAGACAGCGCCCCAATAGCCCCCGGCCCGATCGTGATCCTGGATCAGCATCAGATCATCTCCTGTGCCTTGGCGGCGCGGGCGCGCTTTTCCAGTTTCTTGAGGTTCATCGCGCGGAAGTCCGGCCGCAGGTTCGGATCGCCCTGCCAGACACCCGCCGTATCGCCCCGCCCCACCCCGTCGAAGAAGGCGCGCATGCGGTCCATGCGGTCCTTGCCGTCGATGGCGGCCCGCACGACCTCGGCCAGCGACCCGGCCCCGGCCACGCCCATGAGCGGGCGCGCCGAGATGAGGTTGGTGAAATAGAGCGCGGGAATGGCCAGTTCCTTGGCCTTCTGCACGACTGGCGTTGTCCCGATGGAAAGGTCGGGACGGATCGCCTCCATCGCAGCGCAGTCGTCTTCCAGCGAGGCGCGGAATTTCACGGTGACGCCTCGGGCCTGCAGCCAATCGGCGTCCTCGGCGGACCAGGGCGTCTTCGGGCAGGCGGTCCCGACATAGGGGACATCCGCGCCGCTTTCGATCAGCAGCCGCGCGACCAGCAACTCGCTGCCCTCGTAACCCGACAGGGTGATGGTCCCGTCGATCCTGGCCCCCGCCAGTGCGCCGGTGATTGCCGGCAGAACCGCGTTCTGCGCCTGCCCCACCTTGTCGGCGGCAATGCCGAAGGCATCGCCCACCGCCGCCAGCCAGGCCGCCGTGCCGTCGCGGCCCACGGGCGCGCTGCCCAGCACGGGGCGCCCCGCGGCCTGGAATTCGCGGATGGCCGATGTGTAGAAGGGATGGATCGCCGCCACCGCCCCGCAATCGAGCGCGGCGTAGAGTTCACGCCATTCGCGGCAGGGCACGACCGGCCCGGCGGCCAGCCCCATCGGTGCCAGCATCTGCCCGATCATCACGGGATCGGCGGGAAACATCTCGCCCAGCAGGCTCACGGTCGGGCGGTCGGAAACACCGCCTTCGGGGGCGGGCACCGGCCCTGCGGCAACCTCCGCGCGGGCATAGGACAGCATGGCGCCTGCCAGCACATCCTTTGCCTCGGCATGGGTCGGAATGCCGAACCCCGGCACGTCGATGCCGACGATGCGCACGCCGTTGATCTCGTCAGGCAGCAACCGCAGGGGCACGCCCGAGGCGGTGGGCACACAGAGGTTGGTCACCACCACCGCGTCGTAGCGGTCGGGGTCGGCCAGTTCGTGCACCGCGTCGCGGATGTCCTCGAAGAGCTTGCCGGTCACCAGCGTTTCCGAGTTAAACGGCACATAGCCGACCGACCGCCGCGCGCCATAGAAGTGGCTGACGAAGGACAGCCCGTAGACGCAGCAGGCCGAGCCAGAAAGCACCGTCGCCACCCGCTTCATCCGCAGGCCGACGCGCAGGGAGCCAAAGGCGGGACACATGCTTTGCGGCTTGTCATGCGGACCCTGCGGGTAGTCACGGGCGAATTGCTCGAGCAGCTCCGACTGACCCGCCTGTTCCGCCGCCGCGCGCAGGTCGCCGCCGGAATGACAACCCAGCCCCGGATCGCCGGTCAGCTGAGGCGTCTCAGGCGCGGCGCCTTCGGTCACCTCGACCTCGCCCGCGGTGTCATATGTGATTTCGCCGCTCATGCCGGATCACGCGTCGTCATAGATCACCTCCAGCGAAGCCTTGGGGGCCGCGTTCTTGCCGCGCATGTCGGCGTCGGTGGCGGGTTCCAGCACGATGCCTTCGCCGGTCTCGGAGCCGTCGAACAGCCCCAGAAGCTCGTCCTGCGACAGCGGCGTCGGGCGCACCGGGGGCGCCTTGGCCACGTTTACGCCCAGTTCGGCGAACAAAGCCCCCCAGACCGAGGCATCGGTGCCGACGATCTGGTAATTGGCGGATTTCTTGCGCAGGTCGTCGTCCTGCGGGATCGAGGCCAGCACCGGGATGCCAGCCGCCTTGGCAAAGGCCTGCGCCTCGCCCGAGTCGTCGTCCTTGTTCACGACCAGACCCGCGACGCCGACGTTGCCGCCGAGCTTGCGGAAATACTCCACCGCCGAGCAGACGTTGTTGGCCACATACAGCGATTGCAGGTCGTTGGACCCCACCAGGATGACCTTCTGCGCCATGTCCCGCGCGATCGGCAGCCCGAAACCGCCGCAGACGACGTCGCCCAGGAAATCCAGCAGGACGAAATCGAAATCCCAGTCGTGGAAGCCCAGCTTTTCCAGAAGCTCGAAGCCGTGGATGATGCCGCGCCCGCCGCAACCGCGCCCGACCTCGGGCCCGCCGAGCTCCATCGCGAAGACACCGCCGCGCTTGAAGCAGACATCGCCGATGGCGACCTGTTCCCCCGCCAGCGATTTGGCGGTCGAGGTCTCGATGATCGTCGGGCAGGCCTTGCCGCCGAACAACAGGCTGGTGGTGTCGGATTTCGGGTCGCACCCGATCAGCAGCACGCGCTTGCCCTGCTCGGCCATCATGTGGCTGAGGTTGGCCAGCGTGAACGACTTGCCGATCCCGCCCTTGCCGTAGATCGCGATGATCTGCGTTTTGTTGGTCGGCTCCGTGGATTGGACATCGGCCAGATCCTCATGCGCCTCGTCGCGCAGGCGGGCCTGGAAATCGGTCAGATCTGGCACGGTGCCGCGTCTTTCAAGCTCGTCCTTCACGCTGTGTCCTTCCAGTTGATGATCGTCTTCAGGCAGGCCGGGTCTTCGAAGGCCCGGGCATAGGCACGCGGCGCATCGGCGGCCTGCGCCCGGTGCGTGATCAGCCCCGACAGCGACAGCGCATCGGCGTCGAGCAGCGCGCGGATCGCGGTCAGATCTTCGCGGGTCCATTCGGCGGCGATGCGGATACGCGCCTCGCGCATGAAGGCGGGGGCAAAGGCCAGCCGCAGATCCTGCGCGTAGAAGCCCGCCAGCACCAGCTCCCCACCCTTGGTCAGACGTGCAATCAGGTCGTTGAGCACACCCGCGTTGCCCGAGGCGTCGTAGATGCAGCCGTAGTCCCGGCGCGGATCGTCGTCGGGGTCGACCACCGCATAGCCGGTGGCGCCGCCGCGACGGGCAGGATCGGTTTCCCAGACGGTCGGCGCGGGCCCGCCCGCGGCCAGCGTCAGCCGCGCCAGCAGGCGGCCCAGCACGCCGTGTCCGACGATCAGCTCGGGCAAGGCGCGGTGCAGACCTGCCATGGCGTGACGGGCCGTCGCGGCCAGCGCCAGCAGCGCGCCGTCTTCGCCCATGCCCGCGTCGATCCGGCAGACCCTGGCGGCATCCGTGACCAACCGTGACGCGGCGCCGCCGAACAGGCCGAAGGCGCCTTCAAAGCAGTTTGCGCCAGGGACGAAGACGGCTTCGCCCACGCGAAACCCCGCATCCGGCGCGGCCTCGACCACCGTTCCGGCGGCCTCGTAGCCGGGCACCAGCGGATACCCCATGCCCGGAAAGGGCGGCATGTCGCCGGTCCAGAACAGCTTCTCGGTGCCGGTGGAAATCCCCGACCAGTCGATATCGACCACGATCTGACCCGGCTGAGGCGCTTTCAGCGGCAGCGTTTCCACGTGCAGATCGCGGGGACCTTTCAGGAAGACAGCGCTGGTTTGCATGGCCGGTTCTCCTTCCTGCGGACGGAAGCGGAACGCCTCAAAAACCGCAGTCAGCTTACCCTGTCAGCGTAACCTGACGCCCTTAGTTGTCAATCTTTATTTACATTTTTGAGGCTACACCTGTCAGGTTGTCCTGACAGCCTCGACGACGCCGGTGATGTAGGGACGGCGCGCACGCGGCGCGCGGATCCGATCGAAACCGGCCGCGCGACACATCTCGGCGATGCGCTGTGCGGAGCGGACCCGCCCAGTGCCCATCGCCATGGTGTAGAAGGCAAAATAGACGTCGCAGGCGCGGTCTGGTCGCTGCCCGCCCGACATCGGTTCGGACACGATCAACCGGCCGCCAGTGGGCAGCGCGTCATACGCCTTGGCCAGCAAGTCCGCCACCGTATCGTCGTCATGATCGTAGAGCACACGCACCAGCGAAATCGCGTCCGCCCCGCGCGGCAGCGGGTCGGTGCGAAAATCCCCTGGCACCAGGTTGGCCCGTCCGGCAAGCCGCGACTCGGCCCCCGGCAACACGGCGGGCAGATCCAACAATGTCGCTTCGAGGCCAGCCCGTGCGCGCAGCGCCGCGTCGAGGAACACGCCAGATCCGCCGCCCACGTCCATCAGGTGCCGAATCCCGCGCATGGACACCATGCGCAGCGTGTCGCGGGCCACCAGCACCTGGCTTTGCGCCATGAGATCCGAATAGGTCTCGGCCCGGGGCGCATCGACCTCGGTCGCGCTGCCGAAGACGTAGGGCCAGAATCGTTGCAGCTTGGTTTCGCCCTCGCCGCGCAGCAAGGCCACCGGATCGGCCATGTCGGCATAAAGCGCGCGGTTGTGCCGGATCATCGTTTGCAGTCCGGGCACGCCGATGATCGCCGCCCCCTTCCGTGCGAGGCCGTAACGCCCCCGCCGCAGCCTCAGAAGTCCAAGCGCGCAGCCCGCGCGCAGAAGGTCTTCCATTCGGTCCGGCGCGATGCCGCAGCTCAGCGCCAGCTGCGCGGCGGAGTCCTCACGCTCCAGAAGGCGGTTCAGGATGTCCAGCTCGACCAATGCGGCCAGCACCTGCGAGGCGACGAAGCCCTGCAGCAGGTCGAAGATCCGCGCGCCATCGCGCCGCGCGATGCCAAGACCAAATGGCACCCGTTCGGCGAGCGCCTGCACCCGCGGCCGCGCCACCAGCCGGGTCAGCCAGGGCGACGGGCGAGGCAGCGCGCCGCGCATCATGCGCGATGGCGCGCGGGAATGTCGGGCATGATCGCCTGCGCCTGCGCGCGGACGGCCTTGGCCAGCATCGCCTCGCCCGGGCAGGAGGGGATCGAGGCGATGGCGCCTGCCAGTGTATCCGAAAGCCGCTCCATCGCGCCCGCGACGCCCCATTCGGCCACCGCGCTTGGGCGCCCGTGGCGATCATCTTGCCCCACCGGCTTGCCCAGAGATGCTTCGTCGAGCAGGTCGTCGCGCAGGTCGTCCGCGAGCTGAAACGCCTCGCCGATGAGCGCGCCGAGGTCGTGCCAGGCTTCGGGATCATGCCCGGCGGCAATGGCCCCCATCTCGGTCGCGGCGATGAAGAGTGCCGCCGTCTTGGAACGGTGATAGGCCACGAGGTCGATCTGCGGCTCGCTTTCCCACCCCTGCCCGGCGCAGATGCCATGCGGCATTCCCGTGCGCTGCGCCAGAGAGAGGATCAGCCGCATCGCGCGATCGCCGTCATGACTTGCGCTGCGACCCAGCACCTCGAAGCCCAGCACGATCAGGCTGTCGCCGGTCAGCACGGCCAGCGGCTCCGAATGGGCGCGATGCACCGACGGCTTGCCGCGGCGCATCTCGGCGTCGTCGAAACAGGGCAGGTCATCGTGGACAAGACTGGCGCAGTGGATGAACTCGAGCGCCACCGCCGCCGCGTCGGTCATGGCGGGCACATCGTCGCCGCAGGCCGTGGCAACCGACATGAGGATCGTCGGGCGGATCCGCGCGCCGCCGGGAAAGGTGGCATAGCGCAGGGCACTGGCCAATTGAGCCGGGGCGGGGGCGGCCTGCGCGGCCTCCAGCGTGCGGATCATCGCGGCATCTATTCTGGGCGCAAACGTCATGGCGGCCTCCGAGGAATGGCGGTATGTCAGAATTGGTGGACGCATATTGTGTAAACTACACTGGACACCACGACGCAGCGAGTCAACACTGACCCCATGAAAGCCCGCACCAAAGGCCGCTCACCGCCGCCCATCGCCATCGTCGGCGCGGGGATCGGGGGGCTTGTCGCGGCGGCACTTCTGGCCGGGTCCGGTCAGCCGGTGCAGGTCTTCGAACGCCACAAGACACCCGGCGGCAAGATGCGCACGCTGCCGTCACCTGCCGGGCCGGTGGACGCGGGGCCGACAGTGCTCACTCTGCGCCATGTGTTCGACAGGGTCTTTGCCGATCTGGGCACGCGGCTCGACGACCACGTGACGCTGATCCGGCAACCGCTTCTGGCGCGGCATTTCTGGCCCGACGGGGCGCGGCTGGACCTGTTCGACGACATGGACCGCAACTCTGAGGCGATCAGCGATTTCGCCGGTGCCCGCAGCGCGCAGCAGTTCCGCGCCTTCGACCGTCGCGCCCGCGCGCTGTTCGAGGCCTTCGACGCACCCGTGATGCAGGCTGCGCGCCCGTCGGTGCCTGCCCTCATGCGGCGGTTCCTGCGGGCACCTCGCCTTATGCTCGATATGGCCCCGATTAAGAGCCTTGCCGCGCTGCTGGACGACAGCTTCGACGATCCGCGGCTGGCGCAGCTTTTCGGACGCTATGCGACCTATGTCGGCGGGATGCCTGCGCTGTCCCCCGCCCTGCTGGCGCTGGTCTGGCGCGCCGAGGCCGGAGGCGTCTGGGTGGTCGAGGGCGGCATGCACCGGCTGGCGCAAGCGCTCGAAGCCCTGGCACGACGCCACGGCGCAGAATTTCACTACGACAGCCACGTGGCGCGCATCGCGGTTCAGGACAGGGCGACCAGCGGGCTGGAGCTGGCCGACGGCAGCCATGTCCCGGCGCAGACCGTGCTCTTCAACGGCGATCCGCGCGCGCTGGCGACGGGGATGCTTGGGTCCGATGTCTCATCTGTCGCGGGCGCGACCCGGCACAGCACGCGCAGCCTCTCCGCAGATGTCTGGACCTTTGCCGCGCGCGCCGAGGGCCCGGACCTGGCACATCACAACGTGTTCTTCCGGGACGATGGTCAGGCCGAGTTCGACGCCCTGGCGCGGGGCGGGCGCGTTGCGGATCCGACACTCTATGTCTGCGCGATGGATCGCGGCACCGGCCCCGCCCCGGCGCTGGAACGCTTCGAGATCATCGCCAACGCCCCGCCGCTCATCCCAGGACAGGAGCCTCCGCCATGCCCCGACCGCTGCTTTCAGACGCTGGACCGGTTCGGCCTGCGGTTCGACCCGCCGCACGCGACGATGACGACGCCGCAGGGCTTCGAGACGCTGTTCCCGGGGTCGCTCGGTGCGCTTTACGGGCAGAGCCCGCATGGCCTGATGGCGGCATTCCGGCGCCCTCAGGCGCGCGCGAAGATCCGCGGGCTGATGCTGGCGGGGGGCGGCGTGCATCCGGGGGCGGGCGTGCCGATGGCGGCGCTCTCCGGCCGGCACGCGGCCGAGACGATCTTGCAGGACCGAACTTCGACATCGCCGTACCGGCGAACGGCTACGCGTGGTGGTACATCGACGGTCTGAGCGAGGACGGCACGCGCGCCATCAGTATCATCGCCTTCATCGGGTCGGTTTTTTCGCCCTGGTACGCCTGGTCCGGACGTCGCGCGCCGGAGAACCACGTCTGCATCAACGTGGCGACCTACGGTCCGGGCGGGCGCTTTGCCATGACCGACCGTGGGCGCACCGCGCTGCGTCAGAGCCGCGAGAGTTTTGCCGTCGGACCATCGGCGCTGCACTGGCGCGGCGACCGGCTTGAGATCGAAGTCAATGAACGCGGCGCACCGCCCCTGTTCGGACGACTGCAAGGCCGGATCGTGCTGAAACCCGATGCGCTGACCGGCGTCGAACTGCCCCTGACCCCGGATGGCGCGCATATCTGGCGCCCCTTTGCACCCTCCTGCCACATCGACGTGGCGCTGGATGCGCCCGGATGGCAGTGGCAGGGTCACGGCTATTTCGACGCGAACTTCGGCACCCGTGCGCTGGAACAGGACTTCGGCTACTGGAGCTGGGGCCGCTTTCCGGTGACCGGCGGCACGACCTGTTTCTATGACGCGACGCGTCTGGACGGCAGCCGTATCGGCGCGGCAGTTCACTTTGACCGCACAGGCGCGGCACAGCACATCGAGGCACCGCCGATGGCGCCCCTGCCCCGCACGATCTGGGCGCTGCGCCGCGAAACCCGCGCCGATCCCGGGCACAGGCCGCGCCAGGTACTGCCGATGCTGGATGCGCCCTTTTATTGCCGGTCCGCCGTGACGACCCGCATTGGCGGCGAAGCCACGACCGGCGTGCACGAGGCGCTGGATCTACGCCGCTTTCGCCAGCCCTGGCTCAAGCCGATGCTCGCCTTGCGCGTGCCGCGTCGCGCCGGGTGGCACTTTCAGGACTGAGCTTCCGGGTTCAGCCGGATCACCGACCAGTTCAGCGCCCCGGCGATGCTCACCCAAAGCAAGTAAGGCAGGAACAGTAGGCTTGCGACCGGATCGACCGGCCAGAAGGCCATGATCGACAAGGCGACCGACAGCCACAGCGCGCCCAGCACCAGAAGCCCCAGCCGCATCCGGCGCAGGCCGAAAAACACCGGCGTCCACAGCCCGTTCAGCGCGATCTGGAGCGACCAGAGCGCCATGGCGATGCCGTTGTCGGGCTGAATTGCCAGACGCGCACCGGCGAGGGCCATGCAGATATAAAGCGTCGTCCAGGTCACCGGGAATGCCCAGTTGGGCGGCGTGAACCAGGGCTTGCGCAGCGACTGATACCAGGAACCGGGCGGAAACAGGCCACCCGTCGCTCCGACAGCGAAACAGGCGGCGAGGAAAAGGGCGAAGCAGATCCAGAACATGAAAGATCAGCTAGCGCGCGCGGCAGGATAGATCAACGCCGCACGGCGATCCATGTCGCGTGCCTTGAGACGTGCCAGCATATCGACCATCTGATCGCTCCAATCCGTACCGTCTGCCGGGCGGTCGGCCGCGGCATCCACCAGAAACGCCGTTTCCGGCAGAGGCGGCGCATGGATCAGCGCCGAGCGCGGCAGCACCGTCGTCGTCCCCGCACGCAAGAGGGACAATCCAAGCCACGCCAGCTTGCGCCCCCGGCCCGTCCGCGCGCGCCGCGTGATCGTGTCGAACCCGTTGCGCCGCACGGCGCCACCGATCCCGGCATAGATGTGGCTTGCGGCGTAGATCCCCGGACGGCAGGACAGCGGCAGCGCGCCGATGCCGGCTTCGGCGCGCGCATAGAGATGCCCCGCCTCGCGCAGCAGGCGCTTCAGAAGGCCGGCCAGTTCCAGCGACATGCGCGGATCGGCCAGAAAGGCCTCCGGCGGCAGACCCGCCTCGTACATCCAGTCGGCGGGCAGATAGAGGCGACCTTCCCGGGCGTCCTCGCCCACGTCGCGCGCGATGTTGGTCAGCTGCATCGCGACGCCCAGATCGCAGGCCCGCGCCAGCGCATCGCGGTCGCGCACCCGCATCAGCACGCACATCATCGCCCCCACGGCCGAGGCCACCCGCGCCGCGTAGGCGTGCAGATCCGACAACGTCTCCGGTCGCCGCCCCAGCGCATCCCAGGCCAGCCCTTCCAGCAACGCCTCGGGCAGCGCGCGCGGCATGTCGAACTCCGCGATCAGCGTGGCAAAGGCCCGGTCCGCCGGCGCGTTGCGCGGCTTGCCCGCGTAGGCCCGGTCCAGCCGCTCCGACAGGCGCAGCACCGCATCTTCCTTGGCGTCGTGCAGGTCCACGGCGTCATCGGCCAGCCGGCAAAAGGCATAGAGCACCAGCGCCGGGTCGCGTACCGAGCGCGGCAACAAGCGCGAGGCCGCGTGGAAGGACAGCGACCCGTGGCGGATCGCCTCGGTGCAATGGCGCAGGTCGTCTTCGGCGATCACGACATCACCAGCGCGGAGGGATGCGGCACCAGCTTCTCCAGCACTTCTGCACTCGAGATCACGCCGGGCAGACCCGCACCGGGATGTGTTCCCGCCCCCACGAGGAACAGGCCGCGCGCCTCTTCGCTGACGTTGTGCGGGCGGAACCAGGCGCTTTGCAGGATGCGCGGTTCGATGGAAAACCCGCTGCCATTCGGGCTGAGGTATCGGTCGCGGAAGGTTTCGGGCGTAAAGACCAGCGACTCCGACAGGTGCTTGCCAAGCCCTGGCAGGAGCTCCGCTTCAAGCACCGCCTGCACCTTTTGCCGATAGGGTTCGGCCTCTGCCTGCCAGTTCACCGGATCGGCATGGCCCAGATGCGGCACCGGGCTGAGCGCATAAAACGTGTCGTCCCCCTCCGGCGCGGCGGTGGGGTCGGTGACGCTGGGGCGGTGAATATAGAGGCTCATGTCTCCGGCCAGCTTGCCGTGGATGAAGATATCGTCGATCAGCCCCTTGTAGCGCGGCCCGTTCAGGATGGTGTGATGCCCCACGTCGCGCCAGCGGTCCCGTGTGCCACGCGTGCCGAAATACCAGACGAACAGCCCCATCGACCAGCGCGACCGCTTCAGACGGGGCGCGGTCCAGCGGCGGCGGGGCGCGTTGCGCAGAAGTCGATCGTAGGTATGGCCCGCGTCGGCGTTCGACACCACGATATCCGAGGCCACCTTCTGCCCGCCGACAAGCCGCACGCCCCGCGCGCGTCCCGCTTGTATCAGGATCTCGTCGACCTCGGCCCCCTGGACCACCTGTCCGCCCTGAGCCTTGACAATCCCGACCATGGCGCGCGCGATGGCATCGACCCCGCCCATGGCGTAGTGCACGCCGAAGGTCTTTTCCAGGTGGCTGACCAGGGCATAGATCGAGGTCACGCGGAACGGATCGCCACCGATGAACAGCGGATGAAACGACAGCGCCATGCGCAGGCGCGGATCCCGCACCCGGTGCGCCGCATGGGCATGAACAGACCGGTCTGCGCGGTAGGCGGCAAAGGTCGGCAGAACCTTGATCAGGTCCCAGATCCGGACCATCGGCCGGCGCCCGAGCTTTTCGAAACCGAAGGCATAACGGGCCTCGCCATCGCGCAGGAACCGATCATAGCCCGCGACGTCGCCGGGCGACAGGCGCGCCACCTCTTGCCGCATCCTCTCGGTATCGGAACAAGCGGCAAAGCGGGCGCCGTCGGGCCAGCGGATCTCATAGAAGGGCTCGAGCGGGCGCAGATCGACATCCGTATCGAAGTCCCGCCCGCAGACCTGCCACAGCTCGCGGAAGATCTGGGGGACGGTGACGATGGTCGGGCCGAGATCGAACCGATGCCCGCCCTGGGTGATGCTCGATCCGCGGCCTCCGGGGCTGTCCAGCCGGTCCAGAACCGTGACGCGATAGCCCTTGGCCCCAAGCCGCATGGCCCCTGCAAGCCCGCCCAAACCCGCGCCAATGACCACCGCGTGGGGAACGTCGGCAGGCACAGCAGCGGCCCATTGCTCGGGATCGAAATGTGTCAACATATCTGGATGCTATAACTGTCCAGAAAACTTTACAACGACGATGTAAAGGTATTTCATGAGGTATCCGTGCCGCTGCCGGCGCGGGGCGCGATGAAAGGGGTTCTGCCATTCAGACCGTCAGTCTCAGCTTTTTCCGCTTTGCCCGCTGGCGCGACCGGCTCTGGGCCTTTGCCATGATGGGGCTTGCGCGCCCCGGCCTGTCGCGGACCGATGGGCTTGGGTTCTGGAAGCTGTGCGGATCGGGCACCGGCGAGGGCTTCACCCCCGTGCCGAACACCGCCGTCTACGCCATACTTGCCGTCTGGCAGGACAGGGCGCAGGCTCGACAGCAGAGCCGCAACGCACCGGTCTTTGCCCGCTTCCACGGGCGCGCCATCGAAAGCTGGACGATCTTTCTGACGCCAGTCGCGGCACGTGGCGCCTGGTCGGGGCAAAACCCCTTCGCGCCCGCCGAGCAGGCAGGCGACGGTCCCGTCGCCGCCCTGACCCGCGCCAGCCTGCGCCCGCGCGCCACCCTTCGGTTCTGGCGGCGCGTGCCCGACATCAGCGCGATGATCGGCACCAACGACGACGTCGTCTTCAAGATCGGCATCGGAGAGCTGCCCTGGTTTCATCAGGTCACCTTCTCGATCTGGCCGGATACGGACGCGATGGCGCGGTTTGCCCGCGCGGACGGCCCACACGCCAGCGCAATCCGCGCAGTGCGCAGCGGCGACTGGTTTCGCGAAGAGCTCTATGCCCGGTTCCGCGTGCTGGGCAGCGACGGAACATGGCAGGGCCGCCAACCCCTGGCCCAGATCGGAGATCCCCTATGAACGCCCCCTTCCCAACCGCAACCGCCGCCGCCACCGACGCGCCCTTCCCGTTCTCCGCCATCGTCGGGCAGGAGCAGATGAAACAGGCGATGATCCTCACCGCGATCGACCCCGGCATCGGCGGCGTTCTGGTGTTCGGGGACCGGGGCACCGGCAAATCCACCGCCGTGCGGGCGCTGGCCGCCCTGCTGCCGCCGATCACCGTGGTCGAGGGGTGCCCGGTCAATTCGGCGGTCCCGGAAGACTGCCCCCACTGGGCCGGGCCGCCTTCGGGGCGGATGGTCAGCCGCCCGACGCCCGTTGTCGACCTGCCGTTGGGTGTGACCGAGGACCGCGTGACCGGGGCACTCGATATCGAGCGCGCCCTGTCACGAGGGGAAAAACACTTCGAACCCGGCCTGCTGGCACGCGCCAATCGCGGCTATCTCTACATCGACGAGGTCAACCTGCTGGAGGATCACATCGTCGACCTGCTGCTGGACGTGGCGCAAACGGGCGTCAACGCGGTCGAACGAGAAGGCCTGTCGATCCGGCACGCGGCGCGCTTCGTGCTGGTGGGGTCGGGCAACCCCGAAGAAGGCGACCTGCGGCCGCAACTGCTGGACCGGTTCGGCCTGTCGGTCGAAGTGCGCTCGCCCAACAATATCAAAGAGAGGGTCGAGGTGGTGCGCCGCCGCGATGCCTATGAGACCGACCGCGCGGCCTTTATGGACAGGTGGCAGGCGGAAGACGCCCGGACGCGTAAGGCGATCCTTGCCGCGCGCGAGGCCCTGCCCGGGGTCGAGGCCGGCGACGAGATCCTCGAGCTTTGCGCAGGGCTGAGCCTGACGCTTGGGACGGACGGGCTTCGCGGCGAGCTGACATTGCTGCGAGCAGCCCGCGCGCTGGCCGCCTTCGACGGGCGGAAAGCGGTGACGGTCGATCACCTGCGCCAGACAGCCGGCATGGCGCTGACACATAGATTGCGCCGCGATCCGCTGGACGAGGCCGGCTCGGGCACCCGCGTCGCCCGCGCCGTGGACGAGGTTCTGGCGTGACAGCCTGGGCGCAGGCCCAGCGCGCGCTGGCCGCGCTTGCCGTCGACCCAGTCGGGCTGGGCGGCCTGCGCCTGCGCGCCGGTGTCGGCCCCGTTCGTCAGCGGTTCGAAGAAGCCTGCGCCACTATCCTGCCCGCGCCGCTGCATCGCCTGCACCCGTCAGATCCGGACGCGCGCCTGTTCGGCGGGCTGGACGTGGCAGGCTCGCTCTCGGCCCGGCGCGCGATCCGGACCGAGGGTCTGGCCGGGCGGCCCGCGACGCTGATGCTCACCATGGCGGAACGCTGCGGGCCCGGAATGGCCGCGCGGCTGGCACAACTGCTGGACAACCGGCGGGGCCACACGCTTGTTCTGCTGGACGAAGGCGCCGGGGCCGACGAAGTCGCGCCTGCCGCGCTGCGCGATCGGCTGGCCTTTGATCTCGATCTCGATACGGTGCACTGGCGCGAGGCCATCGCCGACCCGCCCTCACCCGACCGGCTGGCGCAGGCCCGGCATCTGCACCCGTGCGTCACCGACGATCATCTCGCGGTGCTCACAGCCGCCGCTGCCCGCTTTGGCATCGACAGCCTTCGCGCGCCCCTACTGGCCCTGCGCGCCGCACGCGCCCTGGCCGCGGTCGACGGCGTCGGGGAGATCACAGACAACCATTTGGCCGAAGCGGCAACGCTGGTCCTCGCCCCCCGAGCCACCTGCCTGCCGCAAGACCACGAGGACACCACCGAAACACCACAGGACCCCGGGGCCGAGCCGACCGATGGCGGCCCCGCTGCCGATCATCTGCCAGAGGACATGTTGATCGACGCCGTAGCCGCCGCCCTGCCCCCGGGTCTTGTCGATATGGCAAAGACCCGCGCGCCCACCCGTGCCTTCAGTGGCAGCGGAGCCGGCGCGCGGCGCAAGGGAAACCGGCGCGGGCGCCCCTTGCCCTCGCGCCCCGGTCGCCTCGACGGACGGGCGCGCATCGACCTCGTCGCCACCCTGCGCGCCGCGGCGCCCTTCCAGACCCTGCGCCGCAACGCACGCCCGGAGAGCTCGCCCGCGGTCATCGTCACACCGCAGGACATCCGCCTGCGCCGACACGAAGACCGCTCGGACCGGCTGCTGGTCTTCGCGGTCGATGCCTCGGGCTCGCAGGCGCTGGCCCGCATGGCCGAGGCCAAGGGCGCGGTCGAGCTCTTCCTCGCCCGCGCCTATGCCAAGCGCGACCATGTGGCGCTGATCGCCTTTCGGGGCACCAAGGCGGAGGTGCTGCTCGGCCCGACACGGTCGCTGGTGCAGGCCAGAAGACAGCTCGCTGCGCTTCCCGCCGGGGGTGGCACGCCGCTGGCCGCCGGGTTGCAAATTGCGGGAACCATCATCACCAGCGCCCGCCATCACGGCCTCAGCCCCGCGCTGGTCCTTCTGACCGACGGGCGTGCCAACGTCGCGCTGGACGGGCAGCCCGGTCGCGCTGCAGCGCAATCCGATGCGGAACGGCTGGCGACAGCCATGCGGGCGATGGCCCTGCCCGGCGTTGTCATCGACACATCCACCCGCCCCGGTGCAGACGGCGCCGCATTGGCGGCATGGCTCGACGCGCGATACCTCGCCCTGCCCCGCGCCGACGCGCACCGCCTGAACCAAGGCGTGGAAGCCGCCCTGTCCGGCTGACCGATGGATTGGACGCGCGACCTGCCGACCTGGCCCCTGAACCACCTGTCCCGCCAGATCGCCTGCGCGCCGCACCGGTGGCATGTGCAGGAGACCGGCACCGGACCTACGATCCTGCTGCTGCATGGCGCAGGGGCCTCGACCCACACATGGCGCGACCTGATCCCGCAGTTCGCGGCACACCACCACGTGGTCGCGCTCGACCTGCCCGGTCAGGGCTTTACCCGGCCCGGAGCCCGCGACCGCTTTGGTCTCGATGGCATGACCGCGGATATCGCCGCCCTTTGCCGGTCCGAAGGTTGGCGGCCGACCGCAATCGTCGGTCATTCCGCCGGGGCCTGCATCGCGCTGTCTCTGGCGCAGAACCTGACCAAGGATGGCACACCGCCTGCCGTCATCGGGATCAACGCCGCACTCAGCAGGTTCGACGGTGTCGCGGGCTGGCTCTTTCCGCTGCTTGCCAAGCTGCTCGCGTTGAACCCGCTGACGGCCCTCGCATTCAGCGCCGGTCCCAATCCGCAAGGCCGCGCAAGACGGCTGATCCAGGGGACGGGATCGCGGCTGGATGCGCAGGGCCTTGATCTCTATGCGCGGCTCATCGCGGATCGCGCGCATGTGGACGGAGCGCTGAGAATGATGGCTGCCTGGGATATCGACAAGCTGCTTGATACTTTACCCACAATTCAGGCGAAGGCCCTCTTCATCGCCGCCGACGGGGACAAAGCCGTTCCGGCCGGAGTATCCGCACAGGCTCAGGCGCGCATGCCCAACGCAGAGCTGCACCGCCTGACCGGCCTGGGCCACCTGGCCCACGAAGAAGCTCCGGAGACGGTCGCCTCCCTTATCCTCGATTGGATTTCGTGCGGCTAAGGCCTCACCGGTGCCTGTCACCCGCGGCGCTTCGGAAGAGTTCGCTGACGTCCAAAGCACGATCAGCAACATGAGTAACTGCAACAATCGGGAAACAGCGCTTCCCATGCAGTGTGCATGGCGGAGGCTGTGGGATTCGAATGCGACAATTTACGAACTGAAAACCCTTTGTTCATATGATCTTCTGACTCATCGAGCCTCAAGCAAAGAGCGCGAATGTGTAGCAGATTGTGTAGCAGGACATCAGGCCGGTCCCGACGACAACAATCGAGAAGAACGGGCGGCACGGATGGCTGGACTGATCAAGCGCGGGAAAACCTGGCACCTCAGAATGCGCGTGCCAAAACGTTATCGCGCGGTCGCAGGGCGCAATGAGATTCACCGCAGCCTGGAGACCGACAGCGAGCGCCGCGCGCGGGAACTGCTGCCGGACGTGGAGGCGAAACTGCTCGCCGAGCTCGACCAGATGACAGTCATCAAGGAGCGTCCAGAGGAGGCCGACGCGTATCGCGCGGCACAGAAGATCGCCCAGGCCCGCGGCTTTGCCTACAGGCCGCTGTCCGACCTCCTGGAGGCGCCTCTGGAGGACGTGCTGGAGCGCGTGGAGGCATCCGCCGCCGATCCGGCGACAGAGACCGCTAAAGCACTCCTCGGCGCTGTGGAGGAGCCTGCTCTGCGGCTCTCCGGCCTCGTCGAAGAGGTCGAGCGCATCGCGGCCCACGACAACCGCTACAAGAGCGAGAACCAGATGCGCCTCTGGCGCAATCCACGCAAGCGCGCGGCCGCCAACCTGCAAGCCGCGCTCGGCGGGAAGGATGTGCTGGTGTCCGAGATCGACCACGCTGCTGCGTTGAAGCACAAGGCGTGGTGGAAGAAGAAGATCGCCGCCGAGAACCTCTCGATGGAGAGCGCCAACAAGGATTTCGCCAACATGGCCGGTATGCTGCGCCGCTACTACGATAGCATCGCGCAACCCGACCAGCCGTATCCCTATCATCGCGTCTCGCTGAAGGATCGGCACAAGGCCGAGAGCCGCAAGCTCGAGATCCCCGTGGATTGGATCACCGAGAAGTGGTTCGCGCCAGGCGCCTTCGACGGCACGAACGACGAAGCGCGGGACATCCTGCTGATCTCGGTCGAGACGGGATGTCGCCAGTCGGAGATCTGCGACCTGCCGCCGGAGGCGATCGTGCTGGATCACCCGATCCCCCATCTTCGGCTGCGCTTCGAAGAAGGCGAGAACCGGCGCGAGATCAAGAACACGTCGTCGGTTCGCGAGGTCCCCCTCGTGGGCGTGGCACTGGCTGCGGCGAAGCGCCATCCCGACGGCTTTCCGCGCTACCGTGGTAAGAGCACCTACTCGGCGACGATGAACCAATACATGCGGAATAACGGGCTGCTACCGTCGCCGGGTCACACCATCGGTGGTGTTCGGCACACGTGGGAGAGCAGGATCCTCGCAGAAACGAAGCGCATGGATGTCAGCGGCGAGATGATGGGGCACAGTGTCAAGCAGATCCGGAAGCGGCCTGTCTATGGCGACGCAACTCCGCTGGAGAAGCGGTACGCGCTGGCACGGAAGGTTATGATCCCGGTACCTTCGCATCTGGCGTGACCTATGATACGAAATAGAGGCAGAATAAACGGGTGGATTTCAATAAAGCCCGACAGATACGCAACGATGAAATTCTATAAAATAATGATATATATTTAGGGGTCATTTTGATGAAGAAAGCTCAATTCATACAAAATAAAGTCTCAATGCTACTCAACAAAAACATCGACTCTTTTGATGAGCAAACCCGAAAAGAATTCCTGGAAAGACTCGCCAGCTTAACCGGATGCGAACCAAGTGAATTTAGGCATATAAATTTCAGAAGCGGCTGCGTTATATTTTCGGCGGATATTGATGAAGCTTCGGCGGATCGTATAAAAAATTTGTTCGAAAAGTTCAAAGATGGAACGCTAGAGGGTGAAGATTACAAAGACGCACGGACTTTCTTTGTTAAATATGACATTATGGTTGTCAGTACAAGACGAAGCATGATTGAAGATGAATTCAAGAAAGTGGAATCCACTAAACCAGTAGTTTTCCTTATACATGGATGGCGCGGCGGAGAGAGTACATTTTCAAGAATGAAGGCATTTCTCGATTCTTGCGACATGGTAGAAACAAAGATATACTCATACCCTTCTCAGGCTGTAGGACATAGTCCTGGACTATCTTTTGTGTCTCAAAACTTTGAGAATTTTATTCGAAATACTTTAAGAGGAAGCGACGCCAGATATGGTATACTTGCACATAGCATGGGTGGCATTGTGACCAGAGATTTTGTCAGCTCTCAGCTTATCCGACGCAAGCGCTTAGACGAGAAATTGTGTCATATAACTTTTTTCGCGTCCCCTCTCACCGGCAACTGGATGGCGCCGGTTGCTGAAAGAATCCCAATTCTAACGAAGTCCCAGATTCGTGACTTATCTCCCAACTCTCATTATCTATCTCAGGTTACAGGACGCTGGCATGCATGGAGGGAAAGAAACCCTCAGAATGCTGAACGAATACACTCAATTTATGGTACCCACGACAGTGTGGTTCCGCCTACTGTTGCCCAAGGCGATGATCCTGAAGCAATTCCGATACTCGGAGCCAATCACACAAGTGTACTAGACCCGGATTTTAACAATAGGGAAGTCGCCGACACTGTAATGGGCTTGTTGAAGGAAGACTTTTGACGGGACACTGCTCAAAAAACAATCACGCCGCCCGGTGAGGGGCGGCGTGATTGGCGATTTCGGCGGCTTGTAGGAGAAGGTCTTGGGTCTCTTCGAGCTGTGCGAGTTCGGTGTTGAACCGTTTCAGCAGGGGGAGCATCCACTCTTCGCCGCGGGTGACCTGCTGGGCGATCTGCGCCCTGGCGCGGCGGACCCTGTCGATCTTGCTTTGCAGCGATGCGGTCGGGTTTTGGCGGATGTGGGCGGTTTCGGGAGCCGCGGCCCGGGCGGCGTGTCTGATCGACATGGCACTCCATACCCCACCACCGCAGGAGCGCGGCTGGTCTCGGGGGACGGGGGCTGGGTGCTTACATGTCGGGTCTCCTGTGTTCGGACCCGTCATATAGACAGGGTGGCCGCGTGCAGGTAGTTCGCGATCTGGAAACACAGCGTTCGCCGGTTTGGCTTGGCCCCGCGCGCCTTCTGCGCACGGGGCGATGAGATCATGCATGGCCTTCGGCATCGCCGGACTTGCCTTGCGCCTCTTCGGCTGCGGCGGCTTTGGCCGCTTCCTCCTCGGCCTTCCACCGGTCGAGCTGCTCCTGCGCGCGCTCGGCGACGCCTACTGGCGCCTTGGCGTGTTTGAACATCCGCCGGCGATTGGTGGCGTTTGCGAAGCAGCCGAGTTCGAAGAAGACGTCTTCAACCTGCTCGGGTGCCGTTTCCTCCATCCACTCAAGCCAGGCATCGAAGGTCTCGGCGATGGCCATGCGGGCCTCGCGCTGGACTTTGTCGTTCTTCCGGGCCTCTTTGTCGGTGACATTGGCGATCGAGACCATCGCCTTGTGCATGCGCGCCTCCATGGCGGGGGTCATCTTGAACTGCGACGAGCGCGGCTTGCGGGCGGGTTTCTGGGACAGCGATTTCTTCATTTGGATTTGCTCCG
>CAYNKL010000047.1:0-27889 GCA_964397775.1 uncultured Rhodobacterales bacterium | reverse complement strand
AGTCCTCGGTGGCGCGGCCGGACCAGTAGCTGGCGCAGAAGGGTTTCTTGATCCAGACGTTGGACCAGTAGCCGTCCGCCGGTTCCTGCACCACGTTGATGTTGATGCCGCCCGCCTTGGCCGAGGCCTGGAAGAGCTGCGCCGCGTCGACGGCACCGGCGAAGGCCGCGTTGGAGGCCGAGAGGTCGATGTTCAGGCTGTCGAGACCGGCCTGCTTGAGGTGGTACTTCGCCTGATCGGGATCATAGGCGAGCTGTTCCATGTTCTCGAAGTAGTACTGGTTGGCGGGGCCGATGGGGGTGTCGTTGGCGACCTGGCCATGGCCCAGCAGGATCTTGTCGACCAGTTCCTGACGATTGATGCCGTACTTGAGCGCGCGCCGCACGTTGACGTCGTTGAAGGGCGCCACGTTGGTCAGCATCGGGAAGGTGTAGTGCTGGTTGCCCGTCACTTCCTGGATACGGATCTGCGGGTTGGCCCGGAGCAGCGATTCCGTCTTGAAGTCGATGCGGTTGATGGCGTCGACCTGGTTGGTCATCAGCGCGTTCATGCGGGCGGTGGTGTCGTTGATCGCGATGAACTCGAGCTCATCGAACCAGCCGGCTTCGCCGTCCTTGTAGTGGCTGTCCACGCGGGTGCCCACGAAACGCACGCCGGGGTCGAAGCTCTGGACCTTGTACATGCCGGTGCCGATGCCGTTGGCGATGGCTTCCTCGATCTGGCCGGCCGGGTACATCAGCAGGTGGTAGTCCGACATCAGGTAGGGGAAGTCGGCGTTGCCCTCGGCCAGCGTGAACTGGACCTGGTGGTCGCCGGTCTTCTTCATCTCGGTGATGGAGGAGACGATGGGCTGCGCGGCGGACTTGGAGCCCTCGGCGACGTGGAGCTGGAGGCTTTCGATCACGTCGTCGGCGCCGAAGCTCTTGCCGTTGTGGAAGGTGACGCCCTGGCGCAGGTTGAAGGTCCAGGTCTTGGCGTCGGGCGAGGCCTCCCAATCCGTGGCAAGCTCGCCCCGGAGCGAGCCGTCGGCGGCATTCTCGGTCAGCGTGTCGAAGACGGCACCCTGCCCGGCCGAGATCATGAAGGTGTCGGAGTGCGTGCGGCCGTCCCAGCTGTCGGAGCTGTTGGCGCCCGCAAGGCCCACCCGGAGGCGGCCGCCGCGCTTGGCCTGGGCACGGAGCGGCAGGCCGCTGGCGGCGAGGACACCGGCTGCGGCGCCGGTGGTCAGAAGTCCGCGTCTGGAAATGCGAGTCATTGAAGTCTCCCTATTTATTGGTCGTTGGCGGGCATCCCTCCCGCCTGCGATTCTCAGTCTATCTTATCCGAAGCCGCATCGCCGATGTTGTCACGTCCGCGTTCGGCCAGAAGGTTGGTCAGCCAGTCCGGATCCATCTCGGGCACCGAGCTGAGCAGAAGGTCGGTGTAGGGATGGTGTGGCGGCGTGAACATCTGCGCCTTGGAGCCCTGTTCCATCACCTCGCCGTCCTTCATCACGACGACCTCGTCGGCGATGGCCTTCACCGTGGCAAGGTCGTGGGTGATGAACATGTAGGCGAGGTTCAACTCGTCCTGAAGGCGGGCAAGAAGCCGCAGGATGCCCTCTGCCACGAGCTGGTCGAGCGCACTGGTGACCTCGTCGCAGATGATGAACTTGGGCTCGGCGGCAAGCGCGCGGGCAATGCCGATGCGCTGTTTCTGGCCGCCGGAAAGCTCGGACGGCAGGCGGTCGAGGTAGGTTTCGGCCGGAAGCTCGATCTGGTCGAGCAGGTCGGCCACGCGGTCGCGCTTCTTGCGGCCGGTGAGGCCCATGTAGAACTGCACGGGGCGGCCGATGATTTCGCCGATGGTCTTGCGCGGGTTCAGGGCGGTATCAGCCATCTGGTAGATCATCTGGACCTGCCGCAGCTGTTCCTTGCTACGCTTGCGGTAGTCGGGGGGCAGGATCTGGCCGTCGAGTTCCACCTGCCCGGCCTTGGGCGGCAGCAGGCCGGTGATCACGCGGGCGGCAGTGGACTTGCCCGAGCCGCTTTCGCCCACGACGGCGACGGTGCGCCCGGCGTGGATGTCGAAGCTGACGTCGTGCAGGACCTGCACCTTGCCATAGGCGGCGGTGACGTTCTGGACCGAGACGACGGGCGTGGCGTCCGTGGCGACGGCCGGCTTCTCGGGGCGTTCGAAGCTGCGCACGGCCCAGAGGCTGCGGGTGTACTCTTCCTTTGGGTGTGAGAGCATCTCGCGCGTGTCGTTTTCCTCGACCTCCTCGCCGCGGAGCAGGACCTTGATGCGGTCGGCCATCTGGGCAACCACGGCAAGGTCGTGGGTGATGTAGATGGCCGAGGTGCCAAACTGTTCCACCACGTCGCGGATCGCGGCGAGCACCTCGATCTGGGTGGTCACGTCGAGCGCAGTGGTCGGTTCGTCGAAGATGATGAGGTCGGGCCGGCAGGACATGGCCATGGCGGTCATGGCGCGCTGAAGCTGGCCGCCGGACACCTGATGCGGGTAGCGAAAGCCGATCTCGTCCGGGTTGGGCAGCCGCAGGCGGCGATAGAGCTCCATCCCGTCCTTCTCGGCCTCGGCCTTGGAGGCGGTGCCGTGGTTGATCGGCGCCTCGGCGTGCTGGTCGATGAGCTTGTGGGCCGGGTTGAAGCTGGCGGCGGCGGACTGCGCCACGTAGGCGATGCGCTTGCCCAGCAGCTTGCGCTTGGTCTCGGCGCTCGCGGCGAGCAGGTCGATGCCGTCGAACATGACCGAGCCGCCCGAGATGCGCACGCCGTCGCGGGCAAAGCCCATGGCGGCGAGCCCGAGCGTGGACTTGCCCGCGCCGCTTTCCCCGATGAGGCCCAGCACCTCGCCCCTGTGGAGGGTGAGGTCGATGCCCTTGATGATGGGATTCCAGTCCTCGTCGCTGCGGCCTTCGATGCGGAGGTCGCGGATCTCGACGAGGGGTTCGCCCTTGTTGGTACTGCCGTCGCTGTCGGTCATTCCTTCAGCCCCGAGGATTTTTGCAGCATCCAGTCCACCACGAAGTTCACCGCCACGGTCAGCAGGGCGATGGCGCCCGCCGCCATGATCGGCAGGGCCGCGGTGAGCGGGCTGAAGGCCGCGAAGTTGATGAACTGCGCGAGGTCGCGGACCATGGTCCCCCAGTCCGCCAGCGGCGGCTGGATGCCCACGCCGAGGAACGACAGCGCCGCGATGGTCAGGAAGACGAAGCAGAAGCGCAGGCCGAATTCGGCGAGCAGCGGCGCGGTGGCGTTTGGCAGGATCTCGCGAAAGATGAGGTAGCCGAGGCCTTCGCCGCGCAGCTTGGCGGCCTCGATGTAGTCCATGACGACGATGTTCATGCCGACGGCGCGCGCCAGCCGGAAGACCCGCGTGCTGTCGATGACGGCGATGATGACGACCATGTAGACGGTCAGCAGCCATTGCTGCGAGCCTGCCCAGGCGCTGGCGATGGTCATCAGGAGCAGCGCGAAGATCAGGCTGGGGATCGCCATGAGCACGTCGACGACGCGCGACAAGACCTGGTCGAGCCAGCCCTGGATGGTCGCCGCGAGGAAGCCGAGCGAGCCGCCCAGCAGGAAGGCGATGAGCGTGGTGGCAAACGCGATGCCCACGGTGTTCTGCGCGCCGTAGATCAGGCGGCTCATGAGATCGCGGCCGATCTGGTCGGTGCCGAGCGGGTGGGCGGGGTTGCCGCCCACGGAGGGATCGCCGCCGGGCAGCGCGTTGACCTGGGCGAAGACCTCTTCCTGGCCGTAGGGCGCCAGCACGCCCGCGAAAATCGCGGTGAAGGCGTAGAGCAGGATCACGAGGATGCCGAAGGCCGCGGTGAGCGGCATGTGGCGGAAGAGCTTCTTCGAGCCGGCGGTGCCCACGTGGCGCCCGAGCAGGCGGAAGAGGAAGGCCGCGATGGCCGCAATGATGAAGCCGTGCACCGCCCAGTGAAAGAAGGTCACGCCCGCGTCGGGGGTGCCCTGTTCGGTGGTGACGGGCTGGAAGTAGTACCAGATGCCACCGATCACGATGGCCGCGCCGAGCACGTAGCCGAAGGCGACCGCCAGCGGCATGTCCCGGAAGAGGGGTTTGTTGCCGGTGACCTTCTGGCCCACAAAGCGGGCGAGCCAGCCCAGCGCCAGCAGGATGACGAGGGCGGCAAGGATGTAGAGCAGTGCGGTCATCGCTTGTGCCTCAGCCTCGGGTTGGAGAGGATCGACAGGATGTCGGCCAGCAGGTTCAGAAGGATGTAGGCGGCGGCGAAGATCAGGCAGCAGGCCTGCACCACGGGGATGTCACGGATCTTCACGCTGTCCACGAAAAGCTGCCCGATACCGGGGTAGACGAAGACCACCTCGACCACGACGACGCCGGTGATGAGATAGGCGAGGTTCAGCGCGATCACGTTGATGACCGGCGCGAGCGCGTTGGGCAGCGCGTGGTGCGTGATGATGCGCAGGGGCTTCACCCCCTTGAGGCGCGCCATCTCGATGTAGGGGCTGGCCAGCAGGTTAATGATCGCGGCGCGGGTCATGCGCATCATGTGCGCGGTCACCACCAGCGTCAGCGTCAGCGCGGGCAGCAGCGTCTTCTGCAGGCGTTCGCCCATCCCCATGTCGGGATAGATGTTCGACAGCGACGGCAGCATCGGGTTCAGCACGGCAAGGAACAGGATCAGCACGTAGGCCAGGAAGAATTCCGGGCTGGAGATCGAGCTGAGCGTAAAGACGTTCGCCGCCTTGTCGAAGGCCGAGTTGCGGTAGAGCGCGGCGAGGACGCCGAGGCCCACCGCCAGCGGGACCGCGATGCAGGCGGTGACGCCTGCGAGGAACATGGTATTGGCAAAGCGGGGGGCGATTTGCTGGGCGACACCGGCGTTGCCGCCGCTTTCGGAGCCCACGAAGGCCGAGAAGTTCGCCTGCGCGAAGGAGTTGCCCAGGTCGCCCTGCAGCACCCCGGAGAGCCAGTCCCAGTAGCGCAGGACCAGAGGCTGGTCGAGGCCGAGGTCACGTCGGATGGAGGCGACGGCTTCGGGCGTCGCACCCTGCCCGAGGATCGCCTCGGCGAAATCGCCCGGCAGCATGTTCACCGCCAGAAAGATCACGATCGAAACGATAAAAAGCGTCAGTACGCCCAGCGCGAGACGCTGGAGGATGATCTTGAGAACAGCGTTCAAGGTGCCCTGTGGGTTTTGTTGTTGTTGCCGGCAACCTGACGCCCGGAACACACCATGTAAAGAGGCTGTGTCTTATTTCCGACATTCGCGTCGCTTATGGGACATTCCCGGGTCGCTTCTAGCCGATGCTTTCGGCAATGCCATCCATGACGCGCACGAGTTCGGCACTGATGCCCGGTTCGGAGAGAGCGTGTCCCGCGTTGCGGATCATGCGCAGGTCGCAGTCGGGCCAGGCGCGGGCAAGCTCCCAGGCGCGCACCGGAGGACAGATCATGTCGTAGCGGCCCTGCACGATCACGCCCGGGATGCCGTGCAGCACCCTTGCGTTGTCGAGAATCCAGCCGTCGTGATCGAGAAACCCGCGGTTGGTGAAGTAGTGGTTTTCCAGCCGGGCGAAGGCGCGGGCGTATTCGCCGGGGGCCTCGCCCCCCTGGCCCGAGGAATAGACCGAGGCCAGCGCGTTTTCCCAACCGCTCCAGGCGCGGGCATAGCGCGTTTCGGTCTGGTGGTCGCCGCTGAAGAGCCGCTGATGGTAGGCGGCGATCATGTCGCCGCGCTCGTCCTCGGGGATGAGGTCGCTGAAGCGCGCCCAGGGTTCGGGCCAGAACTGCCCCGCGCCGCCGCCGTAGAACCAGTCGAGCTCGGCCTGGGTCATCATGAAGACGCCGCGCAGGACGAGGTGCAGGACATTCTCGGGGTGGCTGATCGCGTAGATCAGCGACAGCGTGGCGCCCCAGCTGCCGCCGAAGACCACGGCCTTGTCGATTCCCAGATCCGTTCGGATGCGTTCGATGTCGGAGACGAGGTGCCAGGTGGTATTGGCCTCGACGCTGGCGTGGGGCCGCGAGCGCCCGCAGCCACGCTGGTCGAAAAGCACCGTGCGATAGACCTCGGGATCGAAATAGCGGCGCATGGCCGGGCTGCAGCCGCCGCCGGGGCCACCGTGAAGAACGATCACGGGGATGCCCTGCGGGTTGCCGCATTGCTCGACATAGACAGTATGGCCGTCGCCCACCTCGATCATTCGGGTGTCGAACGGGTCGATGGCGGGATAGAGATACTGCACTGCGCGCTTTTGGCTCGGGTATTTGTCCATGGCCTACATATATTGCGCCAGACAGGCAAAATACCATGGGAGATTGCCATGACCGTTACCGTCGACCCCGCGGAAATCGCCAAGTTCGAGGCAATGGCGGCCGAATGGTGGGACCCGGAGGGCAAGTTCAAGCCGCTGCACATGCTGCAACCCTGCCGGCTGGACTACATCACCTCGCAGATCGCGGGCGAGTTCGACAGGGACCTGTCGGGCGAGGCGCCGTTTGCCGGATTGCGGATCGTGGATATCGGCTGCGGCGGCGGGCTTCTGTGCGAGCCCATGGCGCGGCTCGGGGCCGAGGTGGTGGGCGTGGATGCCGCCGCGCGGAACATCCCCGTGGCGCAGACCCATGCGGCGCAGTCAGGGCTCGAGATCGACTATCGCCACACCACCGCCGAGGCGCTGGCCGAGGCGGGCGAGCGGTTCGACGTGGTGCTGAACATGGAGGTGGTCGAACACGTGGCCGATCCGCTCGCGTATCTCTCGGCCTGCCGCGCGCTGCTGAAGCCCGGGGGGCTGCACATCTGTTCCACCATCAACCGCAATGCCAAGAGCTTTGGCATGGCAATCGTCGGCGCCGAATGGGTGATGCGCTGGCTGCCCAAGGGCACGCACGAATGGTCGAAGTTCATCACGCCGGACGAGCTTTATGACCTGCTGTCGAAGGCGGGTCTGGAGCCGGTGGACCGCAAGGGGTTCGTGTTCAACCCGGTGACCTGGAGCTGGAAGCTCAGCGATCGGGACCTGAGCGTGAACTACGTGACGGCAGCGCTGGCGCCCGAAGCGTAGGACGCGCCGGGCGGCGAGGAAGACTGAACCGAAACGCAAAAAGGCGGGCCTAGGCCCGCCTTTTCCTTGGTCGATGATCCAAGAGGCTTACGCCGCCTTGGACATGTAGACCGACTTGATGTTCACGAACTCCTTCATGCCGAAGCCGCCGTGTTCGCGGCCGTAGCCGGAATCCTTCACGCCGCCGAAGGGCATGTTGGGGATCGCGATATTGAAGCCGTTGACCGAGACCATGCCGGTGTCGAAGTGCTTCGACGCCAGTTCGCGGGCACGCTTCTCGTCCTTGGAGAAGATGCCGCCGCCGAGACCGTAGCGGCTGTCGTTGGCGATGCGCATGGCATCTTCTTCGTCCTTGGCGCGGATGATCGAGGCGACCGGGCCGAAGAGCTCGTCGTCATAGGCGGGTTGGCCGGGCTTCACGTCCACGAGGACGGTTGCCGGGTACCAGGCGCCGGGCTTGTCCGGCACTTCGCCACCGACGAGGACCCGGGCGCCATTGGCCACGCTGTCCTGAACCTGCTGGTGCAGGTCGTCGCGCAGGTCCACGCGGGACATGGGGCCGAGCTTGGTGCTGTCGTCCGTGGGATCGCCCAGCTCGATGGCCTTCACCTTCTCGACGTAGCGATTGACGAACTCGTCGTAGTTCTTCTCGGTCACGACAAAGCGCTTGGCGTTCACGCAGGTCTGGCCGTTATTGTACATCCGGCCCTGAACGCAGGCGTCCACGGCCACGTCGAGGTCCGCATCATCAAGCACGATGTAGGCGTCGTTGGAGCCCAGCTCGAGCACGGATTTCTTGAGATGCTCGGCGGCCTTCTGGGCGATGATCGCACCGGCCTTGTCGCTGCCGGTCATGGTCACGCCACGCACAAGCTTGTGGCCGATGACCTTGTCCGAAGTGTCGTGGTCGATGACCAGAACGGTGAAGAGGTTTTTCGGCAGGCCGCCGCGTTCCATCACCTTCTGCAGGAAGAGACCGCTGCCGGTGCAGTTCTCGGCGTGCTTGAGCAGGACGCCGTTGCCCGCCATCAGGTTGGCGATGCTGTAGCGCACGGCCTGGTAGCAGGGGAAGTTCCACGGCTGGATGCCGTAGATCACGCCGACGGGCGAATAGTTCACGACGCCGGTGCCGCCGGGGATGTCGCGTTCCTCGTCGGCCAATTCCTTCGGGCCATTGTCGGCCGTGAAGTCGCAGATCGCGGCACAGAGGTCGATCTCGTCACGGCTGTCGCCGATCAGCTTGCCGACCTCCTGCGTCATGAGCTGCGCGAACTCTTCCTTGTTGTCGCGCAGCGCCTTGCCCACGGCGCGGATGACTTCGGCGCGCTCTTCGGGGCTTTTCAGACGCCATTTGTCGAAGGCGTCGTGGCAGGCCTCGATTGCCTCGAAGGCCTGATTTTCGTCCATCAGGTCATAGGTGGTGATGGGTTTTTCGTCGGCGGGATTTACCGTCTTGATCTCGTTACTCATCTCGACCTCTCGGTATGAATTCGCTGAGGTTGGAACGCGCTGTTGCGCAGAGGTTTCCATCACATGAGTTTGACAGGCCGCGTGGAACCGGGGGATTGTCAGGCGGCATTCGGGGCTTATCGCGCGGGGCGCACGCGCCGGTCCGTTCAGGGAGCGGGGCCCGGTGCAGACAGCAAGAGGGGCGCTGCCCCTCTGGCCCCTGCGGGGCCATTCACCCCGGGATATTTGGGCCAAGAAGAAGCGGGGGCGGGCGGCGCCTTTTCAGACGTCGCGCTCGAGCTTCACCCGCAGTTCGCGCAGGACCGGCAGCGCGGCGCGGACCTTGGTTTCGCCCAGCTCGTCCATGAGTTCCGTGACGACCGGGGTGATGGCGGCGAGCGCCGCCTCGCGGGCGGACTGGCCGGCGGGGCTGATCGAGACGAGCTTGCGGCGGGCGTCGTCCCAGTCGGGACGGACGTGCACGTAGCCCGCGATTTCCAGCTTGCCCAGCGTGTTGGTCATGGCGCCGCGGGTCACGTGGAAGGCGCGGGCGAGCTGCGCGGGGGTCTTTTCGCCACCGCGGGCGAGGTGGTTCAGGACGGAGAAATGCGAGATTTCCATCCGGTTGGGCAGGACCTTGGTCAGGCGCGCGCGCAGGAGCTGGTCGGCGGTCAGCAGCTCGCCGAAGAGGGTGATGGCAAGCGCGCCGGCGTCGCTCATGCCGGGCCCGTGAAGCTGCGGTCGTGGGTGAGCGCGGGCACCTTGCGGCGGGCCTCGTCGACCTTGGCGAGGTCGAGGTCGATCAGGTGCAGGCCTGGCTCGGTCCCGGCATCGAGCAGCACCTCGCCCCAGGGCGACACCACCAGGCTGTGGCCGTAGGTCTTGCGGGCGCGGCCCTGCTGCGCCGGGTGGGTGCCGGTCTGCGCGGGGGCGAGAACGTAGCAGCCGGTCTCGATCGCGCGGGCCTGCAGGAGCGGCTGCCAGTGCCAGGGGCCGGTGCCCGGCGAGAAGGCCGAGGGCACGCAGAGCACCTGCGCGCCGGCCTGCGCCAGCGCCCGGTAGAGGTAGGGGAAGCGCACATCGTAGCAGACGCTCAGGCCGAGCGTAGCGAAGGGCGTGCGCGCGGTGACGGCCCGGTCGCCGGGGGCGTAGCCCGAAGATTCGCGGAAAGTCTCGGTCTCGCTCACCTCGACGTCGAACATGTGCATCTTGTCGTAGCGCGCGGCGATATTGCCCGCGTCGTCGATCAGGATCGAGCGGTTCACGAAGCGGGTTTCGGGCGGTTCGGCCTTGAGCGCGAGGGAGCCCGCGAGCACCCATAGGCCAAGGCGCGCGGCCTCGGCCCTGAGGGCGGCGAGGAAGGCGTCGTCACCTTCGTGGTCGAGCACCGTCTTCTGGTGGGCGCGGTCCAGCGAGACGCAGTTGGTGACCTCGGGCGTCAGCGCGATCTGGGCGCCCTGCTCTGCCGCCGCGCGCAGCAGCGGCAGGAGGGTGTCCAGGTTGGCCTGCGGGTCGTCGCCCGAGGTGAGCTGGAGCAGCGCGGCGCGCATCAGCCTGCGAGCAGCGGGTCGAGCTTACCGTCGCGGTCCAGCGCATAGAGCTCGTCGCAGCCGCCGACGTGGGTGTCGCCGACGAAGATCTGCGGCACGGTGTGGCGGCCGGCGGCGCGGTCCATCATCTCGGACTTGCGGGACTGGTCGCGCATGACGTCGATCTCGGTGAACTCGACGCCCTTCTGGCTGAGCAGGCGCTTGGCCGCGTGGCAGAATCCGCAGATGGGGGTGGTATAGATCTCGACTTTTTGCATGGTCGGCTCCTTTCAGGGTTTGTCCCTGATTTAGGAAGCCTTGGCAACGCGTGCCAGCACCGCGACGCAGACCTCGGTCGCGCCGGCGGCGAGACAGGCCTCCGCCCCGGCGGCAAGGGTGGCGCCCGAGGTCATGACGTCGTCGACCAGCAGCACTGGGCGATCTTCGAGGAATTCGCACCGCGACGGGGTGACCTTGAGCGAGCCTTCGAGGGCCGCGAAGCGTTCCTCGCGGTCCTTGCCCTTGAGCTGCGGGGTGGGCTTCGGACGGCACAGCGCGTCGGGACAGTAGCCGACATCGAGGATGCGGGCGAGCGGGCGGGCCAGCAGCGCGGCCTGGTTGTAGCGGCGGCGCAGGTGGCGGCTGAAGTGTAGAGGGATCGGCACGACAAGCCAGTTTTCGCGCCGGATGGGCATCAGGCGGCGGGCCATCCATTGGGCGGCGGGGGTGGCAATGTCGTGGCGGTCGGCGTGCTTGAGCGCCATGGCGAGTTCACGGCCCCGGTCGCGGTAGAGCAGCGCGGCGCGGCCCTGCGCCCAAGGGCGGGCGGTGGTCAGGCAGTCGTCGCAAAGCTCGGCCCGGTCGGAGGTACCGGGCAGCGGCGCGTCGCAGGCGTCGCAGCCGAGCCCCGAGACGAAGGGCGTGTCGCGCCAGCAGTCGGGGCAGAGGGCGAAATCGCTTTCCACCATGCCGCCGCAGGACAGGCACCGCGGCGGGTAGATCATCCGCACCAGCGTTTGCATCCGGGTCATGCCCATCCTATCTGCCCCTCATGTCCGAGACCCCGCATCTGACCGACCGCGCCGCCCTTGCCCGCCACCGGGCGAAAGCCAGCGAATTCTTCCTGCACGAGACCGCGCGGGAGGAGGTTCAGGATCGACTCGACATGGTTACGCGGGAGTTAACCAAGCCAGCCATCGTGACGCCTTTCCCGGACCTGTGGCAGGATTTCCTGCCCGGTGCGCGGGTGGTGGAAGATGCACCGGTTCTCGACCTTGAACCGGGCGCGCATGACCTGGTGATTCACGCCATGGGGCTGCACTGGGCAGACGATCCGATCGGCCAGCTGGTGCAGTGTCGCCGGGCGCTTGAACCCGACGGGCTGATGCTGGCGGTGTCGCTCGGCGGGCAGACGCTGCACGAGTTGCGCGCGGCGTTGGGGTCGGCCGAGGCCGAGATCACCGGGGGCATTTCCCCTCGCGTGGCGCCCATGGCCGAGATCCGCGATCTGGGCGCGCTGCTGCAACGGGCCGGGCTGGCGCTGCCGGTGGCCGATTCCTTTCCGCTGCGGGTGCATTACGACAGCGCGCTGCACCTGATGCGGGACCTGCGAGCCATGGGCGAGGGCAACGCGCTGCAGGCGCGGCTGCGGCGCCCGACGCGGCGGTCAGTCCTGCTGAAGGCGGCGGACCTTTATCACGAGGGTTTCGCCACGCCCGAGGGCAAGGTGGAGGCGACTTTCGAGGTCATCATCCTGACCGGCTGGTCGCCGGACGAAAGCCAGCCGCAGCCGCTGCGGCCCGGTTCTGCGACCCATCGTCTTTCCGAGGCGCTGAACACGCCCGAGACGCCGCTGAAAGATTGACGCGCGGGGCGGGCAGGATAGGTAAGGCGCGTATCGCCGAGAAGAGGATGGGACCCGATGCTTGACGCCAGCCAACCTGCCGTGAAACCCGAGCACGCCCCCTCTGACCACCCGAAGCTGCCGCGCCCCAAGGTGGGGATCCTGCTGGCCAACCTCGGCACGCCGGATCACTACGATTACTGGTCAATGCGCCGCTACCTGGGCGAGTTCCTGAGCGACCGGCGCGTGATCGACTATTCGCCCTGGCTCTGGCAGCCGCTGCTGCAGCTGGTGATCCTGAGCACGCGGCCGTCGAAAAGCGGCGCGGCCTACAAGTCGATCTGGAACGAGGAGGCGGACGAAAGTCCGCTTATGACGATCACCAAGGCGCAGACGGAGAAGATCCGCGAAGCGATGGAAGGTCAGTACGGCCCCGACGTGAAGGTCGATTTCTGTATGCGCTACGGCAACCCGTCGACGCCCAGCAAGGTACGCGAGATGGTCGAAGCCGGGTGCCACAAGATCCTGTTCTTCCCGCTTTACCCGCATTACGCGGGCGCCACATCGGCCACGGCGAACGACAAGTTCTTCGATGCGTTGAAGAAGGAAAAATGGCAGCCGACGGCGCGGGTGGTCGATCCCTATTATGCCGAACCGATGTACATCGAGGCGCTGGCCCAGTCGGTGGAGCGCGCCTATGCCAAGGCCGAGAAGAAGCCCGACGTGCTGGTCTGTTCCTACCACGGTCTGCCGCGGCGCTACCTGATGGAGGGCGATCCCTACCACTGCCAGTGCCAGAAGACGACGCGGCTGCTGAAAGAGCGGCTGGGCTGGGACGACACCCAGATCCGGACCACCTTCCAGAGCCGATTCGGCCCCGAGGAATGGCTGCAGCCCTACACCGTGGAAGAGGTCGCGCGGCTGGCCAAGGAAGAAGGCAAGACCAACATCGCGGTCTGCGCGCCGGCCTTCAGCGCCGACTGCATCGAGACGCTCGAAGAGATCAACGAGGAGATCAAGGAGAGCTTCGAGCACGCCGGCGGCGAGAGCTTTACCTACATCCCCTGCCTCAACGACGACGACGCCCATATCGAGGCGCTCTGCAAGGTCATCGACGACAATCTGGGCGGCTGGCTGCGCTAAGCGCGGCGGGCCGTTCCGCGCATAAAAAAAAAGGCGGTGCCGAGGCACCGCCTTCTTCTTTTCCGTGGATCGGTCGATCAGCTTGCAGCAGCAGCGACGACGGCGATCAGGACCAGCGGGATCAGGATGCCGGCCGAGGAAGAGCTCTGCTGAGTTTCTTCAACGACGACTTCGGGCTCCATGACCACGTAGTCTTTTGCGGGCGCTTCGTAGGAGCCGGCCATTGCGGTGGTTGCGGCGCCTGCGAAGGCTGCGGCGAGAGCGAGTTTCTTCATAGTGTCCTCCAGACAGTTAGCCTGGCGTGGCCCATTATAGACCGTACGACAGGCACCCAAGACTTACCTCGTATCCCTCACTAAGCAGCAATTTCAGTCGATTGCAATTGCTGGAAGATGCCGCCACCCCGGCGTTTTTCGGCCTGTCGTCAAATAAGCAACACCTGCGTTCCGACCTCTGCCATCTCGTACAGCTCTTCGATGTGCTGGTTGTAGAGACCGATGCACCCGTTGGACGAACGGCGGCCAATCTTGCGCGTGTCGTGGGTGCCGTGGATGCGGTAGTAGGTCCAGCTGAGGTGCAGCGCGCGCGTGCCGAGCGGGTTGTCCGGGCCGGGAGGCACGTAGTCGGGCCACTCGGGGTTGCGCTGCTTCATCGAGGGCGTCGGGCGCCAGTCGGGCTCGGGGTCCTTGAGCGTCACGCGGGTCCGGCCGCGGCGGGTCAGATCCTCGGTCACCGGCACGGAGGTCGGGTACAAATAGTACTCTGCCCCCTCGGTCCAGTAGTGGAGCGCGCGCGAGTCGATGTCGACAAGGATCGCGCCATTGTTCAGGTTGTCGAAGTAGGGCTGCCAGTCGAGCGTGCGGAAGCTCGATACGTTCCGGCGCACGATCTGGGAGATATCTTCCTCCACTTCCGTCGTGCCCTGCCCCGTCACGCTCTGCGCCAGAGCGGGTGTGCCGAGGGTCGCCGCGGTTCCGGCCAGAAACGCGCGTCTGTCCAGAAGATGTCGTGCCTTCCGAGTCATCTCACAATCCCGTCAATTTGTGCATGCAACGATTGGATAATATTGCGCGAATGCCGCAATCGCAAATCAAAGGCCCGTCATCGGCACGATGCGCGGGATTGTGAGTTTGAACGGCAACTCGGCAGGGAGTAAGCCAGTCCGGGTGAATAGGAGCGGGAAGACAGATATGGACAACAGACTGACACGGCGCTTTTTTCTTCTCGCGACAGCCGCGGGCGGGCTTGCGGCCTGCGCGGCGCCGCCACCACCGCCGGCCCGACGTTACGGCCCCGACGGCCGTCCGCTGCCCCAAGTTTACCGGATCGGTGACGAAGGGCGCGTGCAGTATCGGATGCTTGATTCGGTGAACGCGCTGCGTCAGGCGGGCGGTCACCCGCCGCTGCAGCTGAATGCCCAGCTCAACGCGGCCGCGGCCACGCATTCGCGCGACATGTCGGTCCAGAACCGTCCCTGGCACTTCGGCTCGGACGGCTCTTCGCCGATCGACCGGGTGCGGCGGGTCGGCTACCAGGGGCGGCTCGTGGGCGAGGCGATCTCGGAAACCTACGAGACCGAACTGGAGACGCTGACCGCGTGGATGGAGGACGAGAACATCCGCAACGTGATCCTCGACGATTCCGCGCGGGACATGGGCTTTGCCTGGCACCAGGAGAACAACGGCAAGATCTGGTGGACCCTCGTGCTTGGCGCGCCGGACCTGTCGCCGACGCCGGGTGGCGGGACACCGGGAACGCGCCCCGCCTGATCCGGGTCAGGGCGTGATGCGGATCGGGGTGCCGTTGCGGACCATCGCGTAGATCTCCTCGATCTCGCGGTCGGTCACGGCGATGCAGCCCGCGGTCCAGTCACGCCCGCCCTTCTGGTATTCCGGGGGACGCCCGTGAATGAAGATGTCGCCGCCGGGCGACTTCTCGAGCGCTTCGGCAAAGGCGCGGTCATAGGGGTTGGGATAGGACACCCCGATGCTGAGGTGGAACTTGCTGTCGGGATTGCGCCGGTCGATGATGTAGTCGCCCTCGGGCGTGCGTCCGTCGCCCTCGATCTGCTTGTGGCCCTGGGGCGCGAAACCGAGGCCGATGTCATAGGCCTCTAGCACGCGGTTGTGGTGCAGCAGATACATCCGCCGCGCCCCCTTGTTCACCAGCACCTGGGTGACCTCGGGACCGTTGTAGGTCTTGAACTTGTTGTGGCCGCACCCGGCGAGGGCAAGGCCCATCACCGCGATCAGGCAAAAGAAGAGTGCCCGCATACTGTCCTGCTCGTTTATTTTTGGGTTCTGCTCGTTTTGAGGAACCATACCGCAGGACGGGGCATCGCGACACTTCAATCCTTCGTGCGTTCGGCCTCGGCCAGACGTTTTTCGATGGCTTCGAGCCGCGCGAGCACCGCGTCGCGGTAGGCGTCGGTGGCCTCGCCGGTTTCGCGCTCGTGGGCGTCCTGCATGGAGTTCACGATGAGACCGACCAGCAGGTTCACCACCGCGAAGGAGGTGATCATGATGAAGGGCACAAAGAAGAGCCAGGCTTGGGGATAGGTCTCCATCACCGGGCGGACGATGCCCATGGACCAGGATTCGAGCGTCATGACCTGGAACAGCGTGTAGGCCGAACTGGCAAGGTCGCCGAACCATTGGGGGAAGCTGTCGGAGAAGAGCTTGGTCGCGATCACCGCACCGATGTAGAAGATCAGCGCCATCAGAAGAAACACGCTGCCCATGCCCGGCAGCGCGGTGATGAACCCCTCGACCACGCGGCGCAGGCGCGGCGCGGCCGAGATCACGCGCATCACCCGCAAGACGCGCAGCGCCCGCAGGACCGAGATCCCCTGCCCCGCCGGCACCAGCGATATGCCGACGATGACGAAATCGAAGATGTTCCAGCCGTTGCGGAAGAACCGTGGGCCGTGGGCCACCATCTTGGCGGCAAGCTCGGCCACGAAGATGGCGAGGCAGACCATGTCGAGCGCGCGGATCAGAGCACCCCAACGGGACATGAGGACTTCGGAGGTTTCCATCCCGAGGAGGATCGCGTTGACGACGATCACCGCGATGATGGCATTCTGAACGTCCGTCCGGTCCATGAACCGGGCGAGGCGCGCGCGTATGGTCATTTCCGTCCCCCGAGGCGCAGGCTTGCGACGCATTCCACATGGGTGGACCAGCGGAACTGGTCAACCGGCTGCACCCATTCGAGGGTGTAGCCCGCCGCCACCAGCGTAGCGCAGTCGCGGGCAAAGGTGACCGGGTTGCACGACACATGCGCCACGCGCGGGATCTGCGCGGCGGCGATCTGCGTCACCTGCGCCTCGGCCCCGGCGCGGGGCGGGTCGATGACCACGCCGTCATAGCGCTTCATGTCGTCGGGCAGCAGCGGGTTGCGGAAAAGATCCCGGGTTTCCGTCGTCACCCGGCGCAGCCCCTTGCCCTTGCGCCAGCCCTCGTCCAGCGCGGCGGTCATGGCGCGGTCGCCCTCGACCGCGTGCACGTTGCGCGTGCCCGCCAGCGGCAGGGCGAAGGTGCCGCACCCGGCAAAGAGATCGGCCACCTCCTTTGCCCCCTCCAGCGCCTCGACGATTCCGGCGATCAGCGTGTCGGCGCCCTCCTGCGTGGGCTGCAGGAAAGCCCCTGGCGGCGGCACGACGGTCGCAGTGCCGAAGGCAAGATGCGGCGGGCGGCGGGTCAGCGCCTCGTCCTCCCAGGAAATCCGCGCAAGATCGTGCTTTTCGCCCAGCGCGGCGAGCCCCACGCGCAACTCGCCGTCGAGCAGCTTGCCGCCCGTGGCATGCACGTCGAGCCCCGCGAGCGTCTCGGTCACCAGCACCGAAAGCTCGCCCTTGCGGCTGGCGCCAAGCACGGCGAGCTCCTCGACCATGGGCAGAGCGGCGGCAAGCGCGGGTGTGACGAGAATGCAGTCGGGCACCGCGACGATCACGTCCGAGCCCTTCTGGTGGAAACCCGCAAGCGCCCCCTTCTTGGTGCGCCGCGCGGAAAACCGCGCGCGGCGGCGCGACTGCGGCGGCGAGGTCACGATGGGCCGGATCTCGGGCTCGAGCCCATGCGCCTGCAGGGCGCGGGCGATCACGTCCACCTTCCAGGCGGCGGTGAAGTCGGGCGCGGCGTGCTGCAACTGGCAGCCGCCGCAGCTTTTCGCGTGGCGGCAGGGGGGCGAGACGCGCGCCTCGACCGGCGCAAGGATCTTCGGCCGGGCCATGTGCTGGCCCGTCACCTCGCCCTCGACCTCCTCGCCGGGCAGAACGCCCGGCACGAAGACCGGCCCGGGCGCGATCCCGTCGCCCTGGTGCCCCAGCCGTTGGATCACGTGCCGTTCAACCGCCATCTGCGCCCCTGCTTCTTCTTGGTCCAAATACTCACGCACCGCCAAACACGGGCTTAACGCCATGCGCAAGGGTGCACCGCCCGCAACCCGTGGCCCGAGCGGACGCGAGGCGACCTGCGCGCGCGGCACGCGCGCCCCGCTGGATCACTCGGCCGCGTTGAGGAAACCGCCCGACTGCCGAGCCCAGTAGCGGGCATAAAGGCCACGGCGGGCCAGCAATTCGTCGTGGCTCCCCTGCTCGACGATGGTGCCCGTGTCCAGCACCACGATCCGGTCCATGGCCGATATGGTGGAGAGCCGATGCGCGATGGCGAGCACGGTCTTGCCTTCCATCACGGCCTCAAGCGCCTGCTGGATCTCGGCCTCGACCTCGGAATCGAGCGCGCTGGTGGCCTCGTCCAGAACCAGCACCGGCGCGTCCTTGAGGATCGCGCGGGCGAGCGCGATGCGCTGGCGCTGACCGCCAGACAGCTTCACGCCCCGCTCGCCCAGCCGCGCGTCGTAGCCCGTGCGCCCGGAATTGTCGCGCAGCCCGAGGATGAACTCGTGCGCCGAGGCGCGGCGCGCGGCTTCCTGCACCTCGTCCAGCGTGGCCTCGGGGCGGCCATAGCGGATGTTGTCGAGCGCCGAGCGGTTGAACATGTTGGTGTCCTGCCGGACCACGGCCACCTGGTCGCGCAGCGAGGTCTGGGCGATCTCGCGGATGTCGGTGCCGTCGAGCGTGATGCGCCCGCCTTCAACGTCGTGTAGCCGCAGGAGCAGCGAGACGGCGGTGCTTTTCCCGGCACCCGAGCCGCCCACCAGCGCCACCCTCTCGCCCGGGGCGATATTCAGGTCGAAGTGCGAGAGCGCGGCGCTGTCGGTGCCGTAGCCGAAGGAGACATCCTCGAATCGCACCGCGCCCTGCGCACCACTGGCGTCGTGCGGCCGGTCGGCGTCGGTGATCTCGTGCGCGGGGGTCAGCGTGTCGATGCCATCCTGGATTTCACCGATATGGGTGAAGATCGAGATCGAGGCGCGGCCCAGCCGGTTGGTCAGCATCGACAGCCGCGTGGTGATCATGGCGGTGGTCGCGATCTCACCCGTCGTGGCGGCGCCGCGGGTCCAGAGGAAGAGCGCGCCGAGGATCGAGACCACGGGCAGGATGCCACCCAGCGCCATCAGCACCATGCGGAAGACGGCCGAGAGCGTGCCGAAGTCGAGCGAGCGGTTGCGGTAGGTGTCGAGCGCGGAAAGCGTGGCACGGTCCTCGTCGCCGTCGCGGGCAAAAAGCTTGACCGTGGCGATGTTGGAATAGGCGTCGACGATCTGGCCGCTGACCAGCGTGCGCGCACCCGCGCGGCTGGCCGAACGGACCTGCACGCGCGGGATGAAGTACCACAGCGCCGCGGCATAGAGCACCGCCCAGATCGCGAAGACCGCCAGCAGGCGCACGTCGATCAGCGCCATCAGGATGAACGACCCCACGAACATGGCGAGCGAGAAGACCACCACGTCGGTGACTTCGAGCACGAGATCGGTGAGCGCGCGGGCGGTCTGCAGCGCCTTCTGGCTGAGCCGGCCGGCAAAGTCGTTCTCGAAGAAGCGCATGGAATGGCCGAGCACGTGGCGGTTCAGCCGCGCGAGCACCAGCGGGTAGAGGTTCGGCCCCAGCATGACGCCCGACACCCCGGCGTCGAAGACGAAAAGCACCGGGCGCACGAGCAGGAAGAACCCCAGCCCGAACAGGATGATGGGCCAGAACGACCCCCAGAAATCCCCCTGCCCCGCGCCCGAGGCCGCGTCGATCACCCAGCCGGTGAATCGCGCGGTGACGAGCTCCGACAGCCCGGTCAGACCGGTCACGAGCACGGCAAGCCCGATCGCGGGCCACGCCCCGGCCAGCGCCCAGCGCATGAAGGGCCAGGGCCGTCCCGGCGGCGGGCCCCCGGCCTCGGCGAAGGGGTCGATCAGCCGCGCGAGGCGCCGGATCACTCGGCGGCCTCCGATGCCTCGTCCGCGCCGAGGAAGCCCCCGGACTGGCGGTCCCAGTAGCGGGCGTAGAGGCCGCGTTTTTCGAGCAGTTCGTCGTGGTTGCCCTCTTCCACGATCTGGCCGCCGTGCATGACGATGATCCGGTCCATGCTCGAGATGGTAGACAGCCGGTGCGCGATGGCCAGCACGGTCTTGCCCTCCATCACGCGGTCGAGCGCGGTCTGGATGGCGGCCTCGACCTCGGAATCGAGCGCGCTCGTGGCCTCGTCCAGCACCAGGATCGGCGCGTCCTTGAGGATGGCGCGGGCCAGCGCGATGCGCTGGCGCTGGCCGCCCGAGAGCTTCACGCCCCGTTCGCCCAAATGCGCCTCATAGCCCTGACGGCCACGCGCATCACGCAGGTTCAGGATGAAGTCGTGCGCCTCGGCCTTGCGGGCGGCGGCCTCGACCTCCTGAGGGGTGGCATCGGGGCGGCCGTAGCGGATGTTGTCCAGCGCGGAGCGATTGAACATGGCCGTTTCCTGCGTGACCATGCCGATCTGCGCGCGCAAGCTGTCCTGCGTGACGTCCGAGATGTTCTGACCGTCGATGCGCAGCGCGCCCTGTTCGGTGTCGTAGAGCCGCATGAGCAGGGCCACCATGGTGGACTTGCCCGCGCCGCTTTCGCCGACAATGGCGAGCTTTTCGCCCGGGCGGATGGTCAGGTTCACGCCCTCGACGCCGCCACCCTCGCCGCCATAGGCGAATGTGATGTCATCAAAGGCGATCTCGCCGTTGGGGACCACGAGATCCTGCGCGTCCGGCGCATCGTCGATGCGGCGGGCGGGGGCGATGGTACGCATGCCGTCCTCGACCTCGCCCAGGTGGCCGTAGATGACCATGAGGGTGAAGCTGATCCAGCCGGTCATCTGGGCAAGACGGATGGTGACGGCGCCAGTGGCGGCGATGTCGCCGGGCGACACGCCCGCGCCGCGCAGGGCGATGGCGGCGCCGACCATGATGACGGGCAGCAGGCCCGCGATGAAGATGAGGCCAAGGCGGAAGGCGGTGGTCGCCTCGCCGAAGACAAGCGCCTTTTCGCGCAGCTCGGACATGGCGCCGAGGGCGCGTTCATCCTCGTGCTGCGAGCCGGCAAAAAGCTTGACCGTCTTGATGTTGCTGATGGTGTCCACGACCTGGCCGGTGACCATGGCCTGCGCCTCGGCCCGGGCGGCGGAGCGGGTCCGGATGAGCGGCAGCATGACACGCAGGAAGCCGAGGTAGAGCGCGAACCACGCCACCAGCAGGACGACAAGCCAGAGGCTGACCCCGCCCAGAAGGAAGGCGGTGCCGATCACCGTGGAGAGGCCGAAGGTGATGGCGTTGACGGATTCGATCACGATTTCCATCAGCGACCGGGCGGCCTGCACCTTTTTCTGGGCGACGCGCCCGGCGAAGTCGTTGTCGAAGAAGCTGACCGACTGGCCGATGGTCCAGCGGTAGAGCCGCGCGAGCACCAGCTTGAAGATGTTGGGGCCGATCATGACCGACTGCGTCAGCGCCAGCCCGCCAAAGAGAAGCGGGCGCGCGATCAGCAGCAGGAACACGCCCCCGACGAAAAGCCAGAGGTGCGAGATGAGCGGGATGCCCTGCGTCAGGCTGGCGTCGACCGCATCGACGACGCGGCCGAGGAGGTACATCGACAGCACCTCGGTCACGCCGGCGGCGACCGAGATGGCGACGCCGATCCAGATGATGGCCCAGCCCCCCTTGAGGCACCACATCATGAAGGGACGCAGCGTCGTGGGCGGAGGGCCTTCGGCGGGTTGTTCTGGGTCGATCTGGTCGCCCGCCTTCCTGATGAACTCCGTGAAGAATTTCGGGATCATTCCGCCGCGTCCTTGCCGATGAATCCGCCCGACTGACGGGCCCAGAGGGAGGCATATAGCCCGCCCTCGGAAAGAAGCCCGTCATGGCTGCCCTGCTCGACGATGCGACCCTCGTCCATGACGAGGATGCGGTCCATCTGGGCGATGGTGGACAGGCGGTGGGCGATGGCGATCACCGTCTTGCCCTCCATCATGCCGTAGAGCGTGTCCTGGATGGCGGCCTCGACCTCGGAATCGAGCGCGCTGGTGGCCTCGTCCAGGAGCAGGATGGGCGCGTCCTTGAGGATCGCGCGCGCAAGCGTGATCCGCTGGCGCTGGCCGCCCGAGAGCTTGATGCCCCGCTCGCCCACCTGCGCGTCGTAGCCGGTGTTGCCCTTGGGATCGGCGAGATCGAGGATGAAGTCGTGGGCCTGCGCCTTTTTCGCGGCCTCGATCATCTCGGCCTCGGAGGCATCGGGGCGGCCATAAAGGATGTTGTCGCGCACTGAGCGGTGCAGGAGCGCGCTGTCCTGCTGGACCATGCCGATATTGCGACGCAGGCTATCCTGCGTGACGTGGCCGATGTCCTGCCCGTCGATGAGGATGCGCCCGGTTTCCACGTCGTAGAAGCGCAGGAGCAGCTTCACCAGCGTGGACTTGCCCGCACCGGAGCGGCCCACGAGGCCGACCTTTTCGCCCGGCTCGATCGTCAGGTCGATGCGGTCGAGCCCGCCCGCCCCGCGCCCGTAGTGGTGCGAGAGGGTCTGGATCTCGATCCGCCCCTTGGTGAGGTCGAGCGGTTTCGCGCCGGGGTGATCGACCAGCGTGACGGGCTGGGCGATGGTTTCCATCCCCTCGGCCACGACACCGAGCTGGCGGAAGAAGGAGGTCAGCGCCCACATGATCCAGCCGGTCATGGAGTTGAGCCGCAGGGTCAGGGCGGTGGCGGCGGCCACGACACCCGCGCTCGCGGCGCCCTGCATCCAGAGCGCGATGGCCCAGCCGACGACGCCGACGATGAGCACGCCGTTCAGCGTGACCAGCGCCACGTCCATGATCGAGAAGATTCGCATCTCGACCGCGAAGGTGCCGCGGGCCTGCTCGATCGACTCCTTGGCGTAGTTAAGTTCCCGGTCGTGGTGGGCGAACATCTTGACCGCGTGGATGTTGGTGTAGGCATCCACGACGCGGCCCGTGACCTCGGACCGGGCATCGGAGGCCGCCTTGGAGGCGGGGCCGACGCGGACGATGGTCCAGCGCATGAGCAGGGCATAGAGCACCAGCCAGAGCACCAGGGGCAGCATGAGCCGCGGATCGGCGTCGCCCAGCAGGACAAGCGCGCCCACGAGGTAGGCGAGCGAGAAGGTGATCGCGTCGAAGACCTGGAAGACGGCCTCGCCCGCGGCGGGGGGCGTCTGCATGATGCGGTTGGCGATACGGCCGGCAAAGTCGTTCTCGAACCAGCCGACGGACTGTCGCATGACGTGGCTGTGCGCCCGCCAGCGGATGATCGTGCCGAAGTTCGGCATGATGGCGTTGTTGAGCACCAGCACGTCGAGCGCCTGGATCACCGGACGGATGAGCAGCACGAAGACGGCGAGCCCGATGAGGGCCAGACCGTGGTCGGCCCAGACCTGGGCGGGATCGCCCGAGAGGGTGTCGACCACCCAGCCCATGACGCCGATCAGCCCGACCTCGACCGCGGCGACGACGATGGAGAGCAGCGTGGCGGCGATGAAGACGCCGCGGAAGGGCCGCGCGAAGCCCATGAGGAAGGGCAGCAGTTTCTGCGGGGGCCGATCCGTCTGCGCATAGGGGGCATAGGGATCGACAAGATTTTCAAAGTACCGGAACATAACGGAAAAGCCTGGGAAGGATGCATGGACTTTGGGGAGCGGGGAGCCGAGAGGACCCGCGCGCGCAGGCAATCTCAGGCTGGGCTGAAATTCGACCTGTCACGAACCATGCATCGTCCTCCACTAGGGGTTGAGTCGGTCTTTAGCCCAGCTTGTCCGACAAGTCACCCCCCGGGGCCGAGAAGCTGCGCGCGTGTGTGCGTCATGCCAGAGGCGATCCATTCGGCCTCGAGTTCCTGCAGGCGTTTGCCCAGCGCCGCGCCCTCGTAATCGGGCATGAGATCGCGAGCGGTGACGGGAAATTTCGCCCCTGCCCCCAGCGCGATCCGGTCCTCGGTATCGGGGTCGGGCCACTGGCCGAGGCTGGCCGCGCGCAGGGCGGCGGCGTCGCGGGCGGTGTCGGCACCGTGGCGCCAGGCGATTTCGGGCAGGTCCTGCGCGCTGCCCATGAGTTGGCGCAGGAGTTCGAGGCGCTTCGCCTTTGCCTTGGAGAGCCGCAGCGCCTGCGTGTCCTCGAAACCGGTGACGGCGAGGCGGCGCAAGCCGTCCGGCGGCAGGGCAAGCTTCGCCTCGATGGCGACCAGCGGGCCGAGCGGGTCGGCCACGGCGCCCGGCAGGGTCGCGGCGAGCGCGCCGGTCTGGGCCATGACGGCCACGGCGGGCGCGGGATCAGGCGCGGCCATGAGCTTGAGCACCTCCTGCCCCACGCGTTCGCGCGACAGCGTCGCGATTCCGTCGAGGTTGTCAGCGATTGCGGCGAGGGCATCGGGGTCCCAGCCGTTGTCCGGATCGCCGTACCAGGCGGAAAAGCGGAAGAAGCGCAGGATGCGCAGGTAGTCCTCGCGGATGCGGCGGTTGGCGTCCTCGATAAAGCGGACGCGGCGGGCCTCAAGATCCGGCAGACCGCCCAGCGGGTCACTCACGCTGCCGTCGCGCGCAGCGTAGAGCGCGTTCATGGTGAAGTCGCGGCGGCGCGCGTCTTCGGTCATGTCGGTGGAAAAGCGGACCACGGCGCGGCGGCCATCGGTTTCCACGTCGGCGCGGTAGGTGGTGACCTCGAAACCCTCGCCACCCACGACGACGGTGACGGTGCCGTGGTCGATGCCGGTGGGCACGGGCTTGAGACCCGCCGCCTCTGCCAGCTCGGTGACGCGTTCGGGACGGGCATCGGTGGCGATGTCGACGTCGGTCACGGGCGCGCCCAGCAGGGCGTTGCGGACGCAGCCGCCGACGGCATGAGCGGTGTGCCCCGCATCGGTCAGCATGGCCATGACGGCCTGCGTGCTGTCCCGGCTCAGCCAGTCGCCCGAAACGTGGGTCATGGGGCCATCCGGTCGGCAAGCCCCCGCAGGACACGGGCGGTGGCGCCCCAGATGTAATAGGGCCCGTAGGGGGCGGTGTAGTAGTGCCTGCGCTGCCCGCGCCAGCGCCGCCACTGGACCGAGAAGCGGTCCGGATTGGTGACGTGGTCGAAGGGCACGGTGAAGACCTCTTCGACCTCGCCCGGTTCGGCGACAGGGTCGAAGGGGCCGGTGACGAGGCCCACCACCGGGGTCATCAGGAAGCTGGTGACGGTTTCATGGGTGGGCAGCGTGCCAAGGATTTCCACCGAGGCGGGATCGAGGCCCACTTCCTCCTGCGCCTCGCGCAGGGCGGCGGCGGTGGGATCGGCGTCGCTCTCTTCCTGCTTGCCCCCGGGAAAGGCGATCTGGCCGGGGTGGTGCTTCAGGCGCGACGACCGCTTGGTCAGGATCAGCCGCAGCCCGTCATCGGAAGGCAGGAAGGCGGCGAGCACACCCGCCGGGCGCAGCTTGCGGCCCGGCGGAAGCTCGACCTTGGGGTTCAGGTCGAAGTCGGACGAGGGCGCGCGTTCCGCGGCCAGCGCACGGCGCAGGGCCGCGAGCTGGGTGTCGCACCGGGGGCCGGCCGCGGGCGCGCTCACTTCTTGGCCTCGAACCCGACGGTTTCGGGATCGAGCTCGTAATGCGCGCCGCAGAACTGGCAGTCGGCGGTCACGATGCCTTCGTCGGTGGTCATCTTCTCGATGTCCTTGGCCGAGTAGATCGAGAGCGAGTTGCGCACGCGGTCCTCGGAGCAGGTGCAGCCGAAACGCACCGGCTGGCTGTCGAAGACGCGCGGCTGTTCCTCGTGGAAGAGCCGGACCAGCAGGTCCGTGGGCGGGATGCTGGGGCCGATGAGCTCCATCTGCTCCACCGTGGCGAGGTGGAAGGTCGCGCGGCGCCAGTGTTCGTCATCCTCGCCCTCGACGAGATCCTCGGAGGTAAGCAGGCCGTCCTTGCCCGAGCCGCCCTCGGCGCTCACGAAGGGCGACGCCTTTGGCATGTGCTGCAGCATGATGCCACCGGCGCGCCAGTGTTCGGCCACGCCCTTTTCGGTCGACTTGCCGAAGGACAGCGCAAAGCGGGTCGGCAGCTGCTCCGACTGGGCAAAATAGCTTTCGGCGCAGTCGGCGAGCGAGGTGCCGGCGATGGGCGTGATGCCCTGATAGGGCGTGGTGCCCTTGCCCTGGTCGATCATGATGGCGAAGTAGCCCTTGCCGAGCTGCTTGAAGCCCGGGGCATCGGTGATGCGGTCGCGGTCGAAGCTGGCGTAGGCGCGGATCTTGGCGGGCTCGCCCTCTTCCGAGGGGCCGTAGTAGTCGGTTGCGATCATGCGCACGGGGCCGTCGGTCTGCACCTGCAGCGACAGTTTCCAGCGCAGCTTGATGGTCTGGCCGATCAGCGCGGTCAGGAGGGTCATCTCGGCGACGAGCGCCTCGACCGGATCGGGGTAGTCGTGCTGGTTCAGGACGCCCGACAGGACGCCGTCGAGCCGTGCCACGCGGCCGCGCATGTCGGAGCGGTCGAGCTGAAATGGAAGGACGCTATCGTCCCAGGCGATCTTCTCGCTGAGGGTCATGGGGTTTCCTTGCGGGACGGGAGTTGGCATATCGGCGCCATATAAGCGCGAATTGCAGAGGGAAAAAGGGGATGATCCGACGCCACGGAGAGGCGCCCGAGCCGGGACGCCACTATACGCTGCGGCGGGGCGTCTATGCCATCCTGCCGCGCGACGGGCAGTTGCTGGTGACGCACCAGGCCACGCCGCTGTCGGAATTCCAGCTTCCGGGCGGCGGAATCGACCCCGGGGAACAGCCGCTGGCGGCGCTGCACCGCGAGGTTCTGGAAGAAACAGGCTGGCGCATTGCCGCCCCGCAGAGGCTGGGGGCCTTCCGGCGGTTCACCTACATGCCCGAGTACGACCTCTGGGCCGAAAAGCTCTGCATCATCTACATGGCGCGTCCGGTATGCGCCTACGGCCCGCCGTCCGAACCAGATCACATGGCGCTGTGGATGACGCCGCAGCTTGCGGCGAATGCGCTTGGCAACGCGGGCGACCGGGATTTCGTGGCACGCTTCTGTCTTTGACATCTAGCGGGCGAGCGGTTCGCCATATTCCAGCAGCGCGGCGGAGACATCGTCGCGCAGTGGCCCGCCCGGCGCCATACCCGAGCTGAGCCGCCAGAAGAGATCGTCCAGAAGCTCGGGGCCCTGGGCCTGCGCCGCCGCAGCCCGGAAGAGGGTGGCGAGCCCCGTCTCGCCCAGCATCTCGCCGTCGCGCATGACGGTTTCGGTAAAGCCGTCGGAATAGAGCAGCAGCCGGTCGCCCGGACCGAGCGTGAAGGGCACGGGGTCGTATGTGGCGTCGGGGACAAGGCCGATGGGCAGCCCGCCATTGCCCAGGAACTGCAACGTGCCGTCGGCGCGCAACAGCATCGGCGGCGGGTGTCCCGCCTGCACGAGCGTCATCTGTCCGGTCGCAAGGTCGCCCGCGACGTAGGCCATGGTCAGGTAGTCCTCGACCCCCGGGTCGCCGGCCAGGCGGGCATTGAGCATGCGCGCCGTTTCTTGGGGCGGGCGCATCGCCGGGCCGGAAGAGATCGTTCTTTCGATCCCGAGATTCTGGTCGGGGAACTTCGCCGAAAGGTAGCCCGCGACGCGGGCGGTCACCATGGCCGAGGTGATGCCGTGCCCCGAGACGTCGATGCAGTAGAGCGCCAGCCCGCTGCCACCGCTGCCGAACATGCCGACGAGATCGCCGCCCACATGGCCGCAGGGCTGGAGCAGCAGGCTGACCCGGGAGTTACCGAAGTCGCGCACCCGTTCGGGCACCAACGCCTGCTGGATCACGCGGGCCTGCCGCAGGTCCCGTTCGATCGCGTCGTGGGCGCGCTGCAGTTCGGCCAGGGTCTCGGTCACGATGCGGTTCTTTTCCGCCAGTTCGCGCTGCATCTGCAGGACTCGGGCGCCGGCGTTGATCCGGGCAAGGAGCTCGTCGCCGTCCACAGGCTTGGTCAGGAAATCGTCGGCCCCGGCGTCGAGCCCCTCGGCCACGGCGGCCTTGTCGCTTTTCGAGGTGAGGAGGATGAAATAGCCGTAGCGGTCGTGGGGAAGCTCGCGGAAACGACGGCAAAGCTCCAACCCGTCGAGCCCCGGCATCATCCAGTCGGAGAGCACCAGATCGGGGGGCGCCGTGGCGCAGAGGTCGAGCGCGGCCGCGCCAGAGGTGGCTTCCATCACCTCGAACCCGCGACGGCGCAGCATTCCGGCGAGGATGCGGAGCTGCAGCCGGGAATCGTCGACGACAAGCACCCGCCGGAGGGCGTCGGTGCCGCCGACCGGCGGAAACTGAGTCGAGCCTTTTGCCTGCACCCGTGGTATCCGTCCCTGGGTTGTGTCGCCTTGCGGGCACACCGGCCGCCCGCCTTGCCGCAGGAATAGGCAGGCGGACTTAACCGTGGCTGAAGGCGGGCATTGGAGACGAATTT
>CAYNKL010000046.1:0-28048 GCA_964397775.1 uncultured Rhodobacterales bacterium | reverse complement strand
GTGATCCTCGAGGCTGTTGCGGCGGGCCCAGACGCGCTGGGCGAGTTCGGGGCCGTCGAAGAGGTCCTTCACGTGGCCCAGGCAGAGGTAGGCCACCGGGGCCACGTGGTCCGGCAGGTGCAGGATCTCGCGCAGGTCCTCTTCGCGCAGGATGCTGACCCAGCCCATGCCGATGCCCTCGGCCCGTGCCGCGAGCCAGAGGGTCTGGACCGCGCAGACGGTGGAATAGAGGTCCATGTCGCGCTGGTGGGTGCGGCCCAGCACGAAGGCGCCGCCGCGGCTGCGGTCGCAGGTGACGCAGATGTTGAGCGGCGCCGTGTCGATGCCTTCGAGCTTGAGCGCGGCGTAGTGGCTGCGCTTCTCCGGCGGGGCCATTTCCGTGGCCTCGGCGTTGGCGCTGGTAAAGGCCGCGCGGACCTGGGCACGGCGGGCGGGATCGCGGATCAGCAGGAAGTCCCAGGGCTGGGAGAGGCCGACCGAGGGGGCCATGTGGGCGGCGCGCAGGATGCGGGTGAGCACCTCGGGTGCGATCGGATCGGGCAGGAATTCGTTCCGGACGTCGCGGCGGTGGGCGATCACATCGTAAAGCGCCTGGCGTTCGGCGTCGGTGAAGATGCGCGCGGGGCCTGGCGCAGGCGTGGGCGCGCAGATGGACGGGTCGGGCATGGCCGGCCTCCTCGGGATGACGTCGCGCCCCCGGTGTCCAGTCGGAGGGGCCATGTCGCCAGGCCGGTCTTCTGGCTTCGGATCAGCCGGGGCGAGGCGCCTTCCCGGTTGCCCAGTGGCGTCATCTGCCTTGCCCCGTCCCCGTCACAGCGGCGGGCCCGCGCCGGAGCTTCCCCGACTTCCCGATTCTCCGCCCTTGCGGGCGGCACCTGGCACCCTCAGGGGTGGCAGGCTGCGGGCCGTCGCGCAAGCCCCGTCAGGCGCTGCGCCAGTCGAAGAAATTGTCCCCGGCGCGGGACAGCAGCTCGCGGGCGAGGCTCACGCCCATTTCGGGGCCTTCGGCGATCAGGCCCGTGATCTCGCCCGAATGCTTTTCCGAGCCGTCCGGGCGCAGGATTTCTCCTCGCAGGCGGAGATTTTCGCCGTCGAGCTCGGCAAGGCCCGCGATGGGGGACTCGCAGGAGCCGTCGAGTTCTGCCAGGAACGCGCGTTCGGCCGCGACGCGCTCGGCGGTGGGGGTGTCGTGGATGGCGCCGAGCATGGTGGCCACGCGGTCGTCATCCTCGCGCCGCTCCACGCCGATGGCGGCCTGCGCGATGGCGGGCAGCATGTCCTCGGGGGCGATGGGTGTGGCGGGGACGCCGTCGATCTTCATCCGGTTGAGCCCTGCCATGGCGAGGAAGCTGGCCATGGCCACGCCGTCGTCGAGCTTGCGCAGACGGGTCTGCAGGTTGCCGCGGAATTCCACCACCTGAAGGTCGGGGCGGCGGTCGAGCAGCTGTGCGCGGCGGCGCAGGCTGGAGGTGCCGACCACGACGCCCTGCGGCAGGTCATGGATCGTGCTGTGCGCCGGGCAGATGAAGGCATCGCGCACGTCTTCGCGCGGCAGGTAGCAGTCGAGCACAAGGCCGCGCGGCTGAAGCACCGGCATGTCCTTCATCGAGTGCACGGCCAAGTCGATCTCGCCGCTCAGAAGCGCCTCTTCGATTTCGCGGGTGAAGAGACCCTTGCCGCCGATTTCCTTGAGCGGGCGGTCGAGCACGCGATCGCCGGTGGTCTTGATGACCACGATGCTGAAGGCCTCGGTCGGGAGGTCGAAGGCATCGGCGAGCCGGTCGCGGGTTTCGTTGGCCTGCGCGAGGGCGAGCGGCGATCCGCGGGTGCCGATCTTGAGCGGGGTGTCGGGGGTGGGGAGATCCAGCGTCATGCCTCCCTGATTAGAGCGGCGCCGCGGGGCTGACAATGGGCGCGGTTGACATATCTGTCGCGAGCGGGGACCAGTCGGCGAAACCGGGAAAGGGGCCTTCATGACCAAGACCATTCTGCGCGCGCTGGCGGGCGAGACACAGTCCGTGCCGCCGATCTGGATGATGCGGCAGGCGGGACGCTACCTGCCGGAGTACCGCGCGACGCGCGAGAAGGCCGGCGATTTCCTGTCGCTGTGCTACAATCCCGAGCTGGCCGCCGAGGTGACGCTGCAGCCGATCCGGCGCTACGACTTCGACGCGGCGATCCTTTTTGCCGACATCCTGCTGCTGCCGCAGGCGCTGGGGGCGGATCTGTGGTTCGTGAAGGGCGAGGGGCCGCGGCTCTCGACGGTGACGAGCGAGCAGGATTTCAGGGACCTCAAGCCCGTGCGCGCCATCGACGACACGCTGTCGCCGGTCTACGAGACGGTGAAGATCCTCTCGCGCGAGCTGCCCGAGGACGTGACGCTGATCGGTTTTGCGGGCGCGCCCTGGACGGTGGCGACCTACATGATCGCGGGCAAGGGCACGCCCGACCAGGGGCCGGCGCATGCGCTGAAGGACGGCAACCGGGCGCTCTTCGAGCAGCTTCTGGGCAAGATCACCGAAGGGACGATCGAGTACCTGTCGCGCCAGATCGAGGCCGGGGCCGAGGTGGTCAAGATCTTCGACAGCTGGGCCGGGTCGCTCAAGGGCGAGGATTTCGACCGCTACGCGATCGAGCCCGCACGGATCATCACCGAGGCTTTGAAGCGGCGTCACCCGGGCGTGCCGGTCATCGCCTTCCCGCGACAGGCGGGCGAGAAATACGTGGGCTTTCACGCCGCGACAGGCGCCGACTGCGTGGCGGTGGATGACAGCGTGAGCCCCGAGTGGGTGGCCGCGAAGGTGCAGCCCTCGGGCTGTGTGCAGGGCAATCTGGCCTCGTCGCACATGGTCACGGGCGGGCAGGCACTGGTGGACGAGACGCGCAAGATCGTCGAGGCGCTGCGCGGCGGGCCGCATATCTTCAACCTCGGACACGGAATCACGCCGGATGCGGACCCCGAGAACGTGAAGCTGATGATCGACACCGTGCGGTCGATGGGCTGAGACCGGTCAGCGCCGTCCCCAGAGGCGGCGCCGGCCTGACTGCGGCCTGCCGCGTCGGCGTTCGCGCAGGAAGACGACCAGCCCCGAGCCGAGGATGAGCAGGCAGCCGAGCACCGTGCTGGGCAAGGGGATCTCTCCGAAGATCACGAAGCCCCAGGCGAAGGCCAGCGGCAGGCCGAGGTATTCGAAGGGCGCGATGGTGGCCGCCGCGGCAAGCCGGTAGGCGGCGCTGAGGCAGTAGCCGATCACGCCCGAACAGAGCCCCACGGCGATGAAGAGCGGCCAGTCTGCCGCGGGCGGCCAGACCCAGGGACGCAGCAGGAAGCGCAGGCTGTCGTTCTGAACGCCTTCTTCCTGGTGTCCGTCGCCGGCCACCAGGAAGAAGGCGGTCGAGACCAGCAGGAAGGTGACCTGGTTGTAGACGGCCAGCGCCGAGGCGGGCGATGTCACGCCGAGCCGCCGGGTCAGGACCTGCAGAAGGGCATAGAGCGCCGCCGCGATGACCGGTAGCATCAGCACCCAGCGGGCCTGCTCGAGATCGGCCTCCCAGGGGCGCTGCATGATCATGACGCCGGCAAAGCCCGCCAGCACGGCGGCGATGCGGGGTAGGCCGACCTTTTCGCCCAGAAGCGGGATCGACAGCAGGGTGATGAAGAGCGGGGCCGCGAAGAAGAGCGCCGTGGCCTGGCCCAGAGGCATCACCGCCGCAGCGGCATAGAATGTCATGTTGGCGAAGACCACCAGCGCGCCACGCAGCAGGTGCAGCAAGGGCCGGTCGGTGCGCAGGATGCGCAAGCCGCCTTCCATGCGCACGAGGCCGAAGCTGAAGAGCAGCGCGATGCCGGAGCGGATGAAGATCATCTGGTGCAGCGGGTAGCCGCCCGAGAGATACTTGATGAGCATGTCGTTGGCCGAGATCGCGACGACCCCGGCGCAGATGAAGAGGATGCCTGCATTGGGGCGGTCGATGCTCTGGTCGCTCATTGGCTCTGACTAGCCCCGATGCGCCGGGGCCGCCATGGGCCAATGCAGTGGCGCACAGGCTCCATGCGATTTGGTTCATTGCTATGTGAGGGGCTGCGCCTAGATTGCGGCGGACGACGTGACTGGAAGGACAGCTTATGGCGATGGTCGAGATCCGCGATGCGCGGAAGGTCTTTGACGGTGGGTTCGAGGCGCTGCGCGGCGTCACCCTCGACATCGAGGAGGGCGAGATCCTTGCGCTGTTGGGGCCGAACGGGGCGGGCAAGACCACGCTCATATCGGCCATCTGCGGGATCACGCAGCCCTCTTCGGGGACCATCGCCGTGTCGGGGCACGACGTGGTGAAGGACTACCGCGCGGCACGCAACCTCGTCGGTCTGGTGCCGCAGGAGGTCAACCTCGAGCCCTTCGAGAAGGTCTGGAAGACGGTGCGGTTTTCGCGCGGGCTTTTCGGGCGCAAGCCGGACGATGCGCTGCTGGAGCGGATCCTCCGCAAGCTGTCGCTGTGGGAAAAGCGGGACGAGCCGATCAAGTCGCTTTCGGGCGGCATGAAGCGGCGGGTGCTGATCGCCAAGGCCTTGGCGCACGATCCGCGCGTGCTGTTCCTCGACGAGCCCACGGCGGGCGTCGACGTGGAGCTGCGGCGCGACATGTGGGACACGGTGGCCGAGCTCAAGCGCGAGGGCGTGACCATCATCCTGACCACCCACTACATCGAGGAGGCCGAGGCGCTGGCCGACCGGGTTGCGGTCATCAACCGCGGGGAAATCCTGCTGGTCGAGGAGAAGGCCGCGCTCATGGCGCGGATGGGCCGCAAGACGCTGCGGATCGAGCTCGACGAGCCAGTGGCCGAGGTCCCGGCGGATCTGTCGGACTATGGGCTGCGCCTGGAGGACGACGGGCGGGTGCTGGTCTACGACTACGACACCGCAGCCGAGCGCACCGGCATCGCGCGGCTCATGGGAGCGCTGGCCGCAGAGGGGATCGTGGTGCGGGACGTGGCGACCTCGCAGAATTCGCTGGAGGACATCTTCGTCGGCCTCGTGCACGACGGACAGGAAGAGGAGGACGTGGCATGAACTGGGCCGCCGTCGCCGCGATCTACAAGTTCGAGATGTCGCGGTTCTTCCGCACGCTGCTGCAGAGCTTCATCTCGCCGGTCATCTCGACCTCGCTCTACTTCGTCGTCTTCGGCGGCGCCATCGGGTCGCGCATCGACCAGGTGGAGGGGGTGAGCTACGGTGCCTTCATCGTGCCGGGGCTGGTCATGCTGACGGTCATGATGCAGGCGATCAGCAACGCGAGCTTCGGGATCTATTTCCCAAAATTCATCGGGACGATCTACGAGCTGCTCTCGGCGCCGATCAACTTCCTCGAGATCGTCATGGGCTATGTCGGGGCGGCGGCGACCAAGGCGTTGTTCATCGGGACGGTGATCCTGGTGACCTCGGCGTTCTTCGTGGACCTGACGATCCAGCATCCGCTGGCCATGGTGGCCTTCCTGCTGCTGACCTGCGTGAGCTTTTCGCTGCTGGGTTTCATCATCGGGATCTGGGCGGGCAACTTCGAGCAGCTACAGCTGGTGCCTCTGCTGGTGGTGACGCCGCTGGTGTTCCTCGGGGGCTCGTTCTACTCGATCGAGATGCTGCCGGAGATCTGGCAGACCATCACGCTGTTCAACCCGGTGCTCTACCTGATCTCGGGGTTCCGCTGGGCCTTTTTCGGGCTGTCGGACGTGCCGGTTGGCTGGTCGCTGGCGGCCATCGCGCTTTTCACCACGCTCTGCCTGACGGCGATCTGGTGGATCTTCCGGACCGGGTGGCGGATCCGCAGCTGAGGGTGTCCCGGGCCGGGACATCTGGGCGGGAACGGAAAATCAATGGGTTACAGAGGCGGTTCAACCATCTCTTAGGATTGTCCCATGGGGGCGCCGAAAGGAGGGGGCTCTGCCCCCGTCCCTGCGGGACTCCCCCGAGGTATTTTCAGCGAGAAGAAGCGCCGGGGGTTTTCATGACCTGCGGGTGAAGGCGGGTTGCGGTATGATCTGAGGATTGATTGATCCTTTCAGAGAGCCATTGCCATGCCGCAGTCCGTGGACCTGGCGGAGCTGCCGCCGCTTTCCGAGAGCCTGCTCGACCAGTTCCGGGGCGGGCTTTGCGTCGATTACACCGGCGTCGATCCCGAGGCCCTGCCGGAGCGGCTTCACGCGGTCTACGCGCGCGTCGGGGCTTTGCTGACCGCGCCGGGCTTTGGCTGGAACACGGCCTACGAGATCGAGAAGCTGATGGCGCGGCTGCGGCTGGGGGATACGCTCGACCTCGAGATCGCGCGGCAGCTCGACATGCTGCAGGACCTCGTGCCGCGCAGCCATGCGGTGCTGTCGGATCAGGTCGCCGCGCTGGAGCCGCTGGCGGGCACGGGAGGCGGCTATGACGATCCGCAGGTGCAGCGGCGGCAGGCGCTGCTGGAGCGGGTGCTGGACGATCTGCACTGGGGCTACGGGCAGCGGTTCCTGAAGCGCGACCGGATCGACCGCTACACCGGCAACGCGACGCTGTGGAGCGTGGTGGTGGGGCTTTTCTTTGTGGTGGTGCTGCTGGGGATGCCGTGGTCCGAGCTTTCCCTGGCGCCCTATTCGGGGCTGGAACTGGCGGCCATGGCGGGGCTGGTGGGATCGAGCTTCAGCGTGCTGACGAGCCCGGCGCCGGACCCGCGGGGCAACACGCTGGACGAGATCCGGCGGCTGACCAAGGGGCGCGTTCTGGCCATGCGGCTGCTGACCGGGGGGCTGGCGGCCATGATCCTCTATTTCTTCTTCGAGGCGGAGCTGATCGAGGGCCTGCTGTTCCCGGATCTGGAGCGGCTCGGTTTTGCCGGCGTGCCCAGCGGCGCGGGCTTGAAGGACCAGGTGGATGCCGCGCTTGGAGTGCTCGCGGGTGGCGAAGGGGACGTGCCGGAGGCGCTGCGCGATCTCGTCGGGGCATTGGGTGACGATGTGCGGCGCGAGGTGCTGCGCGACCGGCTGGTGGAGATCCTGGCGGCGGACATGGAGGGTATCCTCGGGGTGGCGCCGCTCCAGGTGGTGGGCAACCTGGTGCCGAACTCGGAATTGTCGAAGCTGCTGGTCTGGAGCTTTGTCGCCGGGTTTTCCGAGAAGCTGGTGAAATCGGTGCTGGGGCGCGTGGAGGGCGACGCGAACGGGACCTGAGGCTCAGGCGGGCAGCGGCGTCGGCTGGCCGAGCGCCCGCTCCGTGGCCATGCCGCCGAGCCACATACAGAAGAGCGCGAGCCAGGCGGTGCCCGCGAAGATCGAGCCGCCGGTGACGCCCGCACCGATGGCGCAGCCGCCGGCCAGCATGCCGCCGAAGCCCATGAGCGCACCGCCGCTGAGCGCCCGTCGCATGGGGCCGGGGCCGTCGAAGCCCTGCAGGCGAAGCTCTCCGGTCAGGGCGGCGGCGGCGAAGGCGCCGAGGACCACGCCCGGCACCAGCCCGATGTCGAAGTCGAGCACCGCGTGGCGGTCGAGCACGAACATGAGCGTGCTGGCCGAGGGGCCGGTGAAGCTGGCGCTTTCCACCTGCACGGGGTCGAAGGCCACGCGCGAGAGCGCCGAGGTGAGCGCCCAGCCGAGTGCCACCGCAAAGCCCACGCCAGAGGCGAAGATGAGGCGCGCGGCGCCGATGCGGTTGTGGCGGGCGAGGGTGAGGGCGAGCGCGGCGATGGCGAGGCCGGTGACGAGGCCTGCGCCGCGTGGCAGGTGCAGTGCGGTGAGCAGGTCGAGGTTGCGGCCGCCTGCGGTGACGGAGAGCGCCGCCAGCCGGTCGCGCAGCGGCGCGAGCCAGCCGGTGATGGACATCTGCGCGGTGACGGCGAAGATCAGCCCGGAGACCAGCGAGCGCATGTTGCCGGTGGCGGCGAGCACCAGAAGCCGCCCCGAGCAGCCGCGCGCCAGCACCATGCCCGCGCCGAACATCAGCCCGCCGATCACGGCGCCGGACCAGCTTCCGGTGACGGCCATCATGCGGGCCTCGCGCGTGTCGATGAGGCCCGCGAGCGCGCCCGCCTGCACCCAGACCAGCGCGGTGGAGAAGGTGAGCAGCCAGACCGCCACCGAGGCGCCCATGCCGCCGCGGGCGAACTCCACCACCGCCGCGCGCAGGCAGAAGCGCGAGCGCTGGGCGGCGACGCCGAAGGTCACGCCGGTCAGCAGCCCGAAGAGGGCGGCGGCAGGCGCTTCGCCGATGCGGTCGAGGAGGGGGATGATGTCCATGTGGCTGTCCCGGTGTCCGGGAGTGATATGCGATTCCTCGAATAGATTCGCCTTGATCGAGATCAGGCGCGCGGATTTGCGACCGAAAGGTCGGTTTCGGGGCGCCCGGTCCCGACCCGTCACCTGTCGCGGGCGGTGCAGAATCACCCATGTGATTCGGGGCAGTGTCGGCCATCGACACGCCCTTTCGGACACGCGCCATGGATCTCAACACCGCCACCGTCACCGACATCTCCGGTCTTGCGCACCTCATGGGCGCGCTGCCGGTCATCGCCAATGCCGACCACGCGCCGCTGGAAGGCGGCGAGGATCCGGCCTTTGGCAGCCTGCGCTGGCGGACGCTGTTCAGCGCCGACCGCACCGCGACCTCCGGCATGGTGGCGGGGATCGCCGAGTTCGGCCCCTTCGGCACGCTGAACCCGCACCGGCACGCGCCGGCCGAGATCTACTTTGGCCTCTCGGGGCGGGGCATCGTCACCGTGGGCGGCGCCGCGCACGAGATCGGCCCCGGCACGGCGCTGTTCATTCCCGAGGACGTGGAGCACGGCACGGTGGCGGGGGAGGAGGGGCTGCGGTTCTTCTACGTCTTCCCGCGGGACCGGTTCTCGGACGTGGAATACCGGTTCCAGACCGCCTGAGCGGTGGCGATTTCCCTCTCGCCAAGGGGGCCGCGTGGTCCTAAAGCGGTGGCATGAGACCCGTTCCCCTAGGTGAGGCGCGGGGCCTGCCGATCTGGCGCCGCCCCGTCACGCTGCTGTTCCTCATGGCCATCGCCATGCCCCTGAGCTTTGCCACATGGTCGGCGCTGCTCAACAACTTCGTCATCGAGGCGGCGCAGTTCGACGGCAAGGACATCGGCTGGCTGCACACGGTGCGCGAGATCCCGGGCTTCCTTGCCATCGGCGTGATCGTGGTGATCATGTTCGTGCGGGAACAGGTGCTGGCGTTGCTTTCGCTGGCGCTGCTGGGGGTGGCGACGGCGATCACGGCGCAGTTCCCGACCATGGGCGGGTTGCTCTTCGTGACGCTGCTGAGCTCGATCGGGTTCCACTACTACGAGACGGTGAACCAGAGCCTGCAGCTTCAGTGGCTGCCCAAGGCGCGCGCGCCGCAGGTGCTGGGTCTGCTGATCGCGGCGGCCTCGGGGGCGACGCTGGTGGCCTATGTGGCCATCGTGATGACCTGGGAGGCCTTCGACCTGTCCTACACCTTCGTCTACGTGGTGTCGGGCGGGCTGACGCTGGCGATCACGCTCTATTGCGCACTGGTCTTTCCTCAGTTTGAGAGCCCCAACCCGCAGAGAAAGACATTCGTGCTGCGGCGGCGGTACTGGCTGTATTACGCGCTGCAGTTCATGTCAGGGGCGCGGCGGCAGATCTTCACGGTCTTTGCCGGCTTCATGATGGTGGAGCGCTTCGGCTTCGAGGTGCACGAGGTGACGGCGCTGTTCCTCATCAACCTCGTGGCCAACATGGTGCTGGCGCCGTTGCTGGGTCGGGCGGTGCACCACTGGGGCGAGCGGCTGGCGCTGGTGGTGGAATACGTCGGTCTGACGGTGGTCTTCACGCTTTACGGCGGGATCTACTGGTTCGGCTGGGGCGTGGTGCTGGCGGCGACGCTTTACGTGGTGGACCACATCTTCTTTGCCATGGCGCTGGCGTTGAAGACCTATTTCCAGAAGATCGCTGACCCGGGCGACATCGCGCCCACCGCCGCGGTGGCCTTTACCATCAACCACATCGCGGCGGTGTTCTTGCCGGCGAGCCTTGGCTACCTCTGGCTGATCTCGCCCGGTGCGGTCTTTGCGCTGGCGTCGCTCATGGCGCTGACCTCGCTGGGGCTGGCGCTGCTGATCCCGCGCCACCCGGAGCCCGGGCGCGAGACAGTGCTGGCACGGTTCGTCGCGCCGGCACCGGCTGAGTAGATCACCAGAAGGCGATCAGGATCGCGAGCATCGAGAGCGCGAGCAGCACGGCCCAGACCCGCACGTTGGCATAGAAGGGCGCGTCGTCACGCAGCGACTCGGTGGCCATTTCCGGCGACCAGGTGGTGGCCTCGACCTTGTCGGCGGGCTCTGGGCTGCCCGCCAGGCTGACCACGACGAAGACCAGCGCGCTGACCGCCGTCATGACGCCCACGTTGGCGGTGAAGTGCAGCGGCCAGGCGCCCATCTGCGTCGCGATGAAGAGCGCGATCGAGACCGCGTGGCCGATGGCGAGCGTCATGAAGGCCGCGTCGCCGGTGCCGCGTTTCCACAGCGCGCCGAGGATGAAGATCGCAACGACCGGCGGCACGAGGATCGAGAAGGCCTGTTGCAGATAGTCCCAGAGCCCGCCCATGTCGTCGATGAAGGGCGCCCAGAGCACGGCCACGACCATCAGCACCAGCGTGGTGATGCGGCCGATGTTGCGCTGTTCGTGGGGCTCCTTGTCGCCGACGTTCATGAAGTCGTGGGCGATAAGGGTCGAGGAGGAGTTCAGTGTGGAGTCGACGCTCGACATGATCGCCGCCACGAGGCCCGCGAGCACGAGCCCGGTCAGGCCCGCCGGCAGGACGGTGGTGGTGATGGTCGGGAACACCATGTCGGCGTTTTCGAGGTTGGGCACGACCGAAATCGCCATGGCGCCGGGCAGGACCATGATGAACATCGGGATGATCTTGAGGAAGCCCGCGAGGATCGCGCCGCGCTGGGCGTCGCGCAGCGACCGGGCGCCCAGCACGCGCTGGACGATGTACTGGTTGGTGACCCAGTACCAGAAGCCCAGCAGCGGCACCCCGAGGAAGAGCCCCGTCCAGGGCAGCGTCTCGTCCGAGCGCGGCTTGACCATGGACAGGTGGTCGGGGTCGGGCAGGCTTTCGCGGACGGCCTCCCACGAGAAGCCGAGCTGGCTGAACAGGATGAAGGTCATGGCCGAACTGCCGAGGATCAGCACCACGGCCTGCAGCACGTCGGTGTAGACCACCGCGCGCAGGCCCCCGGTGGCGGTGTAGATCCCGGCAAAGATGCCGAGGCCGACGCAGGTCTGCCAGATCGGGATGTCAGGGAAGAAGGTCTGCACCACGACGCCGCCGGCATAGAGTCCGCCTGCGGTGTCGACGATCACGGTGAGCACGATGGTGATGCCCGAGAAATAGAGCCGCGCGCGGCGGTCGAAGCGGTTTTCCAGCCATTCGGGGATGGTCGTCACGCGCGCCTTGAAGAAGAGCGGCGCGAAGATGAAGGCCAGCAGGATCAGCGCGATGCCCGACATCCATTCGTAGGCGGAACTGGCGATGCCGGTGGTATAGGCGGCGCCGGTGAGGCCGATCAGGGTCGTGGATGAGATGTTGGAGGCAAACAGTGAAAAGCCGACCACGCCCCAGGTGAGCGTCCGGCCGGCCAGGAACAGGTCATCCCCGCTTTCGGTGCGTCGGCTGACCCAGACGCCGATGCCGATCACGACCAGAAAGTAGATCCCGAGGATCCATAGATCGAGCGATGTGATGGCGCCCGCGACGCCTTGCGAGGCTTCCTGTTCCATGACAAGTCCGTCCAATGTCCGTGATCTGCCGCCCAACCCGGCAGGTTCCCGCTTGGTTCCACCTACGGTTGCGCGAGGCCCTTCAGATGCAGACCTTCACCGCCTTCACCAAACTTCCTTCGCAGGATCAGGCCGAGGCCCTTGGCGAGGCGATGGAAGAGCTCGACCCCGCGCCCACGGGCATCGGCGTCTTCGAGATCGAGGACGGCTCGGGCACATGGGAGGTGGGCGGCTACTTCACCGAGGAACCCGACGGTGTGGAGCTGGCGCTGCTGGCAAGCGCCTATGGCGCCGGGGATTTCGTCATCTCCGAGGTGCCGGACACCGACTGGGTCGACAAGGTGCGCCGCGAGCTGACGCCGGTCGAGGCGGGGCGCTTCTTTGTCTACGGCAGCCACGATGCGGACAAGGTGCCCGAGACCTCGGTCCCGCTGCTGATCGAGGCGGCCATGGCCTTCGGTACCGGACATCACGGCACGACGCTGGGGTGCCTGAAGGCGCTCGACCGTCTGGACGCGGGCGGGCTGCGCGCGAAGAACGTGGCCGACATCGGCTGCGGCACTGCGGTGCTGGCCATGGCGGCGGCCAAGATCTGGGAGGCCGAGGTGCTGGCCTCGGACATCGACGAGGTGGCGATCGAGGTGGCCGAGGCCAACCTGCGCGCCAACGGCATGGACGGCGAGGTTGCCTGCTACGTGGCGCCGGGCTTCGAGCACGACGACATCCGCGCGGCGGCGCCCTTCGACCTCGTCTTTGCGAACATCCTCAAGCAGCCGCTGATCGACCTTGCGCCGTCGATGGCCGCCAACATGACCGGGGGCGGGCACGCGATCCTGTCGGGGCTGCTGACGCGCCAGGCCGAGGACGTGGTTGCGGCCTATGCGGAGTCCGGGTTCAGCGAAGCCTCGCGCGAGGTGATCGGCGACTGGGTGACGCTGGTGCTGCGCAGGGGCTGAGGCCCCGCGCGGCGAAGATCGGTCCGGACAAAAGAAAAGGGCCGCGTCCCAGGGAGTGGGGGGCGCGACCCTCGGCATCCGGCCGTCGGAAAATCTCGGGGGATGGAAGAACCGTCAGTGCAGGGCACCGATGCCGGCTGGATGCCGCCCCGGCCGGTCCGGGGCAGTGGCGCGCTCAGCGGCGGGCCACTTTCTCGATGTCGGCGCGGTTCAGGCCGATGTCGTCCAGTTCGCGGTCGCTGAGAGCCGACAGGCTCTTGCGGGTCTGGCGCGTGTCGTTCCACGCGGCGAGCGAGCCGAATGCGGACAGGAATACGTTGCCGATCCCGCCGGCGGAGCCGGCGTTGGCGGGGGTGCGGGTGTTATCAAAGAATGCCATCTCGCGTCTCCTATGGGGCTGGGCGGGTGCTTTTCACAAAGCGCACATAGAAGTAGCAATCTGCGCGCGCAATAAGCATTTTGTGCATGGGCCCCATGCGCTCCCTGCATGGCTCGCCGGTTCCGTAAATCATTGTAAATGAACGGTAAAATTGGCGTGACAGCGTGTCGCTTTTCGAAGCCGGAGGGGCGTTTTCGGACCGCGCCTGTCGCCCGGTGACAGGCGGAGTCGCTTTCGGGCCCCAAAGGTTTCACCTTGGTCTTTGTTCGCGTTTCGTGCTAATCGTGCCGAAAATACAACGACAGGGGCAGGGATGCGCATTCTGGGCATCGATCCGGGGCTGAGACACCTCGGCTGGGGGCTGATCGACTGCGAAGGCAGCCGCATTCGGCACGTGGCCAACGGGATCTGCGAATCGGACGGCAAGGCCGAGCTCGCGCAGCGGCTGCTGTCGCTGCACGGCCAGCTGACGCGGATCTGCCGCGAGTACGCGCCCGAAATGGCCGCCTGCGAGCAGACCTTCGTCAACCGCGACGGGGCGGGCACGCTGAAACTCGGCCAAGCGCGGGGGATCGCCCTGCTGGTGCCGGCGCAGTTCGGGCTGGATGTGGGCGAATATTCCCCCAACAAGGTGAAAAAGACGGTGGTGGGCGTGGGACACGCGGACAAGACGCAGATCGCGCATATGGTGAAGATGCAGCTGCCCGGCGTTCAGCTTGCGGGGCCGGATGCGGCGGATGCACTGGCCATCGCCATCTGCCACGCGCGCCACATGGGCACGCAGGCGCTGCGGGTGCGGGCATGATCGGGCGCGTCGCGGGACTGGTGAGCTACAAGTCCGACGATCACCTGCTGATCGACGTGCGCGGCGTGGGCTACGTGGTCTTCTGTTCAGACCGGACGCTGGCCGCGCTCCCCGGCCCGGGCGAGGCGGCGGCGCTTTTCACAGACCTGATGGTGCGCGAGGACCTACTGCAGCTCTACGGCTTTCCCACGCTGGTCGAGAAGGAGTGGTTCCGGCTGCTGCTGTCCGTGCAGGGGGTCGGCGCCAAGGCGGCGCTGGCGATCCTCGGCGCGCTCGGCCCCGACGGGGTGAGCCGCGCCATCGCGCTGGGCGACTGGAATGCCATCAAGGCCGCGCGCGGCATCGGCCCCAAGACGGCGCAGCGCGTGGTGAACGAACTCAAGGACAAGGCGCCCGCCGTCATGGCCATGGGCGCGGGCCAGCCCGAGGCGGCGCCGGTGATCGAGGACGCGGGCGAGGCGCCCGCGCCATCGGCCAAACCTGCCCCCAAGGCCGCGCCCAAAGCCAATGCCTCGGCCCAGTCCGAGGCGCTCTCGGCGCTCTCCAATCTCGGCTACGCGCCGGGCGAGGCGGCGAGCGCGGTGGCCCAGGCGGGCAGCGAGGAACCCGAGGCCGACACCACGGTGCTCATCCGCGCCGCCTTGCGGCTGCTGGCACCGAAGGGGTAGGGCAGGGCCATGCGTGAAGGCACCCCCCGGGCATGAGCGAGCCCGACCCCACCCTCCGCCCCGAGGCGCAGCCCGAGGACCGCGACCGCGCCCTGCGGCCGCAGCACCTGCAGGATTTCATCGGCCAGCCCGAGGCCCGCGCCAACCTGCGCGTCTTCATCGAAAGCGCCCGCTCGCGCGGTGAGGCCATGGACCACACGCTGTTCCACGGGCCGCCGGGCCTGGGCAAGACGACGCTGGCGCAGATCGTGGCGCGCGAACTGGGCGTGGGCTTCCGCATGACATCCGGCCCGGTGCTGGCCAAGGCGGGCGATCTCGCCGCGATCCTCACCAACCTCGAACCGCGCGACGTGCTCTTCATCGACGAGATCCACCGCATGAACGCCGCGGTGGAAGAGGTCCTCTACCCCGCGATGGAGGACTACGAGCTCGACCTCGTGATCGGCGAGGGGCCCGCCGCGCGCACCGTGCGGATCGAGCTGCAGCCCTTCACGCTGGTGGGCGCCACCACCCGGCTGGGTCTGCTCACGACGCCGCTGCGCGACCGTTTCGGCATCCCGACGCGGCTGAACTTCTACTCGACCGAGGATCTCGAAACCATCGTGAGCGCCAATGCCGTGCGGCTGGGCGTGCGCATGGTGGGCGACGGCGCCGCCGAGATCGCCCGCCGCGCCCGCGGCACGCCGCGCATCGCCGGTCGCCTGCTGCGCCGGGTGGTGGATTTCGCCGTGGTCGAGGGCGGCGGCGTGGTCAGCCGCGAACTCGCCGACGCGGCGCTGACGCGGCTCGGCGTGGATTCCCTCGGCCTCGACGGCGCCGACCGGCGTTACCTCGCGCTCATCGCACAAAGCTACTCCGGCGGGCCGGTGGGGATCGAGACGCTTTCGGCCGCGCTGTCGGAAAGCCGCGATGCGCTCGAGGAAGTGGTGGAGCCCTACCTGCTGCAGCAGGGCCTGATCCAGCGCACCCCGCGCGGACGGATGCTGACCCAGGGCGCCTGGGCGCACCTCGGCCTGCCGGTGCCGCGCCCGCCGGGGCAGAGCGACCTCTTCGGCAAGTAGACGGCTTGTCTCCGTCACGCCGCTGGCCTATCCCGCCGCGCATGAGTGACGCCCCCGACCCCGAGACGATCGCCGCGCTGTTCACCCGCTCCGACGGCAGCTACCTCTGCGCCCGCTGGGGCCGGCCCATCGTGCCCGTGGTATTCGGCGTCGACGATGCCACGCTCGGCCTCGTCAAGGGCGGCTTCGAGGCGCTCTGCGCCACGGCGGGCCACAAGATGGCCGAGACCGACCCCGAGCTTGGCGCCAACGCCATGGTCTTCTTCTTCCGCGACTGGGAGGAACTGCTCTCGGTGCCCGACCTCGACCGGCTGATCGAGGGCCTGGGCCCGCTCGTGGCGCGGCTCTCCGCGGAAGGCGCCAACCAGTACCGGGTGTTCCGCTTCGACGCCGATGGTGCGATCCGCGCCTGTTTCACTTTCCTCAGGATGGACGAGGCCCTGTCGCTCCAACCGGCCGAGACGCTGGTGCTGGGGCAGGTGGCGCAGGCCATGCTGCTCTGGTCCGACGTGGCCTTCACCGACCGCTCGCCGCTGGCGCAGCTCTCGGACGGGCGCGTCGTCCTGCACCCGGAAATCGCGGGCGTGCTGCGCGCCGCCTACGACCCGGTCATGCCCAACGCGGCCACGGACCCCAGCCACGCCCTGAGGCTCGCCGCGCGGATGCAGGTCCACTAGGGCTTCTTTTCGCTGAAAATACCTCGGGGGAGTCCCGCAGGGACGGGGGCAGAGCCCCCTGTACGGCCCCCGCGGCGTGGCGCGAGGGCTTCTTATGCGCGTGTGGCGCGATGGACCGGCAGGGACATCGCGCGGATCGGACCGCCCGTCAGGGCGGTCCGAAACCTGTCTCTCAGCGCACCATGCCCACGATTTCGTAGGTCTTCGCCAGGATCGGCGCGGCGATCTCGCGCGCGCGCTCGGAGCCGCGGTTGAGGATCGCGTCGATCTCGGCGGGCTCCTGCATCAGCCGTGCCATCTCGGACGACACCGGCGAGAGCTTCGCCACCGCCAGGTCCGCCAGCATCGGCTTGAACTCCGAAAACGGCTTGCCGCCCACCTCTGCCATGACCGCATCCACGCTCTGCTCCGATAGGGCCGCGTAGATGTTCACCAGGTTGCGCGCCTCGGCCCGGTCAGAAAGGCCCGCGGCCTCCGACGGCAGGGGCTCGGGGTCGGTGCGCGCCTTGCGGATCTTGGCGGCGATGGTGTCGGCGTCGTCGGTCATGTTGATGCGGCTCATGTCCGAGGGATCGGACTTGGACATCTTCTTGGACCCGTCGCGCAGCGACATGACGCGGGTGGCCGCGCCCTCGATCACCGGCTCGGTGATCGGGAAGAAGTCGACCTCGTAGTCGTGGTTGAACTTCGCCGCGATGTCGCGCGTGAGCTCCACGTGCTGCTTCTGGTCCTCGCCCACGGGCACGTGGGTGGCGTGGTACAGCAGGATGTCGGCGGCCATGAGCGCGGGATAGGCGAAAAGCCCCAGCGAGGCCTGCTCGGCGTTCTTGCCGGCCTTGTCCTTCCACTGGGTCATGCGCTTCATCCAGCCCATGCGCGCGACGCAGTTGAAGATCCAGGCCAGCTGCGCGTGCTCGGGCACCTGGCTCTGGTTGAAGAGCACACTCTTTTCGGGGTCGATGCCCGAGGCGATGAAGCCGGCGCAAAGTTCGCGCGTGGCGCGCTTGAGCTTCTCGGGCTCCTGCCAGACGGTGATCGCGTGCATGTCGACCATGCAGTAGATGGATTCGACCCCGCTGTTCTGGCTGTCGGCGAAACGCTTGAGCGCGCCGAGGTAGTTGCCCAGCGTCAGCCCGCCCGAGGGCTGGATGCCGGAAAACACGCGGGGGGTGAAGCCTGTGGGGGCGGCCTCGGACATGACGCGGACTCCGTCTGGAAACTCAGGTGGAGGTGGCTTACCCATGCCCCCATATGCCGTCAAGCGAGAGGCCCCATGGCGCAGACCCCCGGAGAAGCCCCGATCAACCCGTTGCCGCCCGTGGTGGTGGCGCTCTTTCTCATGATCGTGGGGGTGGAGGTCGTCTTCTCTCTCGGCGCGCGCGGCATCATCGGCGGCCCCGGCGCGGTGGGCTGGCGGCTTGCGGCGCTGGAGCGTTACGGCTTTTCCTCCGAGCTCTTCCGCTGGATGTTCGAGACCGGGCAGTTCCGGCCGCAGCACCTTTTGCGGCTGATGAGCTATCCCTTCGTGCACGGCAGCTTCACCCACGCGGCCTTTGCCGGGGTCATGCTGCTGGCGCTGGGCAAGATGGTGGGCGAGGCGCTGGGCGACGTGCGCACCATTGCGGTCTTCGTGGCCTCGGCGGTCGGCGGCGCGGTGATCTTCGGGTTTCTGGCTCCGGGCCGGGCGCTGTTGATCGGTGCGTTTCCGGCGGTCTACGGTCTGATCGGCGCCTTCACCTACATGCTCTGGCTGCGGCTGGGGCAGGTGGGCGAGCAGCAGGTGCGCGCCTTCACCCTGATCGGCGTGCTGCTGGGGCTGCAGCTGATCTTCGGGCTTCTGTTCGGGGGTGGGCCGGACTGGATCGCCGATATCGGCGGGTTCGTCGTGGGCTTTGCCCTGACCATCCTTCTGGTGCCGGGCGGCTGGGCCCGGCTGCGCGACAGGTTGCGGCACCGCTGAGGCAGGCAGGCCTCTAGAACATGTCGTCGGGCAGCGGCGTGAGCAGGCGGGAGAAGCGCCTTGCGCGCTCCATCGGGAAGGGCATGAGAAAGCCCTTGCGGTCCTCGGGGGCGAGGTTGGCGTTCTCGCGCGCGCGGTCGCGCCATGTCTTGGCCTTGCGCGGATCGCCGGGTGCCCCGACCAGCCACTTGTCCGCCAGCCGGTCCATGAGGCCCTTCGCGACTTCCTCGTCGCGGTAGAGCACCGAGGCCTCGGTATCCCAGAGCAGCGAGCGGCCGTTGAGGTTGGCAGAGCCGATCACGCCGGCCTTGTCGTCGACGATGCTGACCTTGGCGTGCACGTAGATCGGTCCCGCGCCCTTGAGGTTCGGCTCGCCCTCTTTCGCACGGCTGTCCTGCGCCGGCGAGACGACCGCGAGCCGGTCGCCAAAGGCCTTTTGCAGCTTCTCGATGGCGCGGACCTGCAGGCCGTGGGCGTGGCGCGCATCGAACCCGTGGTCGCCCTCGAAGAGCACCCTCTCTGGCGCCATGGGCAGCAGGACCATGAGTTGCAGATCGGGGCGGGCGCGGCCGAGTTCGCACAGCGTATCTGCGAGGGGCGCGTGCCGCAGGAACTGCGTCTCGATGTAGATGTAGCGTTGCGCCTCGTTGAAGAGGCGGGGCAGTTCCTCGGCGTGGTCCGAGGCGCGCGGCATGGGGCCGAGCCGGGCCGCCCCGTTGCAGGGCGTGGCGTAGGTCTGAAGCAGGCGCAGGTTGCCCGATCGCTTGCGCACCGGCATGTCCTCGCCCCAGGTTTCGGCCCGGTTGGCGAGCGAGGCGGCGCCGCAGGTGATGGCGGCGTTCCAGCAGGTGGCGAAGTGGCCCGTGAGAGCCTCGGAATAGCCGGGGTCGTCCACCTGCGTGGCCACGTCGTGCCAGGTTTCCTCGGGCGACTGGTCGTGGTCGTTGGTGTCGTAGCGGCGTTCGTTCAAGTCGAGCCCGCCCACCACGCAGGCGGTACGGTCGGCGATGATGAACTTGTGGTGCAGGGTGACGGGGCGCAGCACCGGTTTGCCGTGGATGGCCTCTTCCTGCACCGGGGTCAGCCGCGAGGGATCTTCCTGACGCAGGCGCTTGCGCGCGCGGAAGAGGCGGGGCGCCATGGCGAAGTGCCAGAACTTGCCGGCCTTCTGGCCGTGAGGCGCGCAGAGCACCTGCACGTCACCTTGGGTCTTCTCGGCAAAGCGGGTGGCCGAGGTCCAGGCCTTGCGGTGCAGGTCGCTGGTGAAGAGCGGGTCGAAATCGGAGATGAGCAGGCGCAGCCGGACCCCGCGTTCGCCCAGCATGGCGATGAGATCGGACCAGTCGTCGAGACCCTGCTCGCGCAATTCCTGGGCGCGCAGCTTGGTGTCCGGGTCGATGACCCGGAAGGCCAGCAGCAGCTCGGACGTTGCCGAGGCCGCGAGGCGCTCGAAGGCGGGGAACCCCTCTTCGGCGGTGATCAGCGGTGTGAGGGTCAATATGCGCGCTCCATGTCTTTTCCCTAACGCGCGGATCGACGGAAGGCTCCACGGAATTCGGAGATTCTGAAGGCGCCGAGGGCCTGTCCGGCGAGGCCGTAGATGGCCATGCCGGCGAAGATCAGGACAAGCAGGGCAAGGTAGCGCCAGTAGTCGGCGGAGAGCCAGGGGGCGAGCAGATATTCGAGGCCCCAGAGCGCAAGGCCCATGATGACCGAGGCGGCGCAGATCCGGCCGATGCGGGCGCGGAAGCGGTCGTCGAAGCGGGCGACCTCGCCCATGGCGCGGCCGCCGCGGGCGAGCAGGACCACCATGATCCAGCCGGCGGCAGTGGTGGCGATGGCGGGCGCGATCCAGCCGATGACTGGGGCAAGGCCGATGGCGATGGCGGCGTTCACCACCATGGACCAGACCGCGTAGCGGAAGGGGCTGCGGGTGTCCTCGCGCGCGAAGAAGAGCGGCTGCAGCACCTTCTGGAGCACAAAGGCGGGCAGGCCGAGGCCGTAGATCGCGACGGCGAGCGCGATGGCCGAGGCATCCGAGGCGCCGGTGGCGCCGCGCTGGAAGAGCACCGAGACCAGCGGCAGCGGGATCACCATGAGCGCGACCGCCGACGGGATGGTGAGGGCGAGGCTGATCTCGCCTGCGCGGGAGAAGGCGTGGCGGCCTCCGGCGGTGTCGCCGGCCTTGAGCCTGCGCGACAGGTCCGGGAGCAGCACGATGCCCACGGCGATGCCCACGACGCCCAGGGGGAGCTGATAGAGCCGGTCCGCGGCGTAGAGCCATCCGACGGCCTTGTCGAAATGGCTGGCGACCTGCTGACCGACCAGCAGGTTGACCTGCATGACGCCGCCCGCCAGCGCGGCGGGCACGGCCACGGCCACAAGGCGGCGCATGTCCGGCGTGAGGCGCGGGCGACCGGGGCGGATGTTCAGCCCCGCGCGACCGGCGGCCACCCAGACAAGCGCAAGCTGCGCAATACCCGCCACGGGGATCGCCCAGATCAGCCAGGTGATGACCGGCGCGCCGAAGGTGGTGCCGAGCGCCATGGCGGTTACCACTATCACGTTGAGCAGCACCGGTGCCGCAGCCGCAGCGGCGAAGTGGCCCACGGCGTTGAGCGCGCCCGAGAGCAGCGCCGCAAGCGAGATGAAGAGGATGTAGGGAAAGGCGATGCGCCCGAAAGCCACCGTCAGATCGAAGCGTTCGTCGCCGATAAAGCCCCCGGCAGTGGCCCAGACCAGCGCGGGCATGAAGACCAGTGCCAACGCGCTGAGGACCAGCAGCACGAAAAGCAGTCCGCCCATGGCATCGCGGGCAAAGCCCATGGGATCGTCCTCGGCCTCGAACTTCTTGGAGAACATCGGGACAAAGGCGGCGTTGAAGGCGCCCTCAGCGAAGAAGCGGCGGAACATGTTGGGCAGGCGGAAGGCCGCGACGAAGGCGTCCATCAGGGGGCCGGGCCCCACCAGCGCCGCGATGACCACGTCGCGCACCAGCCCCAGCACGCGCGAGGCCAGCGTCCAGAACCCGACGGTCATGATGCCCGAGATCAGGCGGATGGGTTTCATGGGATGCGGGCTCCTGGCGCTGCGTTTCGGCGCAGGAGTAGAGGATCGCGGGAAGGTGAGGAAGGGGGCGCGTGAACCGCGCGCGTGCGCCGCGGAACGGGCGGGTTGCCGCTTGCGGCGAGGGGCCTGCGTGGTAGCCTTGGCCTCCGATCCATGACTTTTCCGGATGTTGCCGTGCCGCGCCGCCTTGCCCATTGTTCCCTGCTGGTCCCGGACTACGACGAGGCGCTGGCGTTTTTCCTGGGCATCGGTTTCGAGTGTCGCGAGGACACGGACCTTGGCGGTGGAAAGCGCTGGGTGCGTATCGCGCCGCCGGACGGCGACAGCGAGATCCTGCTTGCGCGCGCGGTGGGCGACCAACAGCAGGCGGCCATCGGCGCGCAGGGCGGCGGCCGCGTCTGGCTGTTCCTGGAGACCGAGGATTTCGAGGCGGATTTCGCCCGGATGAAACAGCAAGGCGTGCAGTTCGAGACTGAGCCGCGCGACGAGCCCTACGGGCGCGTGGTGGTCTGGAACGACCCATGGGGAAACCGTTGGGACCTGATCCAGTTCGCCCGGTCCAATCGCGGCGGGACCGGGGCATAGGCCCCGATCCCGCCTGGCGCGCTGCCTAGGCGCGGGCGCGTTCGCTGCCTTCGTCGACGGCCTGGCGCAGCTTGCGTTCGACCAGCTGGCGCTTGACCTCGGAGTGAAGCTTCAGGCCGAACATGTCCTTCACGTAGAAGGTGTCCACGGCCTTTTCGCCGTAGGTGGCCACCACCGCGAGCGAGATCGAGATGTTGAGCCCGGCGAGCGTCCGCGTCAGGTCGTAGAGCAGGCCCGGACGGTCGCGGGTGTCGACCTCGATGATGGTAAAGATCTCGGACCCCTCGTTGTCGAAGGTGATCGAGGTCGGCACGCGGAAGGCGCGTTCGCGCTTCTTGAGCTTTTCCTTCGGCGCGATGGCCTCGGCGGCGACAACCTCGCCCAGCAGGGTCTTGCGGATGGTCTCGCGCAGGCGCGGGATGCGGGCGCTGTCGTAGGGCGTGCCGTCGGCATCCTGAATCCAGAAGGCGGCGGTGGCGTAGCCGTCCTTGGTGGTGAAGGTGCGCGCGTCGACGACGTTGGCGCCGGCCAGTGCCAGCGCGCCGGCGAGCCGCGAGAAGATGCCCGGGTGATCCTGCAGGACAAAGCAGGCGCGGGTGGCGTCGCGGTCCTCGTCGGGGTGGATGTCGATCTTGATCTCGTCGGTTTCGATGTCGCGCAACAGGTGCGCGAAGACGACATGCGCGGTGACGTGCAGGCCCTGCCAGTAGGGTTCGTAATGGCGCTGCGTCTCGGTGCGGAGGGTCTTGGCATCCCAGTCCGTCAGGCGTTCGCGCAGGGCGAGCTTGGCCTCGGTGCCGCGGCGTTCGCGGTTGAGCGCCTCGAGCCCCTGTTCGAGCCCACGCCGGGTCTGGCGGTAGAGCGCGCGCAGCAGCGCGGCCTTCCAGTTGTTCCAGACGCCGGGGCCGACGCCGCGGATGTCGCAGACCGTGAGCACGCAGAGCAGGTCGAGCCGTTCGCGCGTCTGCACCGCCTTGGCGAAGTCGCGCACGGTGCGCGGGTCGGCGATGTCGCGCTTCTGGGCCATGTCGGACATGAGCAGGTGGTAGCGCACCAGCCATTCCACGGTGGCGCATTCGGACTTGTTGAGGCCGAGCCGCGGGCAGACCTTGCGGGCGATGCGCGCGCCGACGATGGAGTGATCCTCGTCCCGGCCCTTGCCGATGTCGTGCAGCAGCATGGCGACGTAGAGCACTTTGCGATTCACGCCTTCCTTGAGGATCGTGGAGGCGACGGGAAGTTCCTCGACCAGGTGGCCGTTCTCGATCTCCGACAGGTGCCAGAGGCACTGGATGGTGTGCTCGTCCACCGTGTAGTGGTGGTACATGTTGAACTGCATCATCGCGACGATGGGCGCGAATTCGGGAATGAAGGCCGAGAGCACGCCAAGTTCGTTCATCCGACGCAGGGCGCGTTCGGGATTGCCGTGCTTGAGCAGCAGGTCGAGGAAGAGCTTTCGGGCCTCGGGATTCCGGCGCATGTCCTCGTCGATGCGCCAGAGGTTGGCCTTGACCAGCCGCATGGCATCGGAATGGATCAGCAGGCCGGTGCGCAGCGCCTCTTCGAAGATGCGCAGCAGGTTCAGCGGGTCCGACAGGAAGCAGTCGTCGTTCTCGACCGCGAGCCGGTTGTTCACCGTGGCGTAACCGTCCTTCACCTTCGGCGCGCGCTTGAGCATCCGCAGCAGCAGCGGCGCGTCCTTGCGGTGCTCGGCCTCGAGCGAGGTGAGGAAGATGCGGGTCAGGTCGCCGACGGCGGTGGCGTGGCGGAAGTAGTCCTGCATGAACCACTCGACCGCGCGGCGCCCGCCCTTATCGGCATAGCCCATGCGTTCGGCCACCTCGACCTGCATGTCGAAGGTGAGCTGTTCCACGGCGCGGCCGGCGGCCAGGTGCAGGTGACAGCGCACCGCCCAGAGGAAGCGTTCGGCCTGCACGAAGGTCTCGTATTCCTCGGGCCGGAAGATGCCGAGGCGCACGAGCTCCGAGGTGTCGTCGGTGTGGTGAATGTACTTGGTGATCCAGAAGAGGGACTGCAGGTCGCGCAGGCCGCCCTTGCCCTCTTTCACGTTGGGCTCGACCATATAGCGCTGGCCCTGCTTTTCGTGGCGGGCGTCGCGTTCGTCGAGCTTGGCAGTGATGAAGGCCTTCTCGGAGCCCTTGAAGAGCTCGTCCCAGAGGGCGGTGTCGAGTTCCTCGGCCAGCCGTTCGTCGCCGCTGAGGAAGCGGTTCTCGAGCATGGCGGTGCGGATGGTGAAGTCCTTGGCGCCGAGGCGCAGGCAGTCCTTCACGGTGCGCGAGGCGTGGCCGACCTTAAGCTTGAGGTCCCACAGGATGTAGAGCATCGATTCGATGACGCTCTCGGCCCAGGGGGTGATCTTGTAGGGGGTCAGGAACAGCAGGTCGACGTCGGAATGCGGCGCCATCTCGCCCCGACCGTAGCCGCCCACGGCGAAGATCGCGAGGCGCTCGGATTCGGTGGGATTGGGCTTGGGATGCAGGCGGTGGCGGGCCACGTCGAAGACCGTCTCGATGATGCGGTCGGTGAGCCAGCGGTAGGCATGGCAGGCGCCCGGCGCGTCGAAGGGGCGCTCGGAGAGCGCCTGCGCGATGGCCTCGCGCCCGCTGTTGCGGGCGTCCTTCAGCGCGGCGACGACGGCGGTGCGCACGGCACTTTCCTCGCGCAGGCCGTCGATCTCGTCGTCGATGCGCCCGCGCAGGGCGGTGATGTCGAGGATCTGCTCCGCCGGAAGGATCAGGTCCTCCGGCGGAGCGGCGGGGGCCGCCGGCTCAGAAGCCGGCGCCACCGAAGCCGGTTGGGGCAGGGTCAAGGATGGTCACCTGTCGGTTGCGGATGGTCGCCACGGCGAGCGCGCGCTGGTTGGTGCCGTCCGCCATGAGGCGGAAGCGCCCGCCGGTGCCGTTGAAGCCGGCGGAGCGGGTGAGCGCCTTGCCCGAGAGCGAAGCACGGCGCTGGTCCTGCAGCAGGGTCGCCACGGCGCTGATGCCGTCGTAGCCGAGGCCGGCGAGCGGCCCGGGGGCGCTGCCGTAGCGCTCGCGATAGCGGTTCTCGAAGGCGGTCTGCTGGCTGCGCGAGGGCATCGTGAAGAGGCCGCCCTCGATGCCGGGCAGGTTGAAGCCGTCAGGGCGCACGTCCCAGCGGGTGAGGCCCATGTACTGCACCGCGTCGGGCGAGATGCCATTTTCGGGCGCCATCTGGAAGACCTGCGCGAGGCCCGCTTCCCAGCCGTCGGTGAGGAAAAGCCCGTCGGCATTGCCGTTCTGGACGACAGGAGCGATCCGGTCGAGCGCGGCGGTCAGGCTCTGGGTATTGAGCTCGTAGCCCTCGGAGGCGACGATCTGGGCTCCGCCGCGGACGGCGGCGGTCTGGATCGCGTTGCGGCCGACCTGGCCGGGCACGTCCGCGGTGTGCAGCACGGCGATGTTGCGCACGCCGTTCGAGACACCGTAGTCCACCAGGCGCTGGGCGATGTTGTCGAAGGTCCGGCCAAGCACGAAGAGGTTGCCGCCGGCGATCGAGGTGGTGTTCGAGAAGCTCAGCACATTGACTTCGGGCACGGCGCGGGCCACGGCGTTCGAAGTTTCGCTGCGCAGCGGTCCGAGGACGATCTTGGCGCCTGCGTCGACCGCTTCGCGGGCACGGGCTGCGGCCTGGGCGGGCTGGCCGGCTGTGTCGTAGACGACCAGCTCGATGTCGGCGCCGGTCTCGGCGAGGGCCATGCGCGCCGCGTTCTCGAGCGACTGGGCGACGGGGCCGGCCTGCGGGTCCGACTGGGGCACGAGCAGGGCGACCTGAACGGTTTCGCCCGGGCGGATGCCGGGGCCGTCGTTGCCCAGCGGGCCAGTTCCGAGCCCGGCGGGCAGGGTCGCGTCGCAGGCGGCGAGCCAGACCATGGCGAGAAGTGCCATGGCGCGGGCGGCTGCCTTGCGGAAGGGGGCGGTAGCGGCGAACATGGTGGGTAGAACTCCCTCGTCTTGCAGGCACCCGGAGGGGCCGGAGATGCCGGGGGATCATAGACGAGCACAGAGAAGGGTCCAGTGATGATCGGTGAAAACGCGCAGGTTCCGCGGGGGCTGCACCTTGTCGCGGTGCCGATCGGCAACGCCCGGGACATCACGCTGAGGGCGCTGGACCTGCTGCGGGGGGCCGATGTGCTGGCCGCGGAAGACACGCGCAGCCTGCGCAAGCTGATGGAGATTCACGGCGTGCCGCTGGGCGAGCGGCAGGTGGTGGCCTACCACGAGCACAACGGCGAGAGGGCGCGGCCACGGCTGATGGCGGCGCTCGAGGCGGGGCAGTCGGTGGTCTATGCCTCCGAGGCGGGCACGCCGCTGGTGTCGGACCCGGGCTTCGATCTGGTGCGCGCGGCGCGCGAGGCGGGCTACCCCGTGACCAGCGCGCCCGGCGCCTCGGCGGTGCTGACGGCGCTGACCGTGGCGGGGCTGCCGACGAACAGGTTCATGTTTGCGGGCTTTCTGCCCAATGCCAAGGGCGCGCGGCGCAAGGCGCTGGGCGAACTGGCCGGCGTGCCGGCGACGCTGGTTCTTTACGAATCCCCCAAGCGCGTGGCGGCGGCGCTGCGCGATGCCGCCGAGGTGATGGGCGGCGAGAGACGCGGTGCGCTCTGCCGGGAACTGACCAAGAAATTCGAGGAGGTCCTGACCGGCACTCTGGACGAACTGGCCGAGACCGCCACGGAGCGAACCCTGAAAGGCGAGATGGTGCTGCTGATCGGGAAAGGGGATTCGGGGAATATTAGTGAAACGGATGTAGAACAGGCGGTGAAACTTGCGCTGGAGGACATGTCCGTGAGGGACGCTGCAGCCAGCGTGTCACGCGATCTCGGGCGGCCGAAGCGCGAGGTCTACCAGCTTGCCATGCGGCTTGCTGCGGAGGCGGAGGACTAGGTTTCGGTCCCCGGGCGCTTTTCGGGGCGGTCGTGTCTGGAAGTGACGGGCGCGTGTGGATCTGCCGGGCTCTGGTGGACTTGGCTGGGCTCACGCGGGCCTGCGGATGAGGAGGAATGGATGCCGTTTGACGTGATGCCGGATGCAGGCCGCCAGCTTCGTGGGCGGACCAGCTACCACGCGGGGTGCGCCGCCGAGGATGGCGTGGCTGCCGAATACGAGCGGCAGGGCTGCACCATCCTGCGGCGGCGCTGGCGGGGCCGGGCGGGCGAAATCGACCTGATCGCGGAAAAGGACGGGGCGTTGATCTTCGTCGAGGTGAAGAAAAGCCGCAGTTTCGCAGCCGCGGCTGCTCGCATCACGACGCGGCAGGTCGGGCGCATCTTTGCCACCGCGGAGGAATACGCCTTTGCCGGGCCGTGCGGATCGCTGACCGATTTCCGCGTGGATCTTGCCCTGGTCGATGCCCATGGCGCGGTCGAGCTGCGCGAGAATGCCTTCGCCTGGATGTGACGGGATTGCACCTCTGCCACCGGTGGGCCATGTAGATGGCGCGCAACCGGGAGGCCCGCGATGAAGATCGCCTTTCAGATGGACCCGATCGAGTCCGTCGATATCGACGCCGACACCACCTACCGCCTCGCCGAGGAGGCGCAGGCGCGCGGCCACGAGATCTACTACTACCCGCCCGACCACCTCGCCTACGAGGAGGGGCGCATCACCGCGCGGCTGCGCAGGATGGAGCTGCGCCGGGTGAAGGGCGATCACGTCACGCTTGGCGACTGGGAACACGCCGACCTTGCGGATTTCGACGTGGTCTGGCTGCGCCAGGATCCGCCCTTCGACATGCATTACATCACCACGACGCATCTTCTCGACCGGCTGGCGCCGGGCACGCTTGTGGTCAACGACCCATTCTGGGTGCGGAATTACCCCGAGAAGCTGCTGGTGCTGGATTTTCCGGACCTGACCCCGCCCACGGCCATCGCGCGGGATCTTGCCACGCTGCGCGCTTTCCGCGAGCGCCACGGCGACATGATCGTCAAGCCGCTCTATGGCAACGGCGGGGCGGGCGTCTTCCGGCTCGGCGTGGGCGACGGCAACCTCAGCTCACTTTATGAAATGTTCACCGGCTTCTCGCGCGAGCCGCTGATCGTGCAGAAATACCTGCCGGCGGTGA
>CAYNKL010000045.1:0-28160 GCA_964397775.1 uncultured Rhodobacterales bacterium | reverse complement strand
GCCTCCTGCAGACGTTCCTCTGCCGCCACGATACGATCAAGGATCGCAAGACGTTCCGAAGAGCCGGCACCTGTCTCGAAGACGCGGATCGTCTCCTGCGCTTCCGCCAGACGCGCGTTCACCTTGTCCAGGCGGTCCTGGAGATCGTCGGCATCTTCCTTCGAGCGGGTCAGCCACTGCACGAAAGCGGCGCCGGCGGCGATGGCCCCGAGCGTGATCAGGTTGACCGGGCTCAGCAGTCCCATGAAGGCCGTACCGAGGGCGCGGACGGCACCCCGGGCCCCCATGGGCCCGATCACCTGGGTGATCTGCGTGCCCTGCTGGATGGCGAGCTGGAACGGGTTCTGGCCGGCGGCCATCATCACGCCCAGGTCGTTGAACTGGGCGGTCAGATTGCCGACGCTGCCGGCGGCGATCTGCGTGGTCTCGCCGGCGCCGCTTGCCCCGCCGCGGATCCGCGCAAAGGTCGCCGCCGCGCTCGCGCGCAGGCGTCCGAGCAGGGTGGTGGTGGTGCGCGCCTCGGCCCCGACCTTGTCGATCGCCGTCGCGGCGCCGGTGGCGCCTGCGTCGAGTTGGCCGGTCGCGGCCCGGAGATCGTCCGCAGCCTGGGACACACCGCGCACCTCGGCCGCGGCCTTCCTGCCGCCGACGACTTCCAGGATCGCAGAGAACCGCAGGCTCATTTCATCCCCCGTTGAGCGCCGCCTTGGCGCCTTCCTCGATCAGGCGCAGCTGGCGCCAGAGCAGTGGCGTGATCTCGACCCCCGAGAGCCGCAGGTTCGTCTCCGCCGCAGTCGCATCGAGCCCGAGGAAGACCGGCTTGCCGCCGAAGGGGGTCAGCAGGCGCCACTGGCCGCTGACCGCGAGAAAGGCCTCGGCCGCCGGCACGTGCTCGGGCCAGAGCCCCTCCGGCGCGCCCGGCCGGTTCGCCGGGATCCGCGCCGGGTCGATGCCGAAGAAGGCGTAGTCGGCCTCGATCTCGGCGGGGCGGTGGTCTTCCTCGAACAGCCGGTCGGTCGCCCAGGCCCGCCCGGCCCACTTCAGTTTCCCGCCCGCGCCCCCGCGATGCCGAGGCTGTATTCGCGCAGCAGGGCGTTGCGCACGTCCGAGTAGCCGAGGGACTTCTCCAGCAGCGCCTCGGTGTAGGGCAGGGGCTTGCCGTCCTCGTCCTCGATCTCGTCGAGGTCGTGCACGGCGGCGCGCAGCAGGGCGCACTGCCCCTCCTTGGTGTTCGTCTGGAACTGCTGCAGCTCCTCGTCCGACAGCGCGTTGAAGGTGGCGCCGAAGCTCTGGTCGTGCACCGTCACGCGGCGGTGGAACTGGCGGGTCTTTGCGAGACGAAATCCCATCTCGTCCTCCTCAGGTCAGGGTCAGGGTCCACTGGTCGTTGCCGCTGCCCGGCAACGGGCGGAAGCCCACGGTCCACTCGTCCTGTCCCTGCGCCTCGGTGACGCCGGGCCGCATGGTTTGCGCCTTCGGGACGGAGATCGTGGCGATGTTGCCGGGCGTGGTGCCGTGGGTCAGCACGATGGCCCGCTCGGCGGCGGTATCGGCATCGGTGAAGGGGTCGTAGGTCGCCAGATCGCCGGCCGCGATCTGCGTCTCGATCATGTCGGCGCGGTCGGTGATCTTGACCTGGTCCTCGTTGATCAGCTTGCGCACCTCGACGCTGTTGCCGAAGTCGAGGTTGAAGTTGCGCAGGGGCACGGAGGTCCCGCCCAGCGTGAAGGTCGGGGTGTTCGCCGGGGTCGCCGCGCGCGCCTTCTGGTAGGCGCTGGCGTCGATCGTCGGCAGAGCGGTGTCGCTCGGCTTGGAGAACAGCCCCCAGAACTCGAACTCGATCACCGGGATCCCCGAGGCCGGCACGACAAAGCGCGCGTTGCCGCGCATGCCGAGCATCTTGTAAAGCGTGCCGTCCATGTGGGCGTAGAGCGTGGCGCTCTCGAAGCCGCCGGAGACGGGGTTGTAGACCACCTGGTCGGGACCGGTCTCGAGTGTCTCAGCCACGCCACATGCGCGCAGGAGCGGCGCCCAGGCGGGCGCGGTGCCAGGGGTGCCCGATCCGGTCAGCGGAACCTTGAAGGTGCAGCGGCGGTGCAGGTCCGCCGGCGTGGTCGGGTTCGCAGAGAGGTAGGGCAGTGCGTGGGCCAGCTCGACGTCGGAACCGGCCATGGGATCGGGAAACTGGAAGTCGTGGACCAGCATGAAATCCGCGCTGCCCGTCGGGTTGGGGTCGGTGCCGTAGGTGGCCTCCAGTTTGCACAGGATGGCCTTGCGGGCGCTGTAGCGGCTCATTTGCCGTCCTCCTTGCGGGTGGTCTTCGGTGTGGCCGGTGCCTGGCGCTTCAGTCCGCCCTTGTCGTCGCGGGTGTAGCTGCCGCCTTCAGAGGGCAAGTTCGGTGCGCTCATGGGGTGATCCTCAGCTGGTCGGGGATGAAGAAATCGATCAGGTAGCCGATCATGCCGCGCGACGTCGGAACGATGCGCGCGGAGGAGAGCTGGAACGGGCCGATGGTTTCGGCAGGCGCCCAGCCGGCAATGGCCTCGATCACCTTGAAGACCAGGTCCTCGAGCCCGTCGAGGGCGCGCCGGCCCGCGGCATCGGTCGACTGGACCAGGAGTACGACGGAGATCGCGCGCCGGATGTTCTGGGTGAAGAGCCCGGTGGCGGTCGGGGCGTCGCGACCCTGGATGCCCGCGGGCAGGACGAAGGCTGCGAGGCCAGCGGTGGGGGCCGCACCGGATTGCTGCAGGCGCGCGAACTCCGAGGCCGGCTGAACGCGGTACCGCAACTCGACCACGCGGGTCTCGAGGCGCTCGGTCACGGCGTCGATCGAGATCATATCCAGCCCTTCAGGTTCTGCGCCGTGAAGGGGCGTTCGCGGTCCGTGATCCGGGCGCCGCCGCTGCCGGTCGTGTCGGGGGTCGCGCCGTCGGCGTCGAGCTGCAGATCGCCCCTCGCGATGCGATCGAGATCCGTGAGGGCATCCTTGTAGTCACGCACCACCTTCTCGTTGGGCTCGAAGGTGTGGAGCGTGTAGATGACGATCCGTCGGGCGATCTCGGCGATGACCGGCGGCACCTCTGAGAAAGGCAGGACGTAGCGGCGCTTCACGGCCGCATCGATCCGGGCGTCGGCATCGCCGATCGCGCGGTCGACCACGTCCACGTCGATGGCGTTCGCGGGCACCGGACCGCGATCCGTCAGCTGCACGAGCAGCGCGGTGCCGTAGCGGTCCTCGAGATCTGACTGCGTCGTGTAGCCCATGGCCTCAGCTCTTGTTCAAAGGCGCCCGGCGGTGTGACCCGCCGGGCAAGGTGGCCGCCGTGACAGGCACGGCCGGCGACAGAGATCCCTAGATCTCGCCCGGTTCCGCTTCCCGGGTGAAGGTGCGCAGCATCGGCTCGTTGACCAGGCGCAGCGCCTCGGCCTCGGAAAGCTCCGCTACCGGGATGACGGTGGGTTTTGGCCCGAAGCGGCGGTTGCAGCGGCGGAAGCCGCGCACCGGGCCGGTGACCTCGATCACCAGGGGCCGGGTGGCGGAGGCCGAGACCTCCGCCGCGGGCCGGGGGGCCACCTGGGGGGATGCCTGCTCGCCCCCGGCCGTCTCGCTGGCCGCGTTTGCCGCCGCAGCCGCCTCGGCCTCGCCGACGCGCTCGGCGAGGGTGTCCCGTCCGATGTTCCAGGCGTATTCGAGGCCCAGCTCGTCCGCCCGGGCCTTCAGCTGATCGCGCGTCCGCGTATCGGTCATGGCGCGCGCCCTCAGGCCAGCCAGGGCACGACGAGCAGCTCGGCCGTGCCGCGCCAGACGTTGGTGGCGCCGCTCGCGTCACGTTCGGCGTTGAGGATCTCGAGCCCGGCCTCGCGCAGCGTGGGCGGCACCACCAGGAGATCGGGCGTCAGGCCCAGCGGCCGGCCCCCGTCGCCCTTCATGCTCTCCACCGCGGCGTAGGCGGCCTTGTAGGCGGTCGCGTCCAGGGTCTGCTTCGAACCGTAGGCCATCTGCGGGATGCCGAAGCCGACGGCCCCGCGCCAGTCGACGCCGTAGACGTACTCCTTGTTGAAGAAGACGTTGTCGTCTTCCTCGCGGTCTTTGTAGACGAAGTTCAGCGGCTTGCGCTCCTGCAGCAGGATCGGCTTGATCCGGCCGCGGGTGGACATCAGGAACCAGGGCGTGCCCGAGCCGCCGCCGCTGTTGCTGAACGAGACCTCGGCACCGCTCTCGTCCCGGATCGGGTGATCGGTGTCGAAGAAGTTCTGCCCGTCCCAGCACGGCGTGGTAAAACCGGCCTTCAGCAGGTCCCAGACGAGACGCTCCGGATGGGCGGCGCCCGCTTCCGCCAGCTCCCCGAACATCATCGAGTACTGCCCGAGGTTGTCGTCCTCGATGTCGTCGCGATCGACACCGATGGTCTTCTCGTAGGGCTTGTTGCGGATCGTGTAGCCCGCTTCGGCGACGCCTTCGACGATCCGGGGACCGATCCACTCGCGCAGACCGCTCATCTTCTTGAGCCAGCCGTAGGTGTTCTCGGCCGTGGTCGACGGCACCGTGGTGGCCACGCGGGCGCGCTGGTCGGGGGCCTGCGAGAGCGCGTTCTGGAACTCGCGGCGGAAGCCCGCGCGCAGGCTCTGCAGGTTTGCGGCGTTGATGATCATGGCTCAGGCTCCGTCAGGGGTTCGCGTCAGCCAGGGCCTGAGCGGCCACGGCGGCGTGTTTGGTGAGGAATTCGTCGAAGCGGACCCAGACGCCGTCGCTGTCCACATCCTCGATGATGCCGGCGGGCGAGCGCGTCCCGGTGGCATCGGTCAGGGCGACGGTCTGGTCGTCGACCGCGTAGCAGAGCTCGCCGATATCGGCCTGGTCGATGGCGTCGGCGGCGGCGGAGTTCGCCATCCGGTAGGTGCCGGGCTTGTAGCGGCAGGTGATGTCGCCGTCGGCACCGGCGCCGTTGTCGGCATCCCGGTCCGCGACACCGACGCCCACGAGCCCCGTGGCGGTCTGGCCTTCGACCAGGAAGCCGTCAGCATCGCGCATCACCATGGCGCCGGCGAAGACTGTCGTGGCGCCGTGAAGCGGCTCATCGCGGAAATCGCCCGCACGGCGGGGCGTCAGGCGCCCCTGGGTCAGCGCAGCCATCAGGAGGCCTCCAGTTCCTGCCGGTCAGCCTCGAGGCTCTCCAGCATCTGCTCTTCGGTCATGCCGAACTGGCGGGCGAGCGCCTTCTGGTCGGCGGTGAGGGTGGTGATCTTGGCGCCGCCGTCGGGGGGCGTGTCGCGCGTGTGGCTCGGCCCCAGCTTTGGAAGCTGGTCGACGTAACGCTGCGCCCGCTGGGGGTCTTCCATGTGCAGCGCGATCACGTCGTCGCGGATGGTCTTGCCGATGCCGACGCCCTGAGAGGAGAGCGCATCGACCCAGGCTTCGGAGCGCATGCGCTTCAGCTCGGTTTCCAGGGCTTCGACACGCGGCGTGTCGTCGGCCTGTTCCCTCATGCCCCTGGCGAGCAGGACCAACTCGGCCTGGCCGGCGCCATCTTCGGCGCCAAGCGCCTCGGCGATGGCGCTGAGACTGTCGGCATTCTCGTCCTTGCCTTTCAGGGCCTCGATGGCGGCGACGATGTCCTCTTCGGAGGCGTCTTCGTCGAGCCCGAGCGCCTTGGCGATCTTCATCATCACGGGATCCTCTTGTGACAGGGAAGTGACCGACCCTCGCAGGGCCGGGTTGTTGGTCACGCTGACGTGCCAGATGGTCTGCACTTGGCGGGGGCCATTGCCCTTGACCGAGAGCATGACGGGCGAGACCGCCCGGTAGGCGCGGTCAGCCATGATTTCGGCCCCGCGCTTCGTCCATTCGACGCGCCCCCAGAGCCCGTCGGCCCGCGCTTCCATCTCGACGATGTCGCCGATGGCGCCGGCGGCGGCCGCCCCCTGGGCGCCCTTGAGGGTGGAGTGCTCGATGTCGACGAAGAGACGGGGGCCGGGGGCATCGAGGCTTGCCCGGATCACCGCTTCGGCGTCGTCATATTGCCAGGGGCCGCGACCATCGACCGAGCGGAAGGGCTTGCCGGCCGGCGGCAGGAGGTGCAGCCACTCGGGCGCGCCGGCCGCCCGAGGGATCTCGGTCGCGGTCAGCTGGACGATATCGGGACGCGTGTTCATGGGGCTTGAATGCCCCGTTCAAGCCCCTGCTCACAGCACTACCTTTGTGGTCGGATCACTCCGCGCCGGGTACGTCCAGGTAGTCCCGGACGGTCTCCAGGATGCCGGTTTCGTCGTCCGGGCCAATGCCCAGGAATGGGCGGGGCGGGATATCGCCCCAGGGGATCGTCATGAAGAAATCCCGGCCGTTCTTGGTCCGGCCGATGCGGGCGCCGAACTCGCCCTGGGCTGCCCCCATCTGCATGACCGCCGCGTAGATCATGTTCGAACCCCAGGCGACCTCGTCGGGGGCGCTCTGGTAGGCAATCGTGGTCGAGAGTGCCTTCGTCGCCCCGACGAGAGGGCCCCCCTTAGGGGTGTCCTTGCGGGCGGCATAGGCGTCGAGCGTCGTCTGCGATCGCGGCGCCCAGGGGGTGCCGTCGGGCGAAGAGCCTTCGCGGAAGTTCGCATTGGTGCTTTCCACCATGAACTCGCCGATGTCGTTCATCAGTGGCGTGAGGTCGTCCAGCCTCTCGGCCACCTCCGACAGGGCGGTGGTGATCTCGTCGGTGGTGACTTCGGTGCGGATCATGCCTATATCTCCCTGGCAGGCGTGACACGGTGATATTCTCGCGGCCGTAGCACGATCCGAGGATCGGAGCGCCATGTGGGGTTTCCGGCCTGGCCGGGGGCGAGGCCCCACCGCCTGCCCATCACGTGTTCCGCCGTCTCAGCCGCTCGAGGATGCGCCGCCGCTCTTCCGGCGCGCCGCTCAGCCGCCGAAAGCTCGTGACGAAGAGCTGATTTCCGGAACGCACCGCCTTGATCACCAGGACATGTCCGCCGATCCCATCGGGCGCGAAGACGAAGACGCTCGTGTTCAGGCCATCGAAGATCACCTCGGTCGCTTCGCTGACGACGCGCTGCGCCTCCGAATAATCGAAGATGGTCAGCTCGGGGTGCTGGCGGAGCTGCTTGGCCGCCGTCTCGGGGGACATCATAGCAACCGTGCTCTTCGAGCCCAGCTCCTCGGCCCGCGCTTGCGGCAGGCGCGCCATGGGCCAGGGGACGTCCGGGCTGGCAAGCCAGCGGCCGAAGAGGTTCTCTGTCAGCCAGCTCTGGATCAGGTCCATGGCAGGGCGTTCGGGCAGCTGGTCAAGCTTGGGCGCCAAGGCGGTAACCGCGTCCGATACGCTGGCTCCGGGGGCATACCCCCAGCCCCGTCCGATCCCCTTGGGTTCACCGGTCCTCGGATCGATGTTCTCCCACCCCGCCGGCAACACCTTGTCGGGATCGCCGCCAAGACGACGGGCGGCTTCACGAGACCGCGCGCCGAGCACGTAGCAGCTGCAACCCCAGCCGTTCGGCGGAAAGTGCGTCGTCCAGAAGGGATGATCCGCCGGCAGCACGAGACCGTCCCAGGCGAGGTGCCATTCGCGGGGATCGGCGGACCCGCCGTGCCGGTAGACGAAGAAGGGATATCCCGCCTCGCGGAGCTGGGCGAGACGACCGGCCATGTAGCTTGTGCGCATGTTCGTCCGGTAGATCACCCGGGTGCGCCAGGCTTCGCCGGCCCGCGTTCCTTCGCCCGTCCAGCCGTGCCAGCCCCGGTCCTCCACGATCCGGCGGAAGTCGCGGCGGAACTCTTCCAGGCTCGTGCCTGAGGAGACAGCCTTGTCTACAGCCTGCGCAAGGTCCGCAAGCAGGTCCGCCTTCGTCGCGCCGGCGACCATGAAGGCGCGGTCATGCTGGGCCTTGGAGATGTCGTCCCAGCGCGATGTCGGCACCAGGTTGCCCAGGCGCAGGCGGAAGGCGGCCACCTGTTGGCGGAACGGCCGGCGGAAGAGGGTGGCGAGTTCGGTCATGATACCTTCTTTCCGGGATCTGCTAGATGCCGTCAGCCACCAGCTCGTCACCTTCTATGGTGAACCAAGGGTTGCCCGCCGCAGCCACGGCCTTGCGGACGCCAAACTCCGAAATGTTGAAAGCCGCCGCGGCCTCGGCCACGGTCTTGTCGCCACCCTGGCAATTGAACCAGGTCGCTACAGCGGTGCCCACGTCGGCGTAGGTCATGCCTACTGGCCAGCCCTCTACGATCTCCCGTTCTTCACGCGTCCATTCATCAGCCAGTGCCATGGCCTGATACTTCCGGAGGCGCCAGACCATCTGCCAGCGCCCCTTCGCCCAAGCAACCGAGCCGCTCAAGACTTGCCACCGTTCATCACCGTCGCGGAGAACGTCATTGATCTGTAGCCGCGTCTCGCATCGATCCTCTTCTCCATCTGGGCCGTAGAAGATCACGGTGCGGATATAGCAGCACCAAGGCGACGAGCTGGCCGGGGCGGACACGTCCAGAGGTTCTTCCACCTCTGCAATCCAATGCCGAGCTGCATCAATTTCGATCATCAGGTCGGCGAGATCAGGAAAGCCGCACTCCTGGAACCGGAAGGGGAACATGATGTTCTCTACCATCTGCACGACCTTCGCTCCTATCCGGATCTCGGCGGCGCTTTCGCACCGCGCTTGATTGCGCTTACCTCGGCGGACCCCATGCCGAGCCGCTGTGCCACTTCGAAGATCGTTTCGCCGGATAGGGAAACGGCATCCCACCATGCGCGCCCCGCCTCGACGTGTTCCGCCGCAAGCGGCCGGCAACGAGGGTCTTCAGGATCCAGCAGCATTGCTCGCTCCTCTAGCCATCGCCTGACGTCTCCTCGACTGTGGCCCGTCCACCGGCATGGGCGGCGAGCAGGGCATCGGCCAGGATGCTGGTGAGCCCCTCGGCCGAGATCTCGGGGAAGGCGGCGAGCAGCATCTCGCGCGCCTCCTCGAGAGAGCCCGCGGCGTCCAGGATGGTCTCGATCCGCACAAGCATGGCCTCGACCGGAACCCTGGCCTCGTCAGCCAGCCGATCGACGGAATTCTCGAGAGGCTCTGAGCGGCTCTGTGAGGCCGGTGTCGCGCTGAGGGCTGTCGTGGCCCGCGCAGGGTCGGGAGGGTGTTTAAACCGGTGTTTAAATTCGCTCTCTGCCGGCGTCTGGCCTTCGGGGGGCGGTGCAGGTGGCGTGGCAGGGGTATTCTGGCGCTGTGGGCGCAGGATTTCCTCGCCCTGTTTCGGCTCGGGAGCGCCGAACTTGCCGCGGATCCAGGAGACCGGCACGGCCAGACCGCGGTCAATGAAGCCGCCGAGCGCATCGGAGAGATACTTGAGGTCCTCGGCCTCCGGCCGGGCGATCCTGATGGAAGGGTATCGCCGCTGCTTTCCATAGTTCAGATCCACCCAGGGGCGGATCAGGTCGCGGTTGATGATGGCCGCCAGGTCGCGCGCGTCGGCGGTCTCGATGTCTTCCTGTACCTCGCGGTGTTCCTTGCCGCTGCCGAGCCCGCCGACTTCCGCGTCCGTCGTCGAGGTCTGGCCCAGCACGGCCTTGGAGACCTGTTTGTCGTACCAGTCGGCCCTCTTCATGAAGAGATCGGTGGAGCCGCTGGTGTCGCCCTTCACGAACTCGATCGACATGCCTTCGGGCACGATCGCGGCGCAGTCGCCCGCGATGTTGGCCACGGCCCGGAAGAGGGTATTTCGGTCCTTCTCGTCGGCGCTGGCGGGGTACTTCCCCAGCCGCAGGGGCTGGCCATAGGTCTGCGTGAAGATCGACCAGTCGCGCTCGGTGTACTTCTTGAAGAGGTACGCCCAGGTCACGATCCGGGCGATGCCCGAGCGGGCCGGAATGCCGCTCTTGGCGCGCATGCCGGCGAAGATGAACTTGCCTCCGGGCAGGGGCCTGTCCTGGCCGTGCTCGTCGATCAAGACCGGCGTGCGAAGGTCGGTGCGATCAAAGCGGAACCAGCGCGGGTCGCGCCATTCCAGGCGCTCCGGCATCCACTGTCCCTCGCTGGTGTCCCACATCAGCTCCGTGAAGGAATAGCCCTTGCCGATCGCGTCTAGGATATCGAAGAGCTCGGCCGAGAGTTCGTCGCGCTGGAGCCAGTCGCGCACCATTTGGGCGGCGTCCTGTTCGTCCTGGCTGTCGCCGCCTTCGGTGACGGTGATCTCGATCTGGCTGACCGAACGCCGCCGGGTGCCCAGCACACCCACGTAGTGCAGATCGCGCTCCTCGATCGTTTCCGCCAGTTCGAGATAGCGCAGCGGGTCGCCTGCATCGGCCTCGCGCAGGATTGCCGCCAGGCGGCGCGGGTCGAGCCCGTCGCCTGGGTAGCCCGTGAGCGGGGAGCGGATGCCGCCGATGGTCGGACCGGAGGCTTCTTTCGTCAGTTCCGCCCGGCGCATGGGCCGGCCGTGGGCGTCATAGAGGGTGGGTTTAGGGGCCATGTCAGTCCTCCAGCGCGTCCGAGATCCAGGTGTGCAGTTCCGCGTCCGAGGCATCGCGCTCCCCGTGCCACCATTCGAACAGGGGTGTCGGGCCGGTGGTCATGTCATAGAGGGCGAGCGCCCGCAGCTTGCGCAGGAAGCGGGCCAGGGTCGGCATGGCCCAGATCCCGCGCGACGGATTGCCGAGCGTGTAGCCCGTCCAGGCGAGGCTTCCGACGCCGGCCACCACGCCGCAGCATGGCCAGGTGGTCCCGGCAAGAGAGATCTCCGGCGGGCCCGAATGCTCGACCAGCTCCGGTGCTGGACTGAAGCGTGCCTCCAGCTCGATCGAGCCGAGGCGCAATGCCTCGGCCGAGCCAGTGAAGCACCCTCGCGCGTCATTGCATGCGATGAGAAGAAGGGCGGGTTTCAATAGCCTACTCCGGAGGTTTGAAGTCGAAGTTCGAAATCAGCAGCTCCGAGGCTGCTTTCGCGCCACTGTGTCTCGCCACTGAGTAAGTTGTTCGGATGGGCGAGATTTTGGCCCATCCGAAGGCCTCTCGGATTTCCGGAACGTCGTTGATCGACATGAGGAACCTGCCCTCTATCGTCCGAAGCTGATCGCTGAGCTGGATGAAGCGGTCGCGACTGAAGGCGCCGGCGCCATAGTCTCTCTCCGATCCCCAGTAGGGTGGATCCAGATAGAAGAGCGCATTGGCGCCATCGACGCGCCGAATGAAATCGCCGAAGTCCAGGCAGGTCACGGTGACCCCCGAGAGACGCGAGTGCAGCGCCTCCAGATCCGGCTCCAGAGTTGTGAGATTGAAACGCGCCGGCCTATCGGTGGACAGTCCAAAGTTTTGCCCCGAAACCTTCCCGCCAAATGCGCAGCGCTGCAGGAAGAGAAAGCGAGCGGCTCTTTGCAGGTCGGTAAGCGTCTCCGGATCCACCGCTACCAGCCTCTCAAAGTTGGCTTGCGTCGTGATCTGGAACCTCAGGAGGTCCAGAAACGCGACATAGTGTTCCTGCAAAATCCGGAAGAGCGTGTAGACCTCGCGATGGAGATCGTTGATGAACTCGTTCCGCACAGGGGCCGAGCGGCGCAGGAAGATCCCTCCCATCCCGACGAAGGGCTCGGCGTAGGTCTTGTGATCGACTGCATCGATAATTCGGCAGATCCGTCTCGCCAGGTTTCGCTTTCCGCCAAGCCATGGAGCGGGCGGGTTGGTACGTCCTTGGACAGGCCCTCGTTGCATCAAGGGAAGCCTTTTCATTTTTGCCGAATCCCCCAACGGTCTTGGTGGGGCGGCTCTAAGTGTCTTTGGGCCGGCGGGGTTTGCTTGGCGGCTCCCCGTGTCGGGAGCTGGCTGACGGCTCCCGGCCCCCACCGCCATCGGATGGCAATGGGGAATAGTCATATGATCCCCCCGCGCTGACGAACGCCGAGCGGCGAGCGCCACCAGGCGCGTTCTTCGTCATTGTCATTTTCCTCATCCAGGGGAGCCGGGCCTGAGGCGGCTTCGTAGGCGAACTCGACCGCTTCCTGTCGGCTGGCGTAGTAGGCCAGCGCGCCCGCGACGGCGCTGTCACCGTGGCGATCGAGCCCATCGCTGCCCTTGAACCGGAAGTCGCGCGGCACGCGGATGATGCCATCCAGGAACTGCAGCGCCTGGTGATCGCGCAGGATGTCCTCGTGGGCGGGAAGTTCGATAGTCCGGTCCGTGAATGCCTCGATGTAGGGCGGCATCTCGGTCTCGTACCAGCTGCGCGAGAAGGCCACTTCCTCGATCACGCTGCCGTAGCGCAGCGCGGCCTCCTCGGCCAGGTACGCGCCGTTTCCCGTCTTGTCCAAGGCACCCTTCACCAGGCGCGGCACGCGATCGGCGATGAAGAACAGCACCTGCTTCTGGTTGGCAAAGGGGATGTTGCGCATCTCGACCACCAGCCGCCCGCGGCGCCGCAGGTCTACGCCAAGCTCGAGGATGACGATGTCGGTGGCATCGCCCGAGCGCGCGAAGTCCTCGCCCAGGGCGTGCTGCCTGCGCGGATCGAGCGTGGTCAGGATCGGCAGCAGATGCTCCCGGCACCAGCGCTCGGTTTCTGCCTGGCGGACCGCTTCTCCGGCATTCTTGAACGCGTCCGGCTGGACCCATCTCTGGAGGCCGGGAAGCTCGTGGGAGAGGCAGGCCTCGATCTGCACGCGGGTCAGCGCCGCGCCCTGCATCTCGGAAGGGATCGCGTCCAGCTCCTGCTGCATGGCCGCCGTGCGCGCCCCGTAGGAGCCGCGGATGTTCGCTTCCCACGCGGCCTCTGCCTCCGGCGACCAGGACTCGCCCTTCATCAGGCAGACGCGCTTGTAGAGCCCGTTCGAGACGGCATCGGCGAATGTATAGCGGTGGACGGCGAAGGCGTTCTTGCCGGCGCGCGCCTCTCGGATCAGTTCGTTGAAGGGGTTGAGGTGGCCGTTGTGGGTCGAGATCACCCGAACCTTGCCGCCCCAGATCAGCAGGGCGTTGACCGCGTCGATCACCTCGCGGACGTCGCGATGGAAAGCGGCCTCGTCAATGACCACCGTGCCCTGAAGGCCGCGGATGTTGGCCGGGTTGGAGCTGAGCGCCTCGACCCGGAAGCCGGACTTGAACCGCACGCGATAAGCCGAGATGTGCTTGGTCGAACCGTCTGCCTGCTGGTCCTCGAAGAGGAACTCCTCGATCTGGCCCAGCTCGCCCGCGATCACCTGGGCGAAGTGCGCGACGTAGCCGATGGCTTCGCGGCCCTTGTCCTTGGTGTCGCCGATGTAGAAGACGTTCTGCCCGCCGGCCGAGGCGGCGGCCGCGGCGATCAGGGTGTCGTCCAGCATCTCGGCAAAGGTAATGCCCGTCCGCCTGCCCTTTTCGCAGACCTTGAGGTCGCTCTTGTCGTCCAGCCAGGACTTTTGGTGATCCATGAGGATGCCATCGGCCAGCGGGTCGAAATCCGCGGGGAGTTGGCCACCGCGGGGCAGGCTATCGGGCAGGTGCTCGGGATCGCGGGAAAGAACGGGCTCAGCCATGGTGATCGTCACCATTCACGTAGCGCTCGTAGCGGTTCGCTTCGGCTTCAGCCGCCGCTTCGACTTCGCGCAGCGTGGCTTCGATCCGATCGACCCGATCGAGCAATTCGAGGATGGTCTTCTGGCCTCGGACCAGGCTTGCGGCGAGGGGATCATTCGTGTGCCCTTGGCTATGGGTGCCGCGGAGCCGTCCGGCCCAGAGGGCGAGGTCTGTGGCGACCTGTGCGGGTGTCGCCATTTTTCAGGTCTCCCAGTAGCCGTCGCGCAGCCAACCGTGCCAGCCGTCGCAGGGGCCTTCGGCTGCGATCTTGATCGAGGGGAGCAGGCTCGGTTCGGTCTCGCTGCCGTCCCAGTGCCAGCTTGCGCCGCTTGCCTGGGGCTTGTGGCAATGTCCGATCAGGATGCGATGGCGGTCGCCGCAGCCGCAGGGGCATAGGAACCACATGGCAGCATCGCCGCCGGCATCATGCGCGCTGATCCAGAAGCCGCCCGGGGCGTTGCTGTCGATCAAGTCGGCGCGTTCGAGAAAGCGGATGGCCCGGATCATGCCTGAAGCCCCAGCACGCCACGGCGGAGCTGGGCGACCATGTCAGGACTGAGCCCCGCCTCTGTCGCCGTGCTTTCGAGCGCCTCTTCGACCTCGGCGCGGGCGGCCTCGCGCGCCTCGCGGGCCACGCGCTGACGCTCGTCTTCGAGGAGCTTCTCTCGCATGCCGGAACTCGCCATGAGGTCCTTGAGCATCCGTGCCAGCATGTGCAGCTCCTTCGCCTCGAGCTGCTCGTCGCCGTCGCGAACCGCCTTGATCATGTGGACCGCGCTTGTCGCGATCATCTGCATCAGGACCTTGTGCAGCTCACCCTCGGCCGAGATGTCCATGTCGCTCAGCAGGGTCTCCGCCATGCTGAAGGCTTCGCGCTGATCCTTCAGAGCCTTCGAGAAACGGCCCACGGCGGACTTGCCGATGCTCAGCTCTAGCCCTGCCTCCTCTAGGCGGAAATTCAGATCCTCGGTGATCGCGACGATGTCGCCGAAGCCGCGCTCGGCCAGCACTTCGGACAGCCACTGGCGCAGCTCAGGCGGGATCAGGTCCAGTTTCGCGGCGGGGGGCATGGGTCAGGCTCCCGGACGGGGGCGCTGGACACCGGGGTGCTCAGCGATGCCCTGGGCGACCTCGACCCCTCTGGTGGTGGCCGTCGCGATGGTGAAGCCGGCATGGTCCTCGGTCGTGAGCATGCCGTTTTCGGCAAGCCAGCGCACCTCGCCCTCGACCTGGTCGCGCGTGTAGCGGATGCCGAAGCTCGGGAGCACGGCCGTCATGATCGAAACATTCGAGGTGTAGCCCGGGGCGTCCTCGAGGAGGCGCAGAATTGCCAGCCGGGCGTGCTTGGCAAGCGTGTCGAGGTAACTCATTTTTCCCTGTCCCTCAGGTAGTCATCTATCCGCTGGGTCGTGTACGAAAGCCGGTCGGTGAGGCCCGCGAGGGCGCTGAGTTGCCCCTCGAGCCGGGTCACGGTGAGATCGAGTGCATGGATCTCGTCGCGCCCCGGCAGCGCGGCGATGCGTTGATCCGCCAGCGAGATCAGGCGGCCATGCTCGTCCATGCGGTCCGAGCCGAGTTTGAGGCGCTGGTTGACCTCGGCGAAGCGCTCTTCGGTCTTTTTCTCTGCCACCACGAAGCGGTCTTCGACCTCGCTCCGGCGGGTCCGGATCACGGCCACGAACATCGCGGCTACCGACAGCACGAGGCTCGCGACGTCGGTGGCGACCTTGATGATGTCTGCGATCACGTCTGCTCCTTCAGGTTCCGTTGCCGGAGGATCTCGGCGAGCGCCGGGTTGTCCGAGGTGGCGCCGGGCGTTTCGACGGTTGCGGCTGGTTGTCCCTCCGGGGCGTCGAGTTCGGCCAGCCGGCCGCGCTGCTGCAGTGCGCCTTGGGTGGCGGCGAGCTGGCCGGCAACATCGCGCTGGAAGTCGAGGGACTTCACCTGGTTACGACCGCCGAAGAAGAAGGTGACGATCAGCAGGACGATCGCAGCGACGGTCTGGGGGATCACGCCGTAGCTCGCGTAGACCGCCGACATGTAGGTCGGGTCGATCGGGGTCCAGATCAGGACCCAGAGCGCCCAGAGCGCCATGAGCGGCCGGGGCAGACGGTTCAGCCCGTCGACGAAGCTGTCCCACCAGGTGCGGTTCTGGCGCTGAGCAAACTCGGCGGCGAACTGCTGCAGAGCGGCCGCATCGGCATCGTGGCCACGTTGAGCCGCGGCCTCGGCGTTCGGACGGAAGACCTCCGCGATCTCCCGCACCGCGTTCCGTTCATTGCCCAGCAACATGCCGAGGATATTGGTGATCAACCCCATGCCGCGATGCGCGCCTGGAATTCGCTGTCGCTGAGATGGTAGCGGGGCGAGATGAACTCCTCGGCGCGCTTGATCCAGCCACCCTTGCCGCCCGAGCGGGTGCGGGCGTACTTGCGGCTGGACGGGCGCCTGTCGGCGAGACTGAGGTAGTAGTTGCGCCGCTCGATGCCGTAGGCGTCGACCAGGTAGTCGCCGTACTCGTGGAAGGCATGGTGGCTGATCCGGCCGGTCTGCGGTCCGATTGCTCCGTCGACCGAGATGTCGTAGCCCATATCCGCCAGAAGCTGCTGCAGGATCTTCACCGCGTTGGAGCCGGCGTTGACCTGCATGTCGAAGACCGAAGGCTGCAGGGCTTCGGGCAGCAGATTGATCCTGGGCTGGTGGTAGTAGTGCTTTTCGAAGATCTCGACCGCGACCTCGAATGGAAGCCCGCGGACGTCTTCGGCGTCAATGTCGCCATCGCCGTCGATATCGATCCCGAGGCGCCGCATGGTGTGGATGGTCACACCGTGGTTCGTGGCCCCGCCCGGATCGTCCGGGTCGTTCACGTAGCCGCCTTCGCGCGACACGATCGCCTCTGCCAGCTTTCGCACTGTCATGACCATGAAAAGCCCCCTTGTTGCGGGAGCAGAATGGCGCGTTCAAACGGTCTTTAACCGCACTACCATTGTGGTCAGAAGAGGCGGAGCTGCGCGGGACCTTCCGGGAGGTCGGGGTCGTCGTCCTCCTCCTCGTCGTCCGCAGGCTTCGGCATCAACCGCGCCACCGCGGGCTCGCTGAGCCAACGCCAGACGGTGACGTCGGAGGCTTTGAGGGCAGTGACGATCTTCGGCAGCGAGTAGCCGTAGGTTTTGGAGAGCACCTGAGCGAGCCAGTGCTTCGGCAGCGGGATGCGGACGCGCTCGGCGTAGACGCGGCTGCCAAGTTCGCGGAACCGATCTCGGCCGAGGATCTCCTCGGCCCGGCTCCGGCCGCGCGGCTCCCGGGCCAGGGCGATGGTCAGTCCGCCGAGGTTCATGAAGAGCCGCACGGCCAACTCCGGGCCCAGGACCTCGAGGTAGAGATCGAGGTGGGCCGGATGCGGGGGGAAGGGGCCGGTGCGTGAGCGGTCCGGATGGGTCATTCCTGATCACTCCGCCGCGTGTAAGACCCGAGGTGGTGTTCCCGTCGTTTCTGGTCGTAGACCGTCACCACGCGGTCCTCGACGATCCGGAAGGTGAAGCCGTCGATGGTCACGCCGCAGTGACCCTCGTGGCCGGCGCATGCGGCATGGATCCTGCGGCCGAGGTCGCGCCGGATCGCCTCGATATCAAAACCCTGCGCGCGCTCCATGAAGCGCAGCAGGGCATGATCCGTGACGTGATGGCGCGGCTTCTTCATTTGCCGATGCTCTTCCAGTCGAAGTCGATCTTCTCGCGCTTGCCCCAAGCGATGAGCGCCTGCAGTACCGCATCGATCTGTTGCCAGTCGCGGAGCTGGTCCACGTCCACCGGCACCGATCCCCAGGTGTCGCCGAAGCGGCGACGGATGAAGGCGTTGAGGCCTGCGCGTCCCGGCGTTTCGAGAGCGCCGGCCTGGCCGAGTTTCGACCAGAGGACATGGACCAGGCGCAGATCCTTGCGTGGCGCCGGCTTCCGTCCGCCTTGCTTGGAAGGTTGAAAGCCCCGCCCCTTGAGATGGTTCACCACCAGTTCGAGCTCCGGCTCGGTCATCTCCGACAGGCTGGCCTTGCCTGTCAGCGCCTGCTGCAGGATGTGACGTGTCTCTGTGTCAATCTTCAGTTGGCGGCAGCCGACGTGAATGAGCTGTTGAAGGGCGCGTGTCATCCCGGCGGTCCTCAGGCCTTGGCCAGGTCGATGGTGATCGGCTCCCAAGCCGCATCCGGATTTGCCCTGGCATAGCAGCGCACGTAGGTCTTTGAGCCGACGACACGCATGGCATCGCGGATCGCCTGCATCGCGTCGTTCCACCTCGGATCTGCGATATCGAGGCGGAGCAGCATGAAGATCTCGGCGCGGTTGATCTGGCCGGCCTTGTCCGTGTTGAAGGCGCGGGTCACGATGGCGCGCAGCTCTTCGCGCGCCTCTGCCGCCCATTCGTTCAGGCACTCGTCGATCAAACCCTTTGCGATCTGCAGCTCCGGGCCGAAGTCGATGTGGTCCTGGACGGAGACCTGGATCTTCATGAGCCCGTCGAAGCTCATGAAGGTCTTGTTCCCCTTCGCGCCGCCGCGGCTCTCGCCATATTCCATGGCCAGCAGGGCCTCGAACTCGGAGAGATCGTCGAAGGTGTGCTGCTTGAAACGGGTTACCTGTGCCGAGAGGTCGGTGGCGTAGCCGATGATCTTGGCGACGACCTCGTGCTGGAGCTGGTCCTGCGCCTTGATGGTGGAGAGCGGCGTCAGGCGTCCTTTGGCGTCGCGCAGATGCGGGATGCCGTCGACATTGGTGACACCGGGAATTGGTTTCTGGTCAGTCATCATGGGGCTCCTGGAGTGAGGTGGCAGCATGGCGGCAGGCGGGGACCCCGCCGGTGCCGACCACGTAGAGGGTCAGGGCTTCGATCTCCTGCTGGTTTACGAGGGTGAGGCCGCGCGGGCCGTAGCGATCGACCTTGTCGACCGCCCGCCCGCAGTGGGCCAGGATCTCGGTGCCGGACATTCTCGGACGGCTCATGAGGCCTCCTTTTCACGGGCGTCGAGATGGATCGGGCAGTGATTGCAGGCCCGGTACATCATGACGTGCTTGCTATTGACGTTCTGGAAGGCGCCGGCCTTGCGACGCCACTTGCGGCACTCGTCGCGGCCGATCTCACCGAGGGCAGGGCAGGCCAGCGTCTCGCGCATGAGGCAGCCGCGCACGGTGTCCTCGATCGCGTCGGTCCGGGCGCCGTACTTCCGGCGCAGGATCGTGGAGACGGCTGCTGCCGCGTAGCCGATCCTCTGGGCCGCCTTGTTCTGGCTGGTGCGGTCGCATTCCAGCGCAAGCACCTCCACCCAGTCGGGCAGCTCGGCGCCCCAGGCTTCGCGTGCGGTCTCGATCGCGCTCATACCTTCACCTCCGGATTGGCGGGGACGAACATGCCGGTGTTGGGATCGAGCATGCCTGTGACGCGCGCGGGGCGCGGCGGGCGTGGTCCGGTGTCCTCGATCAGCTTGTAGACCGCCTCGCGGCGCCCGGGGATCGCCGTCTCGACCACGCGCAGGTGACCTGAGCCGAGCAGCTGGCGACAGTAGGACCGGGCTTTGTCCGCGGTCACCTCGATCTCGCCCACGTTGGAGTGCGCCGCGACGTCCAAGCCGGAGAACTGGCCCAGGCGCCGCATTGCCCGCCACATGTTGCCCTCGGGCGTCGCCTCGCTGGAGACGGGCTCCGCACCAGGGAGCGGCTTTTCGGTGGCGAGGAAGTAGCGGCGATTGCGCTCGTCCCGGCGCACAAAGCGGATCCGGCCGAGCTGCTCCCAACGCCGGACGTAGTGCTGCGCTGTGTCCGCGGAGACCCCAAGCGCAAGCATGGCACTGTAGTGCCAGGGATCCGACCATTTGCGGACCACATCCCAGAGTTCTTTCTGCTTGTAGCTCTCGGTAAACATCAGCCCTGCGCCTCCCGGCGGCCCATGGGCTCCACGTCCCCGCTGCCACGGATGTCACCGACCTTGCGAACCGCCGGCGGCTGACCGGTCTGGAAAGCGCGGTCTCCCCAGAGCGCAAGGTCGGCGTGGGAAAGGCCGCGCGCGCGGGCCAGTTCCTGGACGCGGGCCAGGTTGGTTGCGACGCGCCGGATCGAGCCGCAACTTGCGTCGACGATCGCGTCGAGAAGCCTGCCGTCGACTTCAATCCCGGCGCAGTAGATCGGCGCGAGCTTGTCGGCGTCCGACCGGTTGCAGGGCAGGGCGGCCTCCCACGCGAGCATCCGGTTGTGCACGTTCTCCCAGCGGGTCAGCGATTGTGGCAACTTCTCCTCGCCCACGAGGATCACCGGCGCCTGGCTGCTCTCATAGATATCCCGTGTCATCTCGATCATCTGGCTGCGACGCAGGGCATACTGCGCGTCGTCGATGATCAGGGGCCGGTCGGTGCGGGCGAGTTGCGCGCCGATGGCGTCGACCATGGCCGCGACGCCGCGGACTTCCGGCAGGCCCATTTCCCGCAGGATTGCTTGGCCGAGGTAGGTCGGTGTCCAGACGCTCTTGATCTGGACGCAGACGGCCTGGAAGCGGTTCTCGGCCAGTGTGACGGCTGTTGTCTTTCCCCAACCGGAGGGGCCGTAGAAGGTCGCCATTCCCGGAAGGCCGAAAGTGCGTGACTGCACGCGGTCGACCAGGGACATGAGGGCCGCGACGTTGCGCAGCGGGGCGATACTAGGTGTCATCTCTGCTCCTCTCGTTATTGTTCGACGCCCGAGGCGCCGTACATGCGGGCAAAGCCGCGGTATTCGGACGACTGCCGGTACTCTTGAAGCCAGGCGCTCTGCGCATCGGTGAGGGGCTGTCCCTCGCCTCGAAGCGCAAGCAGCTCGTGGGCACGCTGGAAGCGGGTTTCGGGATCCTCGTCCGCGGGGAGCGGCCGGTGGTCCTCAAGGCGCGCCACCTCGGCGGCGAGCCGGGCTTCGGCCTCGCGCTCTTCGGGCGAGGGCTGGCGTACGATCTTCCTGGGCGCTTTCGCGTGGGGTGTGGGGAGACGCACCACGTCGGCCTCAGGGAGATCATCCGGCGTCGCATCGCGCCCCGCTGCCCGGAGCCGCGCGGCGATCTCGTTGGCGCCGAACTCGCGCTCAGCCCGGGCCGCATCCTTGCTGGCTCGCAGGAACTGCGCGCGCTTGCGTGCGTGGGAGCGGGCGTCCTCGACCGAAATGAAGTTGCCCTTGTCGAGGCAGGCAGCGTGGCCGAGCCAGGCACCGTCCAGGTCGTAGACCTCGATGCCAGCATGGAGGTTATCGGGATCGAAGCGGGCGGCGATCTTCTGGCCCGCGACGCGATACATCCACTCGGCCCAATAGCGCGAGCCGTGCAGCTTGATCTCGCCGTTGCCGCGCGCCGCGTTGATCCCTTCCGCGCGCAGCAGCCACAGGCGCCGTTGCTCGTCGGTCGCGCGGCGGATCGGGGCGGTCTTGTAGCGCTCGTTGAACACCTCGTTGAAGGACCGGCCAAACGCCACTTCGCTGCGCCGCCCGGGCCGCGCATTGTGGGCGTCGATCTCCTCGGCAAGCACGGCCTGGAACTCTTCGAGCGGGACGGCGCGGTCGCCGTAGTTCTCAGGCTTCGCGTCCGGTTTGTTGCCGGTGTAGGCGCCGGAGAACGCGGGGTGCTTGGCGACGCGATCGCAAAGGTCGCGGAAGGCCCGCTCGATCGGCTTGGACTGGCCGCTGTAGGGGGTGGCCCAGTGGACCTTGACCCCGAGCAGCGGCAGCAGGCCGGGAATGTCCTCGTCGGTCACCTTGAAGCGGAACCGCGTCTCGGTGCCGCCGGTGATCGCCTTGGCCGCGAACTCCCGCCCGTTGTCGAGCAGGGCACCCTGCGGAATGCCGTAGCGCTCGATGAGGTCACCCAGGCAAAGCTGAACCGTGTGGCTGTTGGCCGTGGTCGATAGGCGCCAGGAGAGGATCTTGCCCGAATAGATGTCCGTGAAGGCCACCATCTGTGCGCGCACCGGCCCCGTTTCTCCGGGCCAATGCACGAAGACGTCGAAGCGGTGGAAATCCCCGCAGATGCACTCGAGCGGATCCATCGCCGACTTGTCACGGGTCTGGTGGGGAAAATAGCGCCGCAGGGCCTCTGCGCCCTTGCGCCAGTAGATCTCGGTGGGCTTCGACACAGTGCGGCTGATCTCGCGTCGCACCGCGTGAACTGGCGCCACGGTTATCCCTTCTGCCCGAGCAACGCGGGCCGCGCGTTCATGGCAGGAGGTGAGGCTGGGCCCCTCCGGTCGGAGCCAGTCGGACTTGACCAGGTCGAGGAAGGCGGGATCGATCGGGGTGCGTGTCCTTGCGCCAGCACCCCGCTTCTGCGGCGCCACGTAGGCAAGGCGATCCGCCGCAGGGATCCCTTCGACGAGGGCGAGCCAGTTCCAGAGTGTCTTCTGGCTGCGGCCGAACTGCTTGGCGACGTCGGCAACTGCGGCCGAGCGCGTCAGGCCGGCGCCTTCGAGGTCCTCCACCGCGCTGATCGCGGTGAGGCGTGTCTCGGCCTCCGTCCGCGCCTTCTTGCCCAGCGTCTCGAAGTCGGCCCAAGCATCCTCGCGAGACCGGATTGGTGCGGGCGCCTCGGTCTTGCGCATCAGCGACATGCGGGCCCGGACTGGCAGGAGCGTCCAGTGGTATTCCAGCCCGCCGCCGCGCGCCTTCGAACGACGTGCCTTGCCGGGCTGCCGGGCCCAACCCTCGCGGCGTGCCAGGGCGTTCACGCCGCGCTTGGTGTCCGGGAGATCCGGAAGGCCGGCGACGGCCAGCTGCGCGGCGGTCCACCATGTCTGCTCCGGCTCGGTCATGCGCTGCGGTCCCCCCGAAACGGAATGACGGGCGCTGCCTCGCTGACCTCGATCTCGCGCAGGAGTTCAGCGAGGGTTTCTGCGTTTTCTTCCGCCCAGCGGCGGCGCGCGACCTTGCTGGCGCGGCGGAAGGCTTCGCCAAGGCGCAGAAAATCCTTGTCAGTTTGCGACATGGGGGCGGGCCCGGTGCCCTGCTCGGCCTTCCAGGAGTGACGCGCGGCGGCGGCATTCTTGCAGCGGCCATGCTCAAGCGCCTCCACGACGTGGTAGCGCTCTGTGACATCGTCGATCTTGGCGATCGCCATGAGATCGGCCAGTGTGACGGGCTTCGGCGCCCGTCGCAGCTGTCCGGCATGGCTGCGAATGGCCTCGCCCGCCTTGACCAAGCGCCGGATGTGCCGGTCCGTGAGGCCGAATTTCTCGGCGGTGGTTTGGCAAAAGGACATCGTGTCCGTTTGCCACCCTCCAGTATGCTGATTGCCACGTGCGCCGCCTTGGCGAGCTTCAGGATGCATGCGCTCGTAAAGCTCTTTGCGAGCCGCGAGAAACACCGCATTGTCGAGTGGCGTCAGCTCGGCGCTCGCAAGATTGTCGTCGATCTCCAATAGGCGGGCGAAGTCGTCGTTGCAGCGCCAGCAGACCACCTGGATGGTCGCGAACTCGACTTGGCCTTCGTCGCGCAGCTCCCGCGAGACCGTCAGGCGATGACCGCCAGCAAGCAGCCGGTACTTGCCGTTCTTCAGCTTCCGGACATGGATCCGGTCCTTGATCACTCCGATCTGGCGGACGCTTTCCTTGATTGCCTCGACACCTGCGCGCGAGACCGGGCGAAGGCGGTCGCCCATTTCGATCAGGTCAACGTCCAGTTCCGTGATTGTGGGAAGGATCTCAGCCATTCTGACGCGGCCCTTTCGTCATCTTGTAGTACCAGCGAGGGTCTCCCTTGGGCCCGTCGTTACGACGGACGCAGGCAATCTCGGCCCCCAGAGCGCGCAGCTCGGAAATGCAGGCGCTGACGGCGGGCACCTTGGCCCGGCTCATGATTTCCCAGGTCGAGTGTTCCCGGCGGTCACTCAGGACGCGCAGAACACGCTTGAGACGACCGGACTTGAGCGAGGCATGGTTCATCGGGACAACCCGATCCGCGCGCGCTTCCGGCCCACCGAGGTCGGAGCGTCGGCGCTCCGTCGGCGGCATGTCGCGCAAAGCCGGTGATGGGGGCCTTCGGAGCGGAACGTCTCCCCGCAGCACATGCAGGGGCGGGAGCGTGCCCGGGACTTCCGCTCAAGTACTTCGCAGCGGTCCTCTGCCTGCCACTGGTGCTGGTAGAAGCCGGAGACACGCTTGCCCTCGGCATCCTCGACAATCCAACGATGCTCGCGAAAGGCGATCCTGTAGCGGGCCTTCATGACAGCACCCCCGCGGCGAGCACGAGGCCGACGAAAATGATGACCAAGCAGGATGCGCCAAGGATATCTCCCGCCCAGCTGTCTTCAAAGCGCCGCTCGGCGGCTCGGAACCTGTCCCAGGCGCGGCGCCAGAAAGACGCGCGCGCCTGGGTGCCCGGGCCTGCCATCCCGGGGAGACCGAATGCGCCTGTCTGCTCGTGAGTGGTGGCATTAGCCGGTGCGGCGCATTCGGGTGAGGCTGGCAAGAGATCGGGGAGCCCGTATGTCCTTGCGCGGTTGGTATTGTGGAAATCCTGCAGCGCATCGCCATGGTCACGGATGAGGCGCGAGGCGCGTTGAACATCCCGATGACTGTCAGGCGCCAGGACCGTTTCGATCAGCGTCACGCCAAGCGCGATCCGCTCCTTGTCGGTCATGCCCGCGCCGATGGCGTGGGCGCGCAGCTCCAGTTCGGCTAGGGACCGGATCATGAGTTGGCTCCAGCTGGACGAGCCGGCGTGGGGCGTTGAATGCCTTCGGGCCATTCAAGGTCATCCGGCCATGTTTCGGAGAGCTTGAGAAGCGCACGCTCGTACGTATCGGTTCGGGGGTGGCCCCCCTTCTTCAGGCGATGGAAGAAATCACCCTTACCGAAAAGCCTCATCGAGACGGCCCAATGAGTGATGTTCTCATGGGCTGTCAGTGTGTCCGAGAGACGGAGAAGATTTTCTTGTGCGCTGCTCATGAGCAAACGCTAGCCATTTATGGCCACTATAGTCAAGCCATATGTGGCTACACGGAATTCCCTACTTTTCGTGTTAGCCATTTTCGGCTAACCGCTGATTATGGACGAGCTGTTGGCGGCCATTGATGAAGCATTGGAACGGCAAGGCATCTCGGCCTCTGCCGCTTCGCGAGCTGCCGTTGGGAACCCTTCTCTGGTCAAGAACCTTCGTGCATCGCGCGAAGACAAAAGCCGGAAGCATCCGTTCGAGAACATCAAGGCTTTGGCTGAAGTACTGGGCCTCGAAGTCTACGTTGGCCCCCCTAGACACGACACAAACACGATCTCGGTGGACCCCGAGACAAGCCCAGACTTTGCACTTATTCCCTCCTACACGGTGGACGCTTCCGCAGGGCCAGGTGCTACCGCTGTCGATACTTCCGTGAATGGCGCTATGGCGTTCCGAAAGGATTGGCTCAGCAGCCGGGGCATATCGACCGCCAACGCAGTTCTTCTCCGAGCACGGGGCGACAGCATGCAGCCGGTCATCTGGCACGGCGACCTGCTACTGGTTGACCAGTCGAAGACGCTACCGCCGGTGCGCGACCCCAAGGCTGTCTCTCTCCGCAAGGGCTACCAGGAAGACGTCTATGTGGTGGAACTGGGCGGTGACCTGCTGGTGAAAGCCGTACGACGGCCGTCCGAGGATCGCCTGGTGCTCGTCTCGGAAAACAGCCACCGCTATGATCCCGAGGTCCTGAAGGGCGAAGAGATCAATGATCTGCGAATCGTAGGCAAAGTTCTCTGGTGGGGACACTCTGCGGAGGGTGGATGATGTTTCTAATTACCAGGGTATCATGTCGATCATCTCACCTGTCCGGTAGCTAGCACTCCAAGACGATCTCGTAGATCGGCCGCCCCAGTGGTTCTCGATGGTCGACTGTGCAACCATCGAAGGCGTCGTACTGCGCCATGTATGCTCTTGCGGCATCGATATACCGCTCCTCTGAGGGTTCAACTCTTGCGGCACCAAAGGTCGCGCCGCTTGCCGCAGCCATGAGCCCGGAACCCTTCGGATTGATCGCGAGACGTTTCAATTCGGGATGCTCGTAAACCCTGAATTCGGTTCCAGCTACTGCAACGACGTCGTGGGCCCGGCCGTAGGCTTTCGCACGCTGATAATCTTCTGTTGAACAGGCAGGAAGGAAGAGCAGTGCCAAAAGAACGTATCTCATCCGCTGACCCTATCTTCCCCGAAGACCGCACGCGCTTCAGTTCCATCTTGGAACCGGATTACACCAGCCCCTCCTCTAAGGTCGTTGTCACGAACAATCTCTGCTGTGCCCTGCCGACCGTCGCTGCAGCCAACCTGCGCCGTTATCCTCTTGGAAGAACTCATTGGATCGTATGTTCCGCCGCACGTTGTGCCAGCCTCACTCGAGAGCGAGAAGGCCCCCTCTTGAATGGTGGCATATCCCGTTCCTCGAAACACTGTTCCGTCGTGATCCACGGCCTCGACCGGGTATGTGACTTTGCCACAAGCCGCTAAGGCTCCGAAGAAAACCACGACAAGGCCTGACTTTCGCAATTTCACCTCCGATAGCGCTCTGTTCTGAAAACTGTTCGAGATTGATAGTCGGCGGAGTGCTCACCGCACAGTCAGCGGACAGTGGAGCGCGTTTCACATCGCCAGTCAACCGAAGCAAAGGAGCGGAAATGGTTGAGGTCGACCAACAGGCTATACGTGCGAGGTGGCTGGCCCGGGGAAGGTAGATGAAGCCCAGGTCAGCCGTGGGCACTCGTTAACCGAGAACGACGGTAGCCGAAAACATGTATCGGGAAAATGGGTTCAACGGAATGCAGCGCTAGCGAAAGGCGCGCCTGGGCATCTTGTAGGCGCTAGAACTTGGTCCGGTCCCATGAGTTGCCGACTTGGGTCGCCAACGCGCGGAAACCGAACTGGCCTGAGCCTGGCGACCAGGCACATGACCCAGGGTTGTTTCTGGAGATACTGTTCCGATCACGGATGACGGCTTGTCGACGGCCGGTGTCGAAACTCTGCGGGCACTACTCGAACCGTCCATAGTCAGGAGGGTGGAAACCAGGAGTTCCGCATTCGCCCCGGACGGATCGATATTCAAGTTGATCTGGTACTGGTCATCATTGACTGTTTCGTTGGTTCGCCGATCATCGGAAATCAGTTCGAGAGGGCCATCACAGTGCCGTCGAAGCTCTTTGGAAGTTACACGCATCTCGGAAAGTTTGATGCTCAGTGCGCCGTTGCGGCCGAGCCCGTAGCTCCTCCAGTGCGCTCGCCCAAGGAGTTGCATACCCGCGTAGAGAAATCCAGTTTGGGCCATAGCCGCGACTCGCTCCGTCTGATCCGAGGCACCTACGGTTAAAACTGAACCAAAGGTGTATCTGGGGCAAAACTTTAAAAGTGTCAGCCGCTGCGCTTATGTTGAGTACAATGCGGGGCAAGCATGCCATCGTGTTGAGTGGCACCTTCCTCCCGAGATCCAACCTGATCATCTTCTGTGAGTGCAGTGAGGGCGAGCACGGAACAGCCAAGCTCTTGGAACTGTTCAGACATTTGTTCCTCAAAATCGAAGATGCGTTCTAGCAGATCATTTGTCAGTGGCGGAGGGGGGCGCGTATTGGGCATGTCGGATGGGCTCTCCATTGCTGCTCCCGCTTCCCTCGTTAATTTAGGTTAACAAGTGGTTAATCACGTCCGCTGGCTCAGCCAAATATGCCTGTTCTCACAACTTTTTGAGTTCTGAACTCCAGTGCCCAACACGGGGTTCGCCCCAATCTCTGGCGCAGCTCTCTTGCTTGGTTACTGCGCAATGCTCGAAGGTTGAGGGAGGAGGACTATTTAGAGACCCCCTCCCTGGGCGTTCACCCTTGAATGCAGTTCTTCTGGATCTGGGTCTGCTCTAGGACCTGCTTGTGACCCTTCAGCGATGCGATCTGTTCGGCCATGTTACCACCCGACAGGGACGAAACCGGGAGGCCCAGGAAGATGACGCCCACGGTGTCATTTTGGCGGGCCTTGTTCTGAGCCTCGCTCGCCTGGGACAGAGCGCTATCGACGCGCGTGGCCTCTGCCGCGAGCTGAGAGCAGCTCCAGCTGGAGTAGGTGGTAGGGGAGATATACGAAGGAGCAATCGTTTCAGGCTTCTTCGCACAGGCGGTGACAGCAAGAGCAGCTGCAATCGTGAACACGATACGTTTCATGGTAGGCCTCTTTCCCTGATAGTAATAACAGGGAAAGGTATTCACGATTCTGTGTATCTCGGCAAACCAGCGCTGATCCTAAGCGCGAACTGTGGCTTCCAAGTTGCGGCGGGACGTCGCCACGTGGTTGCCCTCGACCTGGTCGCCCGCGGTGACGTCGATGACTTCGAATAGCCGCCGCCGTCGCAGGCGCCCTAGCCGAAAAGCAGTTCCCACTTAGCGTTTCGCCGCGATGCGGGGCTGTCTGAGCTATGTGGTTGTTTTATCTGCCGTAATCTTCAAGTGGGAACTGGCGCGCGATAGTGCGCGTGCCAGTTCCCACTTCCAGAGGTTTGCAAAGCGGCGTTTGCACCAGCTAAGGCATTTATGCCGAGCGGTTTGAAGCCTTGTTTAAAAGGGTTTGAGGGTTTCTGGTTGAGCTACTCCCCATCTGTTGGACAGGATCTGGCGTGATTTAAGCTACTCTTTG
>CAYNKL010000044.1:0-28246 GCA_964397775.1 uncultured Rhodobacterales bacterium | reverse complement strand
CAGCAGACTCCAAATCGTAGCTTATGTCAGTGTCCGAATTTCGGGGGGTAGCTCATTTATCATGGCTCAAAAGTTCATCTTTGATCTGAACTTTTGAGTAAATTTAGTTCTTCTACGAGCGCCTGAGAGGATTTACGAGTTTTTCTGGTTTTTTCGGGTAAGTTTTGCCCCGGTACGAGAGGTGTAGTTCGAAATATGCAGGATAGAAATTTCTTAAATCTGTCTCGTGCATGAGTATTTGTCATGGGATTAACCATTGAGACGCTACATCCCGTCGCTCGCTGATCTGCAAGCCTTCGAGGCTGCCGCAAGGTATCTCAGCTTCACCAAGGCCTCGGACGAACTGGGTGTCACCCAGAGCGCGATCAGTCGGAACATCTCAAATCTCGAGAACTTCCTCGGAACACGGCTGTTTGACAGAGCGGGCAGCCGGCTCGTGCTGACCGAACTGGGCATGAGCTATCACGCCGAGATTCCGCAGATCCTCGAACGGCTCGAAGAGGTTTCCATTGATGTTGTGCGCGGCCGTCGCGCCAGGGCTGCCCTTCAGATTGGCGCGACGGCGACCATGGTGACGCGCTGGCTCATCCCCCGGCTCGATGGATTTTTTTCGGCGCATCCGGAAATCCCTGTGGAGGTGCGCGCCATCGGCGATGAAGAGGACTTTGCGGAAAGCGAAATCGATGTCGCGCTGCTCCGTGGTGCGGGCCAATGGCGCAACACGCGGGCCATAGAACTCTTTGCCGAGACTCTTCTGGTGGTCTGCGCGCCGTCCGCCTTCGATACCTGCGAGGCGCCGCACCGCTTTGACTTTGACACCATGCGCGCTCTGCAGAACGCCTCTCGTCCCAGCCTGTGGCTAACTTGGTTGCGGCTATCCGAAACGCGCCACACTGGAAGTATTCAGGGGCACCGCTTCGCCAATAGCGACATGCTGGCAACGGCGGCGCAGTGCGGATGGGGCTTCGCCGTCATGCCCGAGCACTACGTGAAAAACGAGATTGCGAGTGGCGCTCTTGTCGCGCCTTTCGGTCGCGCGACACCCTCTGGCGAAGGATACTGGCTGACCATCCCGGAAAGGAAATGGCAGGACCCTCGCGTGCAGACGTTCCGAAGATGGCTCATTTCCGCGCTGAAAAAGGAGCAGGCTGGACGCGCGCGTTGAAGAAGAGCGGGTCCGAGATTTTTGACGTAGCCGCCGGTGCCATTGTCCAAGACAATCGTTTCGGGCTTCGCTCGACGCTCGATCAGGGCCGATAGCGCGCGTGCTACGCGCTGTCCAGAAATCGAAGTGTCCGGGATCGCCACGAGGTATTCCCGGGTGAGGTCGTCTACTCGAAAGCCTGTCATGGGTATCCCCTTAGACGGCAGGATCAGTCTCGCTTGCCGGGTGCGACAGCGACCTCTAGCATTTGCGAAATTCAACGAGGAAGGGCCAGATCTTGGCAGGCAAGGACGACCTGAGGCAGTTCCTGGAAACCGGCCTCATGTCCGGGGCCACGCCGGAGCGTCTGCGTGCGGCACTGGTCCGGGCCGGCTGGTCGGAGGCGGAGGTCGACAGCGCCCTCTCCGGGTGGATGCTCGAGCCGGGGATGCCTCCGATCCCCCGACCGCGCAACCGGATCGCACCCCGTGATGCGCTGATCCAGGCCCTGGGTCTTGTCGCGATCATCGTGTGCGCGATCTTCATCGTCCGGGTGGGCTTTGTCGTGGCAGAGCTGGTCACGCCGGAGATCGGCCGAAGTCATCCCTGGTCCGGAGCGGGGCGCTGGCCGGTGGCCATCCTGGTGGCGTTTCTGCCGGTCTTCGCCGCCATCCACCTTCGCCGCCGTCCCGTCGGCCCCCCTCTGCTGCGGAGGTGGCTTGCCGTCCTCTCCGGGTTTCTCAGCGGCCTCGCCATACTCGGGGCCGCGGCGGCAGCGGTACAGGCCTTCCTGGCCGGGGACCTGACGATGCGCTTCGGCGTGAAGCTTTTCGTGGTGATCGTGACGGCATTGCTGGCCTGGCTGACATACAACACCGAGTTGGCCGAGGGCCGGCGCAGCCGCAAGGCAGCGGGCGCGTTCGTCGGCCTCGGCATCGTCGCGATCCTCGCGGGGATCGCAGCCACGGGCGGGCCTGCCCTTGGACGCGCCGAGAACCGCGACGCGCAGCGCCGCTCCGACGTTTCCAGCATCGCGATGCAGGCACGTTGCCTGGTCGAGGATGGCCAGATCGTGCCGCCCATCGGCGTTTCCCCGGCCTGCCCGGAGTTGCCCTCTCTGGTCGACCCCTGGACGGGCGAGCCCTACCGGATCGAGCAGGTCGGTCAGAGCGTGTTGCAGATCTGCGCCGACTTCGAAACGGAGCCGCGTCTCCTGGGCGGGCACGGCAAAGATGGCTGCACGTCGGTCGATCTTCGGGACGATTAGCGGCAAAGCCCGAAGATAAGGGGCAGCCTGCCGATCTGCGCGTCGGTCAGCCATCAAGGATCGCTCGTCAGAGACGCTCTTGCCAAGCCGCGGAAGCGACCTACAAAAATTAATATCCGCGACGTGTATGTCGAGCGCACCCGCCCGATAACCGCAAGAGGGTTTTGCTTGCCAAGTGCGTTGGGCCCGCGACCGGCCCGACAGGTGCCAAGACACACGGAGTGCGAGCTTTGACAGAGAAAAAGAAAATCTTCTTCGGCCTGGTGGCAGCCGGTGCTGCTGCGGCAATTGCCGGTGTCGCGGTCTTGTTCTCCGGCATCGTCGATATCGGCGCGCGCGCGCCTCACATGGCGATCACCCGTGTGGTCTTGCACACAGCTTTTGGCCGTAGCGTCGCGTATCATTCGTCCGATCTGACGGTGCCTGACGATCTGGACTCGGAAGGGCGTGTGGCGCTCGGTGCGCAAGTCTTCGAACAGGTCTGCTCCAATTGTCACGGCAGACCCGGAATGGGACAGAACCCGATTGCGCTGTCGATGCGGCCCAGCCCGCAGTATCTGCCGGCGGTTGTTGACAAGTACGACGATGCCGAACTGGCATGGATCGTTCAAAACGGGGTGCGTCTCAGCGCCATGCCGGCATGGCCGGCCGAGGGCCGCAGCGACGAAACCTGGTCGGTTGTCGCCTTCCTCAAGCAATTGCCCGACATGACAGCGGAGGAGTTTCAGGACCTCACTCAGCACGCTGTCCCGGAGACGGAGCCGATGCCGCTTGGCACCGACTTCCCGGTTGTCGAGACCGAGATGCCCCGTAAATCTGCGCCCGCAGACGAATACGCGTGGAAAGCGCCCGCGTCGGGCTTTGGCGGGATACGCAATTCCGACATGCCACTCGCGCGCTGCGTGGCCTGCCACGGCCCGGACGGACGCGGCGAGGTCACCGGCGGCGAGGCCCCCAATCTGACGATCCAGACACCCGACTACATTCACGCGTCCCTGCAGGCCTATTCCACGGGAGAGCGGCATAGCGGTTTCATGCAGCCGCAGGCCATCGCCCTGTCCGACGATCAGATGCAGGCGCTTTCCACCTACTTTACACGGACTCCGCGCGCCTCGGGCAGTGCTGTCTCGGCCTCGAACGATGTTCTTTCGCGCGGGCGCGAGATTGCGACCGCCGGTATCCCCGACCGGCACGTGGTCGCCTGCCTGAGCTGCCACGAACGCGACGCTGACGAGCCGGAGAACGGGCTCTATTTCCCCAGCCTCTTCGGACAGTCCGAAGTCTACCTGAACCGGCAGATGGCTGCCTTTGCCGCCGGCAATCGCGGCGTGACCGGGGTGTTCAATCCGATGAATGCCGAAGCCCACGGCCTGACATCCGAAGAAACCGCTGCTGTTTCCGCCTGGCTGGCCGCACAGGTGCCGACGGCACAGGTGAATGCCATGCCAGTGTCGGCATCGGCCGAGGACGTGGCGCAAGCACAGGACATGATAGAGCGGAACTGTGCGTCCTGCCACGGGCGCGATCTTGCCGGAATGAGCGAGCACGAGGCGCCCAATCTGACGCTTCAGACAGCGCCCTATGTGTTCGAAAGGCTGCACTTCCTCCGGGACTTTGACAGCCATGTGCAACAGAACCCGGAGTTGGTCGGCGAGAATGCCATGGCCGCGAAGGCCCAGCCGCTGACCGACGACGATATCGCCGGGATGGCCAGCTATATCGGGTCACTGGACCCGGTTGCGGAGCCTCAGACCCTCGATCAAGAGGCCATTGCACGCGGTGAGACCCTGGCGATGAATGGTGACGCCGCACGCGAGCTGCCAGCCTGCATCACCTGCCACAGCGCGGACACGGTCGAAGATCTTCCCCTGTTCGCCCGGCTCAATGGTCAGTCCGTCGATTATCTTCAGCGGCGCCTGATGGATCTTGGCAGTGAAATCGAGCCTACGGGCCCGACGATCAATCCCATGTACGCAATCGCGGCCCAACTGACGGACGAGGAAAAGTCGGATCTGGCGACGTACTTCGCCTCGCTTGCCCCGATCCCGAAATAGCATCTGGGTGACCCCCGGCCTTACCCATATCCGGAAAGGATCTTGCGAACTGCGCGCGCCTTTCGCCCCAGAGACCGCACGCGAGGCGGTGTGCCGACCGAGTCGGACTTGGAGCCCGAATTCGGCATTGCCTTAGGATTGTCGACGCGCCTCGGCCTCGGCATCCAGTTCTAACGTCCGTCCTTGTTCGCAAACGCGCCAGGCGACAGGCCCTCGTGCCGAGCGAAAGCCAGTCCGAATGCGCTGGCGGAGCCGTATCCGACCTTCAGAGCAATCTCGGTATTGGTCAGCCCGCCCTGCCGCAGCAAGGTCTTGGCCACGGCCATGCGCCAGTCGGTCGCGTATTCCATTGGCGCGCGGCCTACCTGCCTGCGGAACCGCTCGAAGAAGCCAGAGCGCGACATGCCGGCCTCCTTCGCCATTTCCGAAACGGACAGGGGGCCACCCGCCCCGGCGTGGATACGTTGCAATGCACCGGCCAGCTGCGGATCTGCCAAGCCGCGCAACAGTCCCGGCGGCAGGATCGCCGCAGGACCCGAGCGCAGGGCCTCGATCAGCAGGACTTCCAGCAATCGCTGCAGGATCATCTCGCGCCCCGGCCGGTTGGCGCGGGTTTCCTCGTGGATCACGGGCACCAGGGCCGTCAGGCGGTCGTGGCCGGACACATGGATCATCTCGGGCCGCAGCGACACCAGCATCTCGCTCGCAGGCGTGTCAAAGCGGCAATGCCCGACCAGAGCGCGAACGTCGACCGGCCCGTCTGACGGTCCAAGCCGGAACCGCCCGGGTCCGGTTTCAAGCGGCAGCCGCGGCACATGCGGCGGCGGCGGCACCTCGCTGGACATCGTGAAGCCCTGCAGATGGGGGATCAGGACGAAATCTCCGGCGACCAGCGTGACCGGATCGCGCCCGTCGACATGCAGCTGGCACCTCCCTTCGACCATCGCGCAGTAGAACGGGCTGGCAATGTCATGCCGCTCCACCATCCACCGCCCGCCGGCCTCGACCATCTTGGAGATCGAGACCGACGGTCTGAGCAGAGTTACGACGCTGGACAGGGGATCTGAGGGAGTGTCGAGCACAGGCTTGGACAATCTATGGATAACTGCGGACACCTGAATATAGAAAGACCGGGCGCTGCTGTCTACCTCTCTGTCAGAACAGACAAGGAGACCTGAAATGCCCCGAATTCTCATCACCGGTTGTTCCTCTGGTTTCGGTCAGGCCATAGCCGCGCAGTTCCTCGAACAGGGATGGGAGGTCATCGCCACGATGCGCAGTCCCTCCGCCGACGGGCTGCCCGCCTCCGACCGCCTGCAGCTGTTGCCCCTGGACGTGACGGACCCCGACAGCATCGCAGCCGCCGTGGAGGCCGCTGGGCAGATCGACGCGCTGGTGAACAACGCCGGGGTCGGCATGCTGAACGTGCTTGAGGGCGCGACGATCGCGCAGGCGCGCGAGCTCTTCGAAACCAACGTGCTGGGCGCCATGGCCATGACCCGGGCCGTGATGCCGGCCATGCGTGCGCGGCGCAGCGGCGTGATCGTCAATGTCAGTTCCAGCGTGACGCTGCGCCCGCTGCCGGCCCTGTCGATCTACAGCGCCAGCAAGGCCGCGCTGAACGCCTTTACCGAGAGCTTCGCGCTCGAAGCGGCGCAATTCGGCGTGCGGACGCGGATTGTCCTGCCGGGCAGTGCGCCGGAAACCTCCTTTGCGCGCAATGTCATGGCGCGGATGGGACTGGATGTGCCCGAACCCTACGCCGCCTTCGTTCAGGAGGTTTTCGAAAACCTCCAATCCGCGACCGAGAAGACCGAGGCACGCGATGTCGCGCAGGCTGTCTGGCGGGCTACCACCGACGAGACGGCGCCGATGAAGCTGCCGGCGGGTGCGGACGCTGAAACCTGGTTTCGCGAAGAAGGCCTTGCCACGGCCTGACACGTCCGATGCGGCCATCCCTTTCAAAGGGAAACACCCCCATGAACCGACTGATCACCCTGTCCCGCGCCCTGCCCACGCCAGAGCCGGAGATCACCGTGGCCTTTACGCCGATCCGGTTGCCCATGGCGGGGCGCCAGCCGCTGGAGCTTCGCCTGACCGCTCCAGCTGCCGGGGGCGAGCTGCCCATCGTGATCCTGTCGCACGGCTTCGGTCCCTCGAACTACATTCCCTCCAAGGACGGCTACGCCCCGCTTGCGCAGTTCTGGGCGGAACGGGGGGTTGCCGTTATCCAGCCGACCCAAGCCAGCTCTCGGGTCGGCGGGCTCGACCCCGATCTGCCCGACGCGCCCTTTTTCTGGCGTGAAAGGGTGGCGGAAATGCGCGCGATCCTTGACCAGCTCACCGAGGTCGAGCGGCAGGCACCGGCCGTGGCGGGGCGACTGGACCACGACCGTATCGCCGTGGCCGGGCATTCCTTCGGCGGCTTCACCTGCGGCCTGCTGCTCGGTGCGCGCTTGCACGGTGAGGACTTTTCCGATCCGAGCATCCGTGCCGGTATCCTGCTTGCGGCCCCGGGCCGTGGCGGCGCTGACCTCACACCCGAAAACGCGAAGCGCTTTCCCTTCTTCGACGTGGACTTCAGCGGTATCGACACCCCGACGCTCGTGGTTTGCGGTGCCGACGACGATCCCCACTTCACGCCCCGTGGCCCCGAGTGGCATGCGGATTCCTTTCACGACGCACCCGGGGCAGAGTCGTTGCTAACGATCAACGGTGTCGGCCATGGCCTCGGCGGCATCGCGGGGTGGGATGCGCGCGAAACCGAAGCAGAAGACCCTGACGCGCTGGAAGCCACGCGGCGCCTGACACTGGCCTGGTTAAGGAGCACGTTTGGCGTCGAGCCCGCAGCCTGGGCGCAAAGTCAGTCGGCGCTCAATGAGAGCGCGGCCTCCATAGCGGAAATCACGTCGAAATAGAGAGGAATTTCAGCGACGTCTATGTCCCGCAATGGCGCCGGTGAAACAGCTTGCAGCAAAGCCGCGGCGAATGTCGGGTCCGCTTTGAGCCCAGAGTTTCGCCTGTCCATTCAAGCTGAAGCTGGGATTAGGATGTCACATGATTCTCGTCCCGCTGCCTGCCGTTGTTGCGACCCTGCTCGGAATGCTGCTGTGTCTTGTTGCGCTCCGGCAAGAGCGCAGGTTTCACGCCATCTCCGTGTTTCTCGCAGTCAGCACCGCGCTCATGATCGTGGTCAGCTTGCGTTGGAGCCTTGACGCCCCGATTCTTCGCTTTCTGCAGCCCGTGGTTGCGGCGCTGCTGCCACCGGCGGCGTGGTTGTGCTTTTCGGGGCTCAGGGGCGGGAGACGACGTCCGGTCTGGCCGCACTTCCTCCCCGTCGCCCTGGTCTTTTTCTTGTCCTTGCTGTGGCCCCGTTTTCCGACACCAATTGACGCTCTGCTGGCAGGCTTGTTCCTCGGCTACGGCTGCGCCCTGATATGGCGCGGTATGGGGAGTGAGGAAGGCTTTGCTGCCGCGCGTCTGGGCGAGCCTGTGAGGCCTGGCCGTGTCGCAATTCTGGTCGGAATCTTGTTGCTGCTCTCAGGGGCGGTCGATCTGGCCATCGCCTTTGATGTCGGCCTGAGCAGGGGCGCGCATATCGGGCTGATTGTGAGCCTTGGCAATATGCTGACATTGCCTTTGATCGCCGGGGCGGCGCTTGTCGTGGCGCGCAGCCTGCCCGAGACCGAAGATCCCCCTCAGGAGGAGGCCGAGACAACGCCGGATACGCGGGACGTGCCGACGGCCGATGATGCGCATGTTCTGGCCGAGGTTCATCGAATTCTGAGAGAACGCCATCTCTACCGCGACCCCGATCTGACGCTGGAACGGCTGGCGCGGCGGGTCGGCATTCCGGCCCGGCATATCTCGCAGGCGATAAACCGTAAACTCGGGCGGAATGTCTCTCAGGAAATCAATCGGTGGCGTATCCGCGAGGCCCAGACGCTTCTGGAGCAAACCGACCGCGCCGTGACGGCGATCATGTTCGACTGTGGCTTTCAGACGAAATCGAATTTCAACGCCACCTTCCGGCGTTTGACGGGGTTGTCGCCCAGCGACTGGCGCCGCCGGGCGACAAACGACCTCAGCGCGGGGGCATCGAGCGATCTAGAAACGCCGTGACCCTGTCCAGCACCTCGGCGTGAATCGCGGCTCGGCCCCGCTCTTTGCCATCGCGGCAAACGATCCCGTCACCCGGGTCTTCCGCTTCGATCAACGCTTCCGCGCCCGGTTTGCAAAGCTGAAGAAAGCTGAAATGCATCGCGTCCGGGATGATGACTGTTTCCGTGGTCTCAGAGGGAAGATGCTGCGCCAGCCAGCCGGTTTCCAGCTCGGCAGGCAAATCGCCGATGTCGATCCCGGCGCCGATCAGCAGCGCGGGAACCGTTATCCCGGCAACGCTTTCCGGAGTGAAGCCGCGCGCCATCCCCAGATCAAACGAGACAAAGGCCCGGATGCGCGGATCGTGCATATCCTGTCCGAGCGCGGGGTCGGTTAGATTCAGATCGTCCAATGCGCAAGCCCTCGAACGGGGGCCCGAAGCGCACTCCCGCGCAAAGAGATCGGGATCGAACCGCGCGCCGGCCAGTGCCGTGACGCTCCAGCCGCCGAGCGAATGGCCAATGGCCGCGATCCGCCCCGGGTCGATGGCGCCGGCGAGCGCGGCATCCACCGCGAGCGCATCGATGACCCGGCTGAGATCGCGCGGACGCTCCCACACCATTGCGGCCTGTTGCGGATCGCGGTTGAAGTGCGTGGTGCCGGGATGGTCCGGGGCGGCCACGACATACCCATCGCGGGCAAGTTCGCCGGCCAGCCAGCTCAGGTTGCGCCAGGTGCCGCCGTAGCCATGCGACAGCACGATCAATGGATGCGCCCCCTCTGAGGGCTGCGCATTGCGGATAACAGCCAAACCCACAAATGCCGGTGTTTCCCCGACCATCGTTTCGGGTCCGGTTTCCGCGCTCGGATACCAGAGCGCGACATTCAACGGACGCGGTCCTTCGCCACCGATGCCAACTTTGCGAAAGCCGACGGCATCGGCACGCGCAGTGCAAGCAAGGACGATCAGGGCAAATGCGCCAAGGGATGTTCTGAACACTCTCAGGCCTTTCGTTGTTAGGACCTGAGCCGGCATAAGGGCCGGAAATGGGCGTTGAGACCTGAAACGCGATTCAGGACCGGCCTTTTCCAGGAAAGTCCGCCTCGAACTCGAGGTCCGCCCTGTCCCGCACTGCCGACCTTGGTGCAGGCCGCCGCGAATACCGGGAGCGAGCCCTTTTACGACGTTTCAGTTTGCCGGGCCGTCGGGCGCACGGTGATTTCGGTTGTGTCGACGCCTCGGGGGGCCTCGATGACATGGCGGACCGCGCGCGCGACGTCCGAGGGCTTCAGCGCAACCGACCGATAGGCCTCCATGGCCTCGCGCGTCGCCTCATCGGGTATGCTGTCGGCCAGTTCGCTTTCGACGACGCCGGGATTGACGCAGGTGATGCGGATCGCGCTCGTTTCCTGCCGCAGGCCATCCGAGATCGCGCGCACGGCGAACTTGGTGGCGCAATAGACCGCCGCCGTCGGCACGACCTGCAACGCAGCTATCGATCCCACGTTGATGATCTGACCGCTTCCCTGCGCTTCACGACAGGCAGGACTGCCCCGACGCCCCACCAAAGGACGCCCTTGATACTGCCGTCGATCATCCGGCCCCATCCGTTGTGCTTGCCGACCTAAAGCGGTGACAACGACGTGATCCCGGCGTTGTTGATCGGAAAGTCGACCCTTCCACAGACGCCGAGCGCGGCATTCGCGAAGGTCTCGACACTCTGGCGGTCCGTAACATCGAGGGTGCGGGTCTCGACGGTGCCGCCCGCCGCGCGGATCTCGGGCGCGATGGCATCGAGCCGGTCGGTTCGGCGCGCGCCCAGCATGGGGCATCGCGCCACTGGCGGCGAGCTGGCGGGCGATGCCTTCGCCAATCCCGCTAGGGGCGCCGGTGATGAGGATGACCTTGTCCATGAGATGGACCAATTCAGGTTTCGGCGGGGCAAGGGTGAGGCTTGGGCCGTCACGCCGGCAGCCACCCTATTGTGGACATTGCGGTTAGCTGCAGTTGACAATGGAGTATGCGAGAGGGTCGTCAGCAGGACATTCATGCGTGGAGCGAAAGTGGATCTGAACCTTTTGTCCCTCTTCCGGGCGGTCGCGGAGGCGGACAATTTCCGGGCCGCCGCCGACCGTCTCGGCGTGACACGTTCGGCTGTCAGCCAGGGCATGCGCCGGCTGGAAGACACGATCGGCGTGACGCTGGTCACGCGCACCACGCGCGCGGTGCGGCTGACCGAGGAAGGAGAACGGCTTTACACCTCTCTTTCCACTCCGCTTGCGGAGATTTCCGAGGCACTGGACATGGCATCCGGGGACAACCGTCCGCGGGGTGTTCTGCGCCTGGCCGTGACATCCATCGCCGAGGCGATTCTGTCGGGGCCGTTGCTCGTGAGCTTTGCGGAGGCTCATCCGGAGGTCGTTCTCGACGTGACGGTGACCGACGAGGAGGTCGATATCGTCGCGGCCGGGTTCGATGCCGGGATACGATTGGGCGACGTGATCGAGCAGGACATGATCGCCGTTCAGGTCACCGCCCGGGAGCGCGAGGCCGTCGTCGCCGCGCCGACCTATCTGGCCGCGCATGGTGCGCCCTTGCATCCGCGCGAGCTGATCGCGCATCGCTGCGTCGGCTGGCGCCCGTCACCGCCCTCCGCCTCCTACCGGTGGGAATTCTCGGAGAACGGAATTGCGTTCGATGTCGCGGTGGCCCCGCAGATCACCACAAATGACCTGCGCCTGATACTGCGTGTGGCCATCGAAGGGGGCGGGATCACCTTTGCCACGCGCGAGACCTTCGAGCCCTACGTAGAGCGGGGCGAACTGGTCTGGCTGCTCGAGGACTTCCTGCCGCCCTTCCCGGGCTTTTCCCTTTTCTATCCGCATCGACGCAACATGGCACCGAAACTGCGCGCCTTCGTGGATCACGTGAAAGACCGCCGCCAATGAAGCACTGTTCTGCCCTGGTCGGTTAGCCAGGCTAACCGCCATGTCCATCAGTCGCAGGATACCGGCGACGGCGCGAATTTCTCATGTTCCTCGGCATCGGGGCAGTACCCCGCCTGCACCAAAGGACATGGACATGAAGACCACACTCACGACGCTTGCGATACTGATGGCGGGCTCGTCCCTCTCGGCAGCGCCCTGCGCGCAAAGCGGTCCGGACGCTCCCGGCGCCCTGCACGCCGACTGGATCATGGAGGGCTGGGAACGCCGCGAGGGCGATCCCGATTTCGTCTTCGCCGAGAAGATGGTGCGCTATTACGACCTTGAGGACACCCAAGGCGTCTTCTACGATAACTTCGCCCCGGGCCAGATGCAGCTCTTCGGCGATGCAGCGGTCTACGGCGCCAACTGGGAGGATTTGCAGAACGCGACCCGCAGCGTCCTGCACGGCCTGACGGAGGCCAACGAGGCGCTCGTGGGCGACGGTGTCGCCTCGACCACGCTGGGCTTCGTCGGGCAGATCGACCGGCTCGACGGCGAGGTGATCGCCTTCGACGGTCGCTCGCAGCTTGGATGGGCCTGCACGGACGATGGCTGGAAGATCCGGCACAAGCTGAACTACGCGTGGCCAGTCGACCCGGAACAGATCGCCGACACGATCGGCCGGCGCGGGCCCGGGCAATGAGCGGCCCGGTGGCCGACTTCACCGGGCTCTGGATCACCGAGGACGGCCATATCCGCCACGAACTCCTTCCCGGTGGCCGGTATGTCGAAGCGCGCGGCCGCCGCGAGCGCGCCTACCAGGGCCGCTACGAGATAAGTGGCACCCATATCGAATACTGGGACGACACCGGGTTCACCGCTGACGGGGAATTCATCGACGGCGTCCTGCACCACGCCGGAATGATCCTTCGGCGACACTGAAGAGCGCGCCGGGCCACGGTGGCCCGGCACATCGCGATACCCCGAAAGGACACATATCATGACCAGCGAAACCAGATTGGATCGCGGCCGTAGCATGCTCGACCGGATTGACGGCCATGCCGGACAACGCGTTATCGAAACGCTCGAAGACATCGCGCCCGACTTCCTTACTGTCGCGGCTTGCGGCCAGCACTCAGCGCCCATTGTCCATGAAGCCTGGGAATGCGGGCGAGCGCTTCTTGGCGATGCCACACGACTTGAGCAGGATTTACTGGCGCGAAGATGTGGGGGCCTATGTGGCTGCAGAGCAGCGATGTTATTTTCCCAAAGCCTACCTCCCCTTCCAACGGTGGCCGCACTGTGGCTTCCCCGAGACGGACCTTCGCATCGGTGCGCAGAAACGGTCGAGATAGGAGTGCCGCCCGGCCCATGGGCACGGGCGGTCACGAACGGCTGTGACGGCTCAGGAGGTTTCGTGGCCCACGCGCGTGGCGCAGCGGGTGACCCAGTCCCGGATCGCCGGATGTTCGGGCAGGAGGTCGGGGAACCACGCAAAGGGCGAACTGCACAGCATATCGGCGGCACTGAAGGTGTTCCCCAACAGCCACGGACCGGTCGCAAGCGTTTCCGCCAGCCTGGCGATCATCGTATCGAGATCGCGCAGCGATGCGGTCACCGCGGGATGGCTCAGACCGGCCCAATGCAGCACGATCAGGGGTTCCATGATGCCCTGATAGTAGAACAGCCATGACAGGTAGGCGCCCCGGCCGGCCTCGCCGGGGAGCGGCCCCAGCTTTGCGGTGGGATAGGCATCTGTCAGATACGCGATGATGGCGCCGCGTTCGCGAACGGTCTCCTCGCCGTCCACCAGATACGGCACCTTCTTCTCTGGATGCGGATTGTCGGGATCCGGCGCGCCCGTCCCGTCCTGTCGGGGGATCGTGACCTCGCGGATCGTGATGTCGGCGTTCAGCATCCGGACCAGCGTCACGATCATGTCGGATCGGGACCGGGGGGCATGGTAGAGAATGGACATCGAAGACTCCTTTCGATCTCGGCAGGATCCACTTACGCTTCCCCTGCTGACAGAACGAGGCAGTAGGGTATGGCCCGCCAAGACCGGTTGATGCGCCTGATGGACGTTCTCCGTCGCCTGCCGGCGCCGGTGACGGCGGAACGCCTTGCTGCTGAGACCGAGATCTCGCGACGCCAGCTTTACCGCGACATCGCAACCCTGCGGGCCGGCGGCCTCCTGATCGATGGCGCAGCCGGCTATGGCTACACGCTGACGGAAGATCCGGCCCTGCCGCCGCAAAGCTTCTCGCGGATCGAGATCGAGGCCCTGATGCTGGGCATCGGTAGCCTCGACAGCCTGGGCGATGCCGATCTCGCCCGCGCCGGCCGCGATGCGATCGCCCGCATCATCGCCACGCTGCCGGACGGCCAGGCCCGCCAGGCCATGCACACGATCCTGCGGTCCTGGCGCCCGCCCGACGCCCGGGCTGAGGTGGAGGTCGACATGGATCTGGTGCGGCGCGCCTGCTGGGATGAGACAAGCCTCTGGATCACCTATCGCGACCTGAACGAGCGCCGGACCGAACGGGAGATCTGGCCGCTCGGTCTGTCATACGGGCCGAACGCGCTGATACTCCTGGGGCTCTGCCAACTGAGACAGGATTATCGTCTCTTCCACGTGGCCCGGATCGGCGAGGTGCGCCCGGGCGGGACCAGTTTCCGCCCACGCCGGGTCGAGTTGCTGCGTGGCTACGCTGCACGCCGGTCAGGGTAGCGGGCTTGCCTCGCAGCAGGCAGGCGGCGTCGACATCGAAGCCGTTCCGTCCCCGACCCCGTTTGTCGGTCTCGGCCCTGACCAGGTAGTCAAGCGGGGTGCCGATGCTGCAGTGCCATGTCCTGAAGCAGCCAATTGCAATGTCGCGCAGCATCCGCGGCCCCGTCGAGCTTAGCTCTGCGGACGGACCGGACACTCGCTGCATCGCGAACGAATGGCTATTTCGCGGCATGCTCGGCAACCGGGGCAGGCTCGCTGCCCCGGTTGCAATTGAGTTACTGCTGGTCCGCTGGCATGTCAGGGTTCGCTCCGACGAGGCAGTTCGGTCACTCTCCGCCGGGATCGTTGATCTCGTCCGTTTCCGGCGCCCGGAACGCATCGGCAAGCTAGATATGCGCGCCAAGCGCGGCCTTGATCGTCTCGCCGAGCGCGAGGGCGCCCATGGCGCGGTCCGTCGAATAGTGGGTCAGAAGCTACTGCACGGCCTCGCGCTCACCGGCGTCTATCAACGTCTGCGCCGAAGTCTCGAGCCAGGTCTGGTCCTCGAAGCCGTCCGCCTCGAAGTCTTCGAGAAAGCGCACGACAGGTCCGATATACGTGTCCGGTTCCGAGCAGGTGTAGTACATGAGCTGCTTGAACGTGCGGCCGGCGAAATCCGTGGCCTCCTGCATCTGGTAATCGGGGTTCAGGAGGGACGCCGCCGCGCCCTTCGTCAGGTAGCGGTGCATGCCGTATTGCGGCGGCACCTCCCGCACCCCCAGATACCACGGATTGAACGGCGCCGTGACCGATCCCGTCGGCGCGACCCAGATCTGGATCATGTCGGGATCGGTGCCTTCCTCAAGGCTCGCGACCTGGCCGTATCCGGCCTCGACGTCGGCGATCCGCGGGTCGCGGACCATGTCCATCATCTCGCGCGCCGAGACCGGTGCCATCCCCTCGAGCTCCTCCTCGACATCGGCCTGGCTCATGTACCTGTAGCCGCCGGTGCGGGCCTCGCGGCCGTCCTGGGCACCGTAGGCGTCGAAGAGGTTGAAGCTCTCGCCGCCATCGGGATCGTACCAGCCCTGCTCCTCGGCAAAGCTGATGAGGTTCGGCGAGCCCATGAAGTCCTCGCTTTCCTCGAATTTCGCGGGGAAGTCCTCGATGCATCCCGGGTAGAGCACCCGAACCTCGTCCGATCCGAGACGTTCTGAGGCCCAGAGTCCCTGACCGCCCGAGAACTGCCAGACGACCCAGCTCTCGTTCGGGTCCGCGATCAGGTGCGTGTTGCCGCCGTAGGTCGAATAGCCCCGTGTTCGGCGATCAGCTCTCCGATCAGCTCGGCACCCACGCGTGCGGTCGTGGCGCGTTCGAGGACCAGCCGGCCAAGGTCGGAATATTGCGGGCCGGTCTGCGGCTCCGGCGTCATTTCCGTGAGGTCGGAGCGATTGGTCGCCCAGGTGTCGCGCACGGCGACCTGATGCTCGTTGATGCCGCCGTTGGTCAGCGGCGCTGGGAAGCCCTTGTAGTCGGAATAGTTCATCGTCAGGTACCGGAACGTCCGGTCGACCTGCGGGATTTCGATGAATTTGCCGGGGATCGATGCCGCGTCGGTCACGCCGACGCTGACGGTCGAGCCCGCCTCGTGATCCTGCGCCGGGACGATCTCCAGCCAGTGGCTCGAAACCTCTTCCCCGGTCCCGCCGATCAGCACTCCGCCGGTCTCCGTCAGATCCTTGCCCATACGGAAGCCGTAGCTCGACAGTGCGGGGGTGGCGGCGAGTGCAAGCGGGCGGCAAGCGCCGGCGACACGGTACGGAAGGTCATGGAGTATCCTCTCGGTTGGAAGTTCTTGCCTCTCGATCGGCGGCCGGGACCCCGGTCTCGCGCATATCCGGACATGAAGCAAAGCAAGTCCTCGGCGTAGGCGCCCCAGCCCATGCCACGTTCACCAAACACCCGAGAAGCGAGCCAATCTATTTTACATTGATGACGTTGATGCCGACGCATATCTCGGACCGGTCTGGGACCAGCTGGATAAAGCCCACGTGCCCGCCGGACCAGAGCCTGCAGTCTTTTGTTCTGGCCGGGATACCGGCCCCTACGGTCGGGCGCTCCCGGCCGTCCCAATGGAGAGAATACCATGAGTGATCACCGCATTGCGGCCGAGAAACTGAAACAGGCCCTCGGAACACGGAAACCCAAGGTTGCGATCATTCTCGGCTCCGGGCTTGGCGATCTGGCCGAGAGGATTATCGATCCCGTTTATCTGCCCTACGCCGACATTCCCGATTTTCCGCAGTCGACCGTCTCAGGCCACTCGGGACGCTTCGTGATCGGTGCGCTCGCGGGTGTCGACGTGATCTGCATGCAGGGACGCCTGCACAGCTACGAGGGCTTCGCCTATTCAGATCTGGCACTGCCGGTCCGGGCGATGCGCGATGCCGGCGTCGAGACGCTGTTCATCTCGAACGCCGCTGGAAGCTTCCACGCCGACATGCCCCCGGGCAGCCTGATGGCAATTTCCGACCACGTGAACTGGTCGGGGTTCAATCCGCTGATCGGCCCCAATGACGACAGCGTCGGTCCACGTTTCATCGACATGAAGAATGCCTATGATCGCGACCTGCGCGCCGACCTGCACGCCGTTGCAAGAGCCGAAGGCATCGAACTGCATGAAGGGGTGTATTTCTGGTACACCGGGCCGAACTTCGAGACCCCCGCAGAGATCCGCGCCTTCAAGATGCTGGGCGCAGATGCTGTCGGCATGTCGACCGTACCGGAGTGCATCGCCGCGGTGCATTGCGGGATGAAGGTCGTAGCGGTCTCGGCAATCACCAATCTCGCCGCAGGCCTGAGCGACGAGACCCTGAGCCACGAACACACGCTTGCTCAAAGCGCGACGATCTCCGAACGCTTCTGCCAGCTGGTCGAACGCTTCGTCGCGACGCAGGCCAAATAGCCGACAGAGCAGGAGCGCCGTGGGTTTGAGCCTGAGGGTATTTTCGGGACCATGCGTGAGATGAGAACTCGCACGGCGGTCAGATCAGGCTCTGCGAGGACCTGCGGCGCTTGCAGCAACCGATCTCAGCCTGGACGAACGACGCGCTCTATGGCGCCCTTGGTGTGGCAAGTGGACGAAGGGACGGATGGTCCAGTTCAATACCTCGTCGCCCTACGCGAATGCGCGCGTGCGTTTCAGAAGATGGCTGAAGGCTAGCAGCCAGGCGAACGTCCGCACACAATCCTTTCAGGCAGCGCGCCGCGGACGGCAGGCAACACCGTTGCGGAAGTGCCAGTTTTAATGGAGCATAAAAGTAGCAGGATATAATCTGCATCTCGATAGGGCCGCCCGCTGCACGACGGCCCAAGCACCGACCGCTCATGACAGGCGCAAGATCGGCAACGTCATGATCATCTCGCTGCGGGCGATCACTCGGGAGTGTATGCGTTCAGTGTCTCTTGCTCTTCTTCCGACGCGGGCCGGAAGCGGATCGCCTGGCCGCCCCCCGGGGCAAGCCGCATGCGCATGGTCGTCGAGGCGTCCACCAGCGCCGCGGTGATCTCGATATCGAGCGGTGTCGTCTCCCAGTCGGCATCCGGACCGTCGCGATAGATCTCGGCGACATATCCTCGATCCGCATCCAGAAACGATAGCGGAACCTCGAAGCTGCGCCCGATCTCGTCAGTGATGCTCCCGAGATACCAGTCCTCTCCATCGCGTTCCTTTCTTGCGATGGTGACGTAGTCGCCGATCCGCCCGTTCAGCACCCGCGTGTCGTCCCAGTCGACGGCCACGTCCTTGATGAACTGGAAGGCTTCGAGATTGGCTTCGTAATGCTCGGGCAGATCCGCCGCCATCTGCAGCGGACTGTATATCACGACGTAGAGCGCGAGCTGGTTGGCGAGCGTCGACGGCGTGTGGTGCGCCTTGTCGGGACCGAGATCGAAGATGCCGGGCGTGAAATCCATCGGCCCCGAGAGCATCCGCGTGAAAGGCAGGACGGTGGTATAGTTGACCGGATTTCCTCCGCCGCCAGGCGAATTGTATTCCTGTCCACGCGCACCCTCTCGGGTCATGACGTGCGGATAGGTCCGGCGCAGGCCGGTGTCTTTCACCGGTTCGTGTGGGTTCATCGCGATCTTCGCCTGGGCGAACGCCTCGCGGGCGAGCGCGTCGTGCTCGACCATGTATTGACCATAATGCCACTCGCCGCGGTTCACGCCCCCGGCATCCTCGTGCTCGATTCCCTGGCCGAAATCGACGTATCCCTGCTTGACCGACGGCACGCCGTGGCGGGCGTAGAGCGCCAGCGCGCCCTCGAGCTGTGCCTCGTAGTTCGGCACTGCGCCGCCGGTCTCGTGATGACCGACGATGTTGACCCCGCGCTCGGCGGCGTAGGCCATGACCTCCTCAAGGTCGAAATCCTCCGTCGCCTCGGTGAAGTTCATGCTCACCCCGTTGCCCCACCAGCGGCCGGTCCACCCGGTATTCCAGCCCTCGATCAGGACGTTCGGCAGACCGTGCTCGGCGGCGAAGTCGATGTAGGTCTTGGCGTGCTCGGTCGTGGCGCCGTGGTTCGGGCCGGTCCCCCAGGACCAATCGCCAAGGTGCATGTTCCACCAGATGCCGATGTATTTCGCCGGCTCGATCCAAGAAGTGTCCTCGAGCGCGTTCGGCTCATTCAGATTTAGGATCAGGTAAGATTCGATCAGGCCTCCGGGCGTGTCTGCGATCTGCATGGTCCGCCAGGGCGACACCAGCGGCGCCTCCCCCCGGACCAACGTGAAACCGTCGTTGCCGCCCCAGGGCGCCAGATCCGCCTTCAGTACGCCATTTCCCATAGGCAGCAGAGACATCGATGAGTAGTCGACCAGCGCCGCCTCGTGGATCGACAGATAGAGCCCGTCGCCGGTCTCCATGGTAAGCGGCGTGTGGACCGCCTGGTTGCCATCGAGGGCGCTGAGCGGCTCGTCGCGCCAGAGATATTCGTAGTGTGTGCGCCCGTATGCCGGGATCCACCAGGCGATCGGGTCGCCAGCCATGTCGAAGGTTGTCAATTCGTCGGCGATTTCGAACGCGCCGAGGGCGTCCTGCTCGGGCCACTCATAGCGGAAGCCGAAACCATCGTCGTAGATGCGGAACACGACGTCCATACTGCGTGTCGTTTCGCCCTCGGTCTCGAAGCTGGCGCGCAGTTCGTTGTAGTGATTGCGGATGTTCCTTTTTTCACCCCAGACCTGTTCCCACGTCTCGTCGAAGGACCCGGTCTCGGTCCCGGTCAGGATAAGGCCACCGTCGAACGGCGGGCCCTCGGCGAAGCGGACGCCGAGGGTCGAAGGCTCGAGTATATCGGCGCCGAGGCGAGTGACGGAGTAGGTTGGCGTGCCGTTCTGGACCTCAAGCGTGACCGTCACGACATCGCCGGGGGAGCTGACTTCGAAACTCTCCTGCGCCCATCCCGGCATTGCCGTGAACGCTGCAAGGGCGACGATGCAACCGGTCCTCTCTACGGCAGAAGTCGCTGTCGGCATATCGAATCTGATTGACATTGTTCCCTCCCTGACCTCGCGCAAGCTTGTTGGATCAACTTGCATTTTTCAATCGCGCGTTGTCTGCCCGCCCTCATCTGCTCGGTACGCGCTTCGAGTTTGTATCACCGTAAGAACACGAGATTGAGGTTCCGGGCGAAAGACCGTTCCAAGGGGATCGGAGAGACTTCGAATACGTGCATCGCACTGTCGACAAGGGTTCTCGCCCGTGCCGTTGCCGTCGATGGCGCGTTCCGGCGATCCACGCTGAGGCCCAAGTCGCTAGAGGTGGAGCCCACGAGCGCAGGTACGAAATCTCTGCGCTCCCAGTGAAGTATCTGAACGCCCGCTTCGTCCCGCACTGCGGACCTGCGCGCATACGATTTTGCTGAGCGACGTGTGAACGTCCGGTTCCGTGAAGCCGCGCCGCAGCGATGGACCGCCAGGTAACGGCAGCTCAGGTCCGAAACATCATTGCTCAGCAGTCACGTCAGCACTTACATCTTCGCGCCAGTAGATCCTGTGACATCGCCAAGAGGGCCACGCCCGCATTTCTGAGCTTCATGGACAATGCGCCCTGCGGCCGCCGAGTGATCTCGGCAAGCTCGCCCAAAGAAATGAAGGTCCCCCGGAGGCGCGCCAGACTAGCGGCGGTGACAACGGTCGTCCCCCGACGGTAGAGTTCTGAAGCATCCACGCCGTGCAGCAGCCCGTTCTCAACCAGATATACCACCGTTCTGGCCGTGACTCGCAGCTCTTGCGCGACAGCGCTGATGGAGATTTGGATCCCGCCCGGTTCTACAACAGCATCAGCACGATGCGCTTGAACTGCCACGTTTGCACCAGCCCCCCTCTGAGCGAAGAAGAACTTCTTCTCGCGCTCGTAGGCCTCAAGCATTCGCTGCGTCACGAAGCCCATCGGAACAATGGGGCCATCAGCCTGACGCCTTGCGAGGCCGCGGCGCGCCAAGTCCTCCGCGTTGCGCTTGGCGAAGCCCGTAAGCGAGAGGGACGTCCGTGCGTTCGGCGAAGCCATTCCCTCTGACGGCACGCCAAGCACCAGCACCCCGCGTCTTACTGAGAAATGGTCGAAGATGTGTCGCCGCACGATGTCACGCAGGGGTTCGAACTCGTCACCGAGGCTCCGGCTCTTCAACCATGTGGTCCAGGCCCCGAAGACCCGAAGAAACGCCCGTCCACGCCATGCTCACGCGCCATCGCCGCGAGGCAGTCTGAGACGGTGGTAAGGCCATCTTTCAGCACATCGTAGCCCAAGGCTCCGAAATTCATCCAGTCGGCTTCGCTGTGCCCGACAAGCAAAGCGTCTGGCCCCTTGGCGATGCGCAGCCCCAGCACCTCGGATGCGCGGGACACCACATTGAGCTCGAGGCGATCGATCCACAGTGCACTCCGCCCTTTCAGAACGCGGTTGGTGAGGTACTGCTCGAACAGGCTGTGGTCTGCGTGGATAACCGGTTGCTCCAGGATCCAGCAGTAGTGCTTCCGAAGCTGCGCCGAAAAATCTCTGGCATCTTTGCTAAACTTCTCTGGTGGGAGGCTCACCAGCACACAGCCATGTTGCGGGCAGCTTCTGATCGACGAGAATTTCCACTGCAGGCGACGCGGCAAACGCCACGACTCTTCTGCTGACGGTATCTCGGACCGTATGCACTCCGGACAGACGCGGATGCGCGTGCGCTGAAAGCTTTGAAGGGAGGCAAATTCTCCTCTCAGGCGGAAATGGCCATTACCGAGGTGGCGGATAGAGACCCGCTCCAATGCGCTCGCGTCGCACCCTGCAAGCTGGGCCAATTGCTCCAAGGCGACCGTCTCACCACGAAAGAGCGGGTCGATCGGAAAGGCAATGTCGCCGCAGAACCTCTGCATCAAAATGGCGCCGTTCCTGGCCGCAAGCCGCGACAGCAAGGAAGTCGCCGGCTCGGAGGGGAGTGTGACGCCTTCAGCGGCAGCTGCGGGAAGTTTGTTCCGGGAGTGGCAGCTAAGCTTTGACCAAGCGAAGTTTCCGAGACCAGACAAAGGCTGGATTGCCCGGATCTTAAGATCGCCAGCTCAACTGAGCAATGTCGCGATGATTTCGGGATACACCGCCTTCTGGGTCAGCAATGTGACACGAAAGTCGGTTTAGCTTGGCATCTTCCAAGGGGGGAATGGCGGACCGAGGAGGATTCGAACCCCCGACCCCCTGATTCGTAGTCAGGTACTCTATCCAGCTGAGCTATCGGTCCGTTGAGCGGTGATCTAACGGAGGTGCCGCAGCCCTGCAAGGGCCTGCGTGAGGAAAAATTGCACTTTACGCCACATCCCCCATGGGGAGGCGGATTTCGAAACAGGTGCCGCAGCCCTCCTTGTCGACGAGGGTGATGGTGCCGCCGTGTCCGCGGACGATTTCCGACACGATGGCGAGGCCAAGGCCCGTGCCGCCCTTGCGGGCGCCGCCCTGGAACGGCTGGAAGAGATGTTCCTTCGCCTTCGGCGGCAGGCCCGGCCCCGTGTCCGAGACCTCGATGATCCATTCGCGTTCACCCTCGCGCGCCGCGATCGAGATTTCGCCCGGCTCGCCCGAGCCGGTGATCGCCTGCCGTGCGTTGCGCACGAGGTTGGCGAGCGAGCGGTAGAGCTGCTCGGGATCGCCCCGTACCATGAGGCTCGCGGGGATGTCCTCGGCCAGGCTCACATCGTCCTCGCCGATGGCCAGCCGTTCGGCGGACAGCACATCGTTGGCGAGTTCCGCGAAATTGAAAAGGGTGAGTCGCGGCGCGGGCTCCTCGGCGCGGCCGAAGGCCAGCGTGCCCTCGCAGAGGCTGATGGCGCGGGTGATCGACCCCACAAGCTTGGGCGCGAGCCGTTTCACCGAGGGGTCCTCGGACATCTCGATGCGATCGGTAAACAGCTGCGCGGAGGTGAGGATGTTGCGAAGATCGTGGCTGACCCGCGCCATGGCCCCGCCGAGCTGTGCCAGCCGCTCCTTCTGCTTGAGCGCCTGGGTGAGCTGTTGCTCCATCTCCTGCAACGCCTCCTCGGCCTCGCGCAGCTCGCGCACGCGGGCCGTGGGCTGCATGATCCGGCGGGCGTCCTCGGGCGCCTGGGTGTAGGCCATCATGTGGGCGATCACGCCCTTGATCGGCTTCACCAGAAGCCGGCGCACGGCCAGGAACAGCAGCAGCGCGGTGATGATCGAGATCACCGCCGAGAGGATCAGGATGCGCAGCCCGTAGTCGATCATGGCCGCACGCATGGGCGCGGTCTCCATCGTGACCTCGATCAGCAGGCCCGCGTCGCGCAGCGGGCTGCCGATGACCCGGACGATGCGCGGTTCGGGATCGATTAGGCGGGCGAGCGCATCGCGGATCAGGACGGGCGGACCCGCCTCGCGCAGGTCGTAGGTCGCGGCGATGTCATGGGGCAGCGGCGAGCTGAGCACCAGTTCGCGGGCCTCGTCCCGTCGAAGCACGACGTTGTAGACGCCCGCATTGGCGAGAAGCTCCTCTTCGAGTTCGGGCGCGATCATGTCGTCGGCCAGAAGCGCGAGCGAAGCGATCTGCGCACGTTCGAGCCGCGCGAGAAGGTAATCCTCGCGGAAGCGCGCCACCGAGGGGACGAAGATGAGGATCTCGGCCAGCATGACGAAAACCATCGTCAGGACGAGGAACCGGCCGGAAAGCGAGTTGAACATGGGCGCCGTAACTTGTCAGGGCAGCCAGCGTTGGACCAGCCGCACCACCTTCTTCACTGTGTCGTTACCGAACAATCTAGGTGTGAAATACGCGCCTGCAGCCCTTTTATTTATTTCGGCGTAAGTCGGGTACGGTGCGACCATGGCCGAGACCTGGCTCATCTTGAGCCCGTTGGCGATGGCAAGCGACCAGAGCGCGATGTGTTCGCCGGCCTGATGCCCCGCGATGGAGGCTCCCACGGGCTTGCCGCCGACCACCATGACCTTGATGAGACCGGCTGTCTTGCGCTCGGCAATGGCGCGGTCGTTGTGGGCGTATTCGAACCGGGCGACCTCGGCTTTGTCGCCGTGTTTCTCGCGCGCCTGCGCCTCGGTCAGGCCGACCTGTGCCAGCTCCGGATCGGTATAGGTGGCGGTGGGCAGGTGGGCGGTCCTGGCTTTGCCGGGCAGGCCGAAGAGCAGCGGCCGGATGACCTGCCCGCCGTGGTAGCCCGCGACATGGGTGAACATCATGCCCCCTGCCGCATCGCCCACGGCATAGACGCGGCGGTTGGCGGTGCGCAGGTTGTCATCGACCTCGACGCCGGTCTTCGTGCGGTTGATGCCCGCCTTCTCGAGGTCGAGCCCCTCGACATTGGCCTTGCGGCCCACGGCGACCAGCAGGTGCGAGCCGGTGAAGCTGCGGCCATCCTCGGTCTCGACCGTGATGTTGGGGCCGTCCTTGCGGACGGCGCTGGCCTGCGCGCCCTCGGCGATCTCCACGCCTTCGTCGCGCAGCGCCTCCAGCACGACCGCGGCGGTTTCGGGGTCGTCCTTGGCAAAGGCCTTGCCGCCCTCGATCACCGTCACGCGGCAGCCCAGGCGCCGATGGGCCTGCGCCATCTCCATGCCGATGGGCCCGCCGCCGATGATCAGCAGGTGCGCGGGGCGCTCGCGCAACTCCCACAGGGATTCATTGGTCAGGTACGGCACCTCGTCGAGGCCCGGGATCGGCGGCACGAAGGGCGAGGATCCCGTGGCGATCACCACGCGTCGGGCGGTGATGCTGTGCTGGCCTGCCTCGACGGTGCGGCTGTCCACGAACCGCCCGAATTCGCGAATCACGCGCACGCCCAGCCCCTCGAACCGCTCCTGGCTGTCGACGGGGGCGATGGTGGCGATGGCTTGCTTCACGTGGTCCTTGGCGGCGGCATAGTCGATCTCGGGGCTGCGCGGCGAGATGCCGTAGGGTGCCGCCGTGGTCATGCCGTGGGCGACCTTGGCCGAGGCGATCAGCGCCTTGGACGGCACGCAGCCGTAGTTGAGGCAGTCGCCCCCCATCTTGCCGCCTTCGAGCAGCACCACGTCGGCCCCCATCTGCGCGGCGCCCGCGGCGACGGACAAGCCGCCCGAGCCCGCGCCGATCACCAGCAGGTCGCACCGGATCTTTTCCATGCCTCAGATCTCCTTCCGGCCGCGCAGGGCCTTGATCACCATCGGAAGCGCCGCCAACACCGCAAGGCCTAGGATCGGCCCGATCACCTCGGGCGCCCAGAGCAGCGACAGGTCGGGGTCGTCGCCACGGGCAAAGACCTCACCCAGCCCCACCCCGATCGAGGTGAAGACGGCGGCCCCCGGGATGATGCCAAGCGCGGTCGTCAGAAGAAAGTTCCGGAACTTCACGCCGACCAGCGCAGGCAGCAGATTCGCAATGAAGAAGGGCACCACGGGCACCAGCCGCATGAGGAACATGACGCTGACCTCGTTCTCGTTCAGGCGCTGCTTGATCTGGTGCAGCCGGCCCTCGGATGTTTCAAGCCGCGCTTCGAGCATCCGGCCGAGCCCGGCCCGTGCGGCGAGGAAGATCAGCACCGCGCCGATGGTGGCCGAGACGACATTGAAGACCGTCCCCGCCACAAGCCCGAAGAGGAAACCGCCGGTGACCGAGGTCACGGCCGCCCCGGGCAGCGAAAAGGCGACGATGGCCACGTAGGCCCCGACGAAGACCAGCACGAGCGCGAGGTAGTTCTGGTCGCGGAAAGCCAGCAAGGCCTCGCGATTCTCCCGCAGCGTGTCGAAGGTGAGCTGGTCGCGCAGGGTGAAGTAGCCCACCACCGCGGCCACGAGGATCAACAGAAGCGGCAGATGTCGCCGCAGCGCCGGCTTGTGGTTGTCGCCCGTCTCGGTCATGTCCGCCTTCCCGTCGTGTTTGCCCTGCATGGCATGAAGATGGGGCCGCAGACAGCGCGCGATGCCAAAGTCACGCCGCCTTGATCCGTGGTGCGCCGAAGCGGACACTTCGAGGCAGGCTGCGCCGGAAATTGTAACATTTCCCGGGGCCGCAGGACCTCAATGACCGGCTTGACCCCGGTTTTGAGGTTTGACAGGCGCGGGATGCATCCCTATAGGACGGGCTTCGAAAACTCACCGGCCCGGCCCGCCGATACGCGCGCGCCCCGGGTCCGATGCACGGAGCAGACGCGATGAAACGCACATTCCAGCCGTCGAACTACGTTCGCAAGCACCGCCACGGCTTTCGCTCGCGCATGGCCACCAAGGCCGGCCGCAAGATCCTGAACGCCCGCCGCGCGCGCGGCCGCAAGAAGCTCAGCGCCTAAGAGGCTTCCGGCCATGACCGGCCCGATTGCAAGCACCGCCTCGGAGCCCTCCGCGGCGGTTTCGCTGCGTCTGGACCGGCTGCGGCACCGTGCCGATTTCCTGCGCGCCGCACGGGCGCGCAAGCAGGGCACCGGTGGCATGATGGTCCAGGCGCGGGAACGCGCCGACGGCGACGAATCGGTGCGCGTGGGATTTACCTGTTCGCGCAAGGTCGGCAATGCCGTGGCCCGCAACCGTGCCAAACGCCGGCTGCGCGAGGTTGCGCGTCTTGTGCTGCCCGGACTGGCGCACCCCGGCTGGGATTACGTGCTGATCGGCCGCCCCGGCGCCACCATCGACCGCGACTTTGCCGCGCTGGAAGGCGACCTGCGCTTTGCCCTGTCGCGCCTGCACGGCTGAGGCCGCGGGCATGACCCCGGCCGCCCGCCTTCTCTCCCTCCCCGTCCGCGCCTACAGGCTGCTGTTCTCGCCCTGGGTCGGCCATTCCTGCCGCTATCAGCCGACCTGCTCGGCCTACGCGCTTGAGGCGCTGGAACGTCACGGCGCCCTGCGCGGCGGCTGGCTGACGCTGCGCCGCATCGGGCGCTGCCATCCCTGGGGCGGATCCGGGATCGACAACGTCCCCGACTGATCTGCCACACGCGACGCGCGGCTTTGCGCCCTCCCCCAAAATAATTGTCGATTTTTGCCGGGGCTCGATGTAAGAGCCTGGCCACGGAACCCGCACGAGTCAGAGGAGGGCCGTTCATGACGTTCATGCCGACCACCTTCTGCCCGTCGTTCCGCGCGGTACGCTGGAATACGGCCTCACGAGGCCTGTAAGCCGTACCGCCCGATCGCCGCCGCTGCGTCCGCCGGCCGCGATCTCCCCCGCAACCCAACCTTTCGGAGCCTGGCAATCCAGCCGGGTCACGTGCATCCGCACGGGTCTGCGGGACGATTCCCATGGCTTCGATTCAACTTCAAAGCAAGGGACCGGGCGCCCGCCCGGATATCGTACCATGATCCACCCCGTCCGCATCGCCCCAGCCGGCCCCGACGCCGCGCTCGAGGCCATCATCGCGCGTCACGGCGCCCGTGTCGTGCTCATCGCCGCGCTCCGCGCAGCCCTGCGCCGGCCGCAAACCCGGCCGCCGCCGCCCAATGCCGATGAGCTGAGCGCGCATCTGCGCCGCGATGTCGGCCTGCCGCCCGAGGCGGCGCATTCCAGGCACGCAGCCCTGCCGCCTTTGCCGCTGCGTATCTGAACAAAAAAAGGCGCCCCCGGATGTCATCTCCGGGGGGCGCTTGAACACCAGGTCGCGTCGCGCAGACGGGATCAGGAGGCGGCTTCAATCACGCCGCAGGCGATGCGACTGCCCGCCCCGGCCTCTGCACCGTAGCTGTCGGCGTTCTCGTGCACGATGATGGCCGACCCGTCGTCGTCCATGACCGGCGCCTCACCGTCTTCGAGGCTCAGCACCGACGAGGTCAGGTCGGCCCGCACGTTGCCCTCGGGCCCGGCGAAAACGTTGGGCAGATCGCCGGCATGCGCGCCCTCCTCCGCCATCAGACCGTGGCCGTTTCCGCCGGGCTGATAGTGATCGCCGGCAGAGGTGAAATCACCCTCGCAGGTGCCGGTCTGGTGCACGTGAAAGCCGTGCCCGCCCTCGGGCAGGCCGCTTGCCTCGACCTGGAACAGAAGGCCGTCAACGGTCTCGAAAATCTCGACCTGGCCCACCTCGGCGCCGCTTTGATCCTTCAACGTGGCCATGGCCGCGGGGCTGGCATCGCTCTCGGCGTGGCTTTCGGCGAGGGTCGCTGTCGCGGGCACCAGGGCCAGCGTTGCAGCGGTCAGCGTGGTGCGAAGCATGATATTTCTCCTTCCGGATAAGGCTTTACGGACAACGCCTTCGCAGACACCCCGTTCCGGGGTTACCGGTCACGAAGCCGCGTGCGCCCGGTGGACCCGTGGCGCATGGCCGTCATAAATCATCTTGAAAGCGCAGCAGCCGGTGCGCGCAAAGCGCCTAAACCTGGCCGCGACCGAGATCGGGAGGCGCGTCCACCTCGGGCACTTTCCCCTCACCCAGGGAAAGACCCGCGAAATCCCAGAGCTTGGGATCGAGCAGATGCGAGGGCCGCGCGTTCATCAGCGCCCGGAACATCACCTGGCGACGGCCGGGGCTGTTCTTTTCCCACTGGTCGAGGATCTGCTTCACCTGCTGGCGCTGCA
>CAYNKL010000043.1:25095-28536 GCA_964397775.1 uncultured Rhodobacterales bacterium | reverse complement strand
ACAGCCGCGCGCGGTGGCGATCCCAACCGTCGATCCGCCCGCTTTATCCCGGCAACCCCGAAAGACCTCGACACGACGCACCTAGCTTCACCAAATCGCCGCCGCGTGGGAGCGCGGTCATGCCGGAGGCATGCGTCCAGCATGACGATGCGCGGCGGGCCTACGGCCCTCGATTCCGCGCGGGGGGCTTCGCGTTCAGAAGTCAGAACGCCGGGCACTGCACCGCCGCCCGATCCAAAGCACAAAGCCGCGCAGCGCAGCCGCGCGCGGTGGCGATCCAAACTGCCGATCCGCGCGCTTTATTTCAGCAAACCCGGAAGACCCCGACACGAAGCACCCAGCGTCACCAAATCGCCGCCGCGTGGGGGCGCGGCTGCGATGCGCGGCGGCCTTCGGCCTTGATTCCGCGCAGGGGGCTTCGCGTTCAGGCGTCTTTGTGGTGGGTTCTGAGAGGCTCTTTGCACGCGGGCCGTTCAACTGTCCGGATTAAGGACTTTTTGCCGTTCGATACAGTTGCGCCAGTTAGCACTAAGGGTGGCTTCTAACGCAACGAGTGCTTGGATTAGCTTACATCGCTTGGCTTCGCCCTTATTGCGTCTAAGAATGAGTGGACTGCCCAATCGTGTTGGAAGGCGTTATTAAAATCTCGCCGTGTGGCACACTGCCTTCCACCTTGGGTCGTTCGCGACATACTACCGGCTGTGTGAGCAAGAAAGTCTGCCACGCACAGACCCCGCATGAAATCTTCACCCGAGGACTTGGCTTGTGTGCAAACAAATGTAGGCACCGGCTTGCCGTCTTTGCGTTGGAGATGATTACGGCGAAAATACTCTGCGTACTGCGCGTCAAGCCTTTCGGAATGTTCAATGACAATTATCAGCTGGCTGAAACCACGACCGGATTTCTTAATCAGATCGAGTACTCTTTGAAAGGTCTGCTGCACAAGGATCTGGAGAATGGGGAGCGTTGACTCATTCTCTATTTCAGCTTTTGCAATCGTCGCGAACCGTACAAAGGCTCCATTGGCAAAGAAGCCGTCTATCGCTGCGAGCTGCTCTTTGCTCATCTCTGCTGGCCGAAGATCGGCAGCATGTAGCGGGTGCATATAACTTGGGAAAGATTGCTCAACTATTTGCCATGGTTTATCGACAAAAACGCTGTAATCTCCGGCAGCGCATACACAGCCTGCAAGACCGAAGAAAGGGGCATGCGGATCGGCGAAATCCTCGTGACCCGTTTCGTCGATGAACACGAGAAGCGCATCATCCGCGAACTCTGAACGAGTACCGTCATGCTCAACAATTAAAGTCATTTTTTCCGATGTGAACCTCTCACCTGGCCCGGAACCTTGAACCGATTGGCCAGAGTTTGCTTAGCATGGCGGACGTTCGTGCCCTACGCAGAATCCGTCACGAAGAGCGTAAGTCCTTGGTTCGCAACATATCCAAACAACTTCACCTTTGCCGACAGCGCTCTAGTCTGCAAACCTTCAAACCCATCCCCCAAACGTCACGCACCTGACGCACCCCTCTGCCAAACCCAGCCCATGCCCCTCGCCCTCTACACCTTCGGCCAGTTCGCCAGGCCATCCGAGGACCCGGCCAACGACGGCTTCCATGCGCTGAACGATCCGGTCTTTGCGCGCGTCGATGCGGCGCCGGGGCTGATCGCGCGGTCGGGCTATCCGGACGAACCCGAGGGCCCCGAAAGCTGGGGGCCGCAGGTCTATCCCGGGTTCTGGCAGGACAATGGCGACGGTTGGGCCCCCTCGACGCTCTCGCTCTGGCGCGATGCGGCCTCGGCCCATGACTGGATCTACGGCGGCCTGCATGCCCGTGCCATGGCGCAGGGGCGCAAGTGGTTCGTGGAGCCACGGTGGCCGCCCTACGTGCTCTGGTGGCACCGTCGGGAGGATCGCCCGACCTGGGCCGAGGGCGTTGCCCGTATCGAGGCGCTGCACAGCCACGGCCCCTCGCCCGAGGCCTTCACCTTCCGCGAAGCGCTCCGCGACCGGGGGCCGGTGGCCGAGCCCTAGATGGACCGCACGCGCCCCTGTCCCCGCGGGACAATCTTAAGACGAGGTTAATTCGAACAATTAACCCATTGATTTATATAGAGGGCAAAGACGTCCCGGCCCGGGACACCCCCGCGACGGCGCCCCGGATCACTCGGCCCAGTCGCCCGAAAAGCCCTTGGGCACCATCAGGATATCGCGGTCCACATCCTTGACGTCGGTCACCCCGCAGAGCCCCATGGTGGTCTCCATCTCCTTCTGGATGACCTCCAGCGCGCGGGTCACACCCTTCTCTCCCATCGCACCGAGCCCGTAGACGAAGGCCCGGCCGATCCAGGTCGACTTGGCCCCCATCGCCACCGCCCGCAGAACGTCCTGCCCCGACCGGATGCCGCTGTCGAGATGGACCTCGATCTTGTCGCCCACCGCGTCGACCACCTTCTCCAGCGCCCGGATCGAGCTGATCGTCCCGTCGAGCTGCCGCCCTCCGTGGTTCGACACCACGATGGCATCGGCCCCCACGTTGACCGCCTCGAGCGCGTCGCGCGGGTCCATGATCCCCTTGATGATGAGCTTTCCGTCCCACATCTTCCGGAACTCCCGGATCCGGTCCCAGTCGAGCGACTGGTCGAAGGCCTCGGCCGTCCAGGTGGTCAGCGACGAGGGATCGGTCACCCCCTTCGCGTGCCCGATCACGTTGCCGAAGGCCCGCCGCTTGGTCTGCAGCATGCCCAGTCCCCAGCCGACCTTGGTGGCGAGGTTGGCCATGCTCTTCGGCGTCAGCTTCGGCGGCGCCGACATGCCGTTCTTGATGTCCTTGTGGCGCTGCCCCATGATCTGCAGGTCCACCGTGATCACCGCCGCCGAACACCCCGCCGCCTTCGCCCGATCGAAGAGGCGCTGCATGAAGTCGTCATCGGTGAGCGTGTAGACCTGCATGTAGAAGGGCTTGCTCGTGTGCGCCGCCACGTCCTCGATCGAGCAGATCGACAGCGTCGAGAGGCAGAAGGGCACGCCGAACTTCTCCGCCGCCCGCGCCGCGTGGATCTCGCCGTCGGCGTGCTGCATCCCCGTCAGCCCCACCGGCGCCAGCCCCACCGGCATCGCCACATCCTCGCCCAGCATCTGCGTCCGCGTGTTGCGCCCTGCCATGTCCCTGGCGACGCGCTGCCGGAAATAGAGCTTGTCGAAATCGCTGACATTCTCGCGAAACGTCTGCTCCGACCAGCTCCCGGACTCGCAGTAATCGTAGAACATCTTGGGCACCCGCCGGCGGTAGATGCGCTTGAGGTCTTCGATCTCGGTGATGACGGGCATGGCGTGTTCTCCACCTTGGGGGCCGGCGTTTCGTCAGGATTGGTTAGGTTTTCTTACCGATGGGGTGCGGGACGCGCAATGTGCGGCTGCCGGACAAAGCGCCGCGTGGC
>CAYNKL010000043.1:0-25085 GCA_964397775.1 uncultured Rhodobacterales bacterium | reverse complement strand
ACCCTTTTCCAATGACGATGGCATCCGGCGCAAAGGAGCTCTCATGGCCGCAAGATACGCACTCGACCGCAACAGCTTCAGCCCGCGGAGGACGTGGGCATGATCCTCTGGGGCCTTCTTGCCAGCCTCTGCGCCGGGATGATGACCGCGGTGGGCGCGCTTCCCGTGGCCTTCGGCCGGACAATCTCGCGGTCGAACCGCGACACGCTTCTGGGCTTTGCCGCCGGCGTGATGATCTCGGCGTCGTTCTTCTCGCTCATCCTTCCCGGGGTCGCCCGCGGCGAAGAAATCTATGGCAGCACCACCGCGGCCGCACTGGTCGCCGGGCTCGGCATCGCGCTCGGCGCCTGGATGGTCGCGGCGCTCAATGCCCGCATCCCGCACGAACACTTCGTCTCGGGGCCCGAAGGCTCCGACCCCGGTGCCCTGCCGAAGATCTGGCTCTTCGTCATGGCGATCACGATCCACAACTTTCCCGAAGGCATGGCGGTGGGCGTCGGCTTCGGCGGCGGGGACATGACCAATGGCATGTCGCTGGCCACCGGGATCGGCCTGCAGAACGCGCCCGAAGGGCTCGCCGTGGCGGTGGCGCTGCGCGGCCAGGGCTACGGCAGGTTGCGCGCGGTCTGGATCGCGACACTGACGGGGCTGGTCGAGCCCATCGGCGGCGTCATCGGCGTCGCGGCGGTACAGGTGTCGGCCTTCGCGCTACCACTGGGGCTCAGCTTCGCGGCGGGCGCGATGCTCTACATCATCAGCCACGAGATCATCCCCGAGACCCATCGCCATGGCCACCAGGACAGAGCGACGCGCGGGCTGATCTTCGGGCTGATCCTGATGATGCTGCTGGACGTCATCCTGGGATGATGGCGGCGCAAGCTTGACAGACCGCCCCTCGCGACGCATATCAGGCAGGACGCTGCGCCGCCGCGTGAGCAGGCAGGGCGAGAAGACGCCCACAGCGCACCCATCCCGGTTCCCCATCACGCAGGGTTCTGAAGCGACGGCCGGAGCCGCGGGACACGCCCGCGTATCCCGAGGCCGCGCTGCACCCTCTCGCGCGTCGCGCCCTTTGGCGGGACCACGCGATCTGCCGCCGGCATGTGTGCCCTCGCGGCTGCAAAGGAAGTAACTTGTTCGATTTCGACATGCTCGGCCTCGCGCCGACCCTCAATACCGCCCTCCAGAAGGCGGGCTTCAACGAACCGACCCCGATCCAGAACGAAGCGATCCCGCTCGCGCTCGACGGGCACGACATTCTCGGGCTGGCACAGACCGGCACCGGCAAGACGCTGGCCTTCGGCCTGCCGCTCATCGACCACCTGCTGAGCCGGCAGGGCAAACCCGCGCCCAAGTCGGTCAAGGCGCTTGTGCTCGCGCCCACCCGCGAACTGGTGAACCAGATCGCCGAGAGCCTGCGTGGCCTGATGGGTGACACCCACCTGCGCATCGGCACCGTGGTCGGCGGGCAGAGCATCAACCGCCAGATCAATTTCCTCAGCCGCGGCACCGACATCCTGGTGGCGACACCGGGCCGTCTGATGGACCTGATGGACCGCGGCGCGGTCGATCTGAGCACCGTGCAGCACCTTGTGCTGGACGAGGCGGACCAGATGCTGGATCTCGGCTTCATCCACGCGCTGCGCAAGATCGCGCCGGCGCTCGGCACGCCGCGCCAGACCATGCTGTTTTCGGCCACCATGCCCAAGCAGATGGAAGAACTGTCGCGCGCATACCTGAACAACCCGAAGCGGGTGCAGGTCTCCCCCCCGGGCAAGGCGGCGGACAAGATCACCCAGTCGGTCCACTTCCTCGACAAGACCCGCAAGGGCGACAAGCTTCGTGAAATCCTCTCTGCGGATCGCGACGCGCTCACCCTTGTCTTCGGGCGGACCAAGCACGGCTGCGAGAAGCTCATGAAGAGCCTTGTGGCGGACGGCTACAACGCCGCCTCGATCCACGGCAACAAGAGCCAGGGTCAGCGCGACCGGGCGATCAAGGCCTTCCGCGACGGGACGACGACGATCCTCGTGGCCACGGACGTGGCCGCGCGGGGGATCGACATCCCGGGCGTGGCCTATGTGATCAACCATGACCTTCCCGAGACCCCGGACAACTACGTCCACCGGATCGGGCGGACGGCGCGGGCCGGGCGTGAGGGTGAGGCGATCTCGCTCTGCTCGCCCGAAGAGGTCGGCCTGCTCGGCCAGATCGAGAAGCTGATGAAGATCGATATCCCCGTCGCTTCGGGCAGCCGTCCGGCGGCTTCGGAGGCCGAAAAGCCGGGCCGTCGCGGTGGTGGCGGAGGCGGTCGTGGCCGCGGACGCGGTCAGGGCAAGCCCCAGTCGGCAGGTAAACCCGGCGGCCAGGCGCGCCGCCGTCGGCCCCGTCGGGCTGCCTGAACAAGATCGGGGACGCCGCTTATCGCGGCGTCCCCGGGACGTCCCGGGCTGGGACACATTTTCAGCCAATATAAATCAATGGGTTACAGAGACCTGTTAACCCGCTGCTAAGATTGTCCCGGGCGGGGCGCGCAAAAATGCGCGTCCCGCCCTTCGCATTTCGTGCAGGATAGATAGCCTGGAGCCATGGAGCGGTTCCGGAGAGTGGCGCAGCGGCAGCTAGCCGGGACGACAAAAAGGCACGCCCCGCCGACCGGATCTGCAGAGATACCACCCATGATCTCCAGTGCGCGATCTTGCACGTGTCAAAGTCCTTGCAGAACTCAGCGAGAGCGATTTGATCCTCTCAGGCATCGGCTGTGGGACCCAAGCTCATATCTGGTGACTGCAGATCAAGCTCAGGGGGGCGCATGGTCATCACCGCAGACATCGTCGAGAGATCGAAGAAGACGGAACACGGCTTCCGCGATCTGCAACGCACCGCAGACGAGCTTTTCACCTCGACCGAGGCGACATCGGCCAAAGAGATCGCATTGGAGCTCTTACGGTCCGACGTCCATCAGGCCAGATGCGTGGGGACCTTCGTGCTCGGCCGGCTCGCGGCTTCGGATGCAGAGGCGCTACGTATTCTCAAGCAACAGGTCAGCCAGGACGCCGACTGGCGCGTTCAGGAGATTCTCGCCAAGGCCTTCGATCAATTCTGCCACGATATCGGCTATGAGGCCGCGCTGCCGGTCATCCGCGAATGGCTCTCGGATGCGTCAGCCAACACGCGGCGCGCGGTGACCGAAGGCCTGCGGATCTGGACAGGTCGCCCCTATTTCCGTGATCACCCTGAGGTTGCCATCGCGCTTCTCTCCGCCCTCAGGGAAGAAGACAGCGAGTATTTGCGGGACTCCGTTGGGAATGCGCTGCGCGACATCAGCAAGAAGCACCCTGCCCTTGTCCGCCAAGAGGTCGGGTCCTGGGACCTGACAAGACCCGGCGTGAGCCGGGTCTACAAGCTGGCGACACGTTTCCTGGAAAGCGGTTGAGACAGACAAGCGCCTTGCTGCTGTTCGCGACCGGCTTCGCCACGAACGTCACCACCTCGGTCAGGGGTGTGCCGCCCGCAGCGTCCTACTTGTGCCAGTTCGGCGGACAGTTTCAGGCGGTCTTGCGACGGACCCGTGTCACCACGCCGATGGCACCGAGACCAGCCAGCATGAGACCAAGCGCGCCCGGCAGCGGCACGGCCGAGACAGTCGCGTCCAAGGTGAAGCTCGAGGGTGAATTCGTGCCGTAGAAACGTGCGAAACCGTAGACAGGACCTTCGTAATCCTCGGGGACGAGGAAGGAATAGCGATCCTCGGAGTCCCACTTGTTGGCGTAGAGTTCGCGAGCGTCCATGTTGTCGGCGTCGAATTCGTGCTCGTCAACCTTCCAGTCCCAATGGTCCATGGTGAATGCGATCGGGGAAAGCCGGATCAGCATGTTCGAACCGTCGCCCTCGTTGGTGAGCGTGAAGTCGAGCCGGCTGCCCCCCTTGAGTGAATCGAACACGAAGTACTCGAAGTCCTCATCGCCCTTGGAGCTGCCCGTGATGGTGCTGTAGCCGCTGAAATTGGTGGGGGCGTCGTAGCTGTCCCCGAACTCGCCGAAGTCGGCTTCGTTGAGGGTCGCGGCGCCGGCAGCGGCGGTCGAAAGGGCGAGAGCAGCAACGGCTGCGAGGATCTTACTGGACATATAGAAAACTCCGTAACGCTTTGTCGTGCAACATCATTGTGTCGCTCAAAGGGCTTGAAGGTGACGTAAGGTCTGGCCGCCTGCGATTACAGGGGACGGCGGAACGACGCGGCGTCACTTGAGGCCATTGTTGCCCTAGGGGAACACGGCGCAGTCGTTGCTGAGGACTGTTGCGAAAATTGAGCTGCGGTCTATCGGCTGGAAAGCCTTCGCCGGGGAATCGCCTGGGTGAGTCCCGGTTGGTCCAGCGGCGGGGCCGCCTCGAAGCGCACGACTTTCCCGCAATTTCCAAGGGCGCGCGATCCAAAGATGGCGCGACAGGAACGCGAAGTACGGACCTTCACCCTGCCTTGTCGGAATTAGCGCGCCCTTAGGGTAGGCAGAAGTTCTAACTCTCGCTGAGGACGGTCTGTGACTGATAGCCCGCGCTATGTGGAGACACGCCCACGATCGCCCCTTTGACCGGCATGCTTTGCGCGACAGGGCGCCTGACCCGCCAGCGGGCCGAGCGCCGGCCTAGTGCCCGACCGCCCGCGCGTGCGAGCATTCGTGACCTGCGCATTCCATCTCGAGCGTGACGTGGCCGATGCCGTGGACGCCCTCGATCTCGGCCTTGACGGCCTGCTTGATGGCGTCGGCCTCGCCCCATTCGCCGGCGGCGATGACGATATGCGCCTCGAGCATGCGGCGGTGTTCGTCGAGCTGCCAGAGGTGGGCGTGGTGCATGCCCTTCACGCCGGGCACGGCCTCGGCGGTGGCGATGACGTGGTCGGGGGCAAGGTCCGGCGGGCTGCCGAGCATGAGGATGCGGATGACGCCGCCAATTTCGGCGAAGGCCATCCAGAGGATGTAGCCGGCGATGCCGAGGGTGGCGACGGGATCGACCCACATCCAGCCGAACCACATGATGAGCAGGCCCGCGACGATGACGGCGAGCGAGCCCATGGCGTCGGCGAGGTTGTGCAGGAAGGCCGCGCGGATGTTCACGCTGTCCTTGGACATCGCCCAGGTGAGCGCGGCGGTGGCGAGGTCGACGACAAGCGCCACGGCGGCGATCAGGATGATCAGCCAGCCGGTGACGGGCTCGGGCTCGATCAGGCGGAACACGGCCTCGTAGAGCAGGTAGAGGCCGATGACGATGAGCGTGGTGAGGTTGATGAGCGCGGCGACGAGCTCGGCCCGGGCGTAGCCGAAGGTCATGTCGGCGTCGGCGGGCCTGCGCGCGATGCGGCGGGCGACTGCGGCGATGATGAGGCTCGCCGCGTCGGAGAAGTTGTGCAGCGCGTCGGCAATCATGGCGAGGCTGCCCGAAACGATGCCGCCGATCACCTGCGCAACGGTGAGCAGCATGTTCACGCCCACGGCGATGGCGAGCTTGCCGTCCCCGCCTTCGGCGTCGTGGTGATGGTGGTGATGATGTCCGTGCGGCATGGGGTGGAGTTGGACCCTCCGGCGAGGGAAGGTCAAGGGGCGCGGAGTGTCGCGCCCCTCTTCAGCATCAGCGAGGGAGCGTCACTCGAAGCTGTGCAGGTAGGCGATGACCGCCGCGATGTCGGCCTCGTCGCGTAGGCCGGCAAAGGCCATGCGGGTGCCGCGCACCGTGCCACGTGGGTCGGCAAGGAATTCGGCCAGGCGGTCGTCGTCCCAGGTGCCGTCCATGCCCTCCATCGCGCCGGAGTAGCGGAAGCCCTCGGCGGCGGCGATGTCGCGGCCGGGAATGCCGTTGAGATGCGGGCCGACGCGGTTGGACGCCCCCTCGCCCACCTGGTGGCAGGCCTTGCACTGGCGGAAGACCTTTTCGCCCGCAGCCACGAGTTCGGGATCGGGGGATGCCGCCTGTTCGGGCCCCTGTGCCTCCGGCTCCGGTTCCGGCTCAGGCTCGATCGCGACGGCGACCTCGGTGCCGGTGATGGGGTTCACGTCGAAATCGTCCTTCGGCGTCACGTCGAGGGTGCTGGCGCGCTTGGTGATCTCGACGCTGTCCTTGCAGTCTTCCATGCAGGGCTCGGCGCGCCACTTGGCGTATTCCGTTTCGGGGCGGTCATCGACGATGAACCCGTCCGCGTTGGGCATCTCGACCTCGCCAAAGGTGTCGCGGCTGAGGGTGAAATCCTCGTCCACGATCCAGTTGGAATAGAGGATGTAAGCGGTGATGGCGTAGGTTTCGTCCGCGGTGAGGGTCTGCGCGTTGCCGAAGGGCATGGAGCGGTGGACGTAGTCCCAGGTGGTCGAGAGGTAGGGCCAGTAGCTGCCCACTGTCTTGACCGGGTCCGCGTCGGCAAGCGTCCCTTCGCCCCCCGCGAGTGCGGGCCAGTTGCCGACGCCCTCGGCAAAGTCGCCGTGGCAGGCGGCGCAGCGTTCCACGAAAAGCGCCTCTCCGGTGGTGACGTCGCCCGATCCCTCGGGCAGGCCGGTGCCGTCGGGGCTCACGTCAAGATCCCAGGCGGCGAGTTCCTCGGGCAGCGCCTTTCGGCCGATGCCGAAGGTGGGGGTGTCCCCGGCCTCGTCTGCGTGGGCGGCGGCGATCATGCCGCTTTCGGGGGATGGCGCAGGGCTGGCGGGCGCCCGATCGGGAAGCCGGCCCAGCAGCGGCGGATTTTCCGGCATGGGCGCGATGTTGCGCTCGGCGAGCATGACAGAAAGCGTCAGGGTGGCGCCGATGCCGAGCGCGGTGGCGGCGTAGAGTTTAAGAGACTTCGACATTTTCCGCCTCCCCGCTGGTTTTCACGTGCCAGGTCTGGATGCCGTTGTTGTGGTAGACGGAATTGAGGCCCCGCACCTCGCGCAGCTGATCCTTGGTGGGCTGGACGTAGCCGGTGTCATCCATGGCGCGGCTTTGCAGCAGCATCTCGGAGCCGTCCCAGTCCACGTCGAGGTAGAAGCGGCTGAGCGCCTTGGCTTCGCCTTCGCGCGCCAGCCGCGCGGTCTGCCAGCTGATGCCGCCATCGGTAGAGACATCGACGCGACGGATCGCGCCGTGGCCCGACCAGGCAAGCCCGGTGATGACCAGCGGGCCGGGGCCGTGGGTGATCGGGCTTTGCGGGCTGGGCGAGGTGATGACGGATTTGGCGTCCATCACCCAGGTCCACTTGCGGGCGGTGCCGTCGGCGAGAACATCGGTGTACTTGCTGGTCTCCTCGCGGCTTTCCACGGGACCGTCCATGACCTCGATCCGGCGGAGCCATTTGACCCACATGTTGCCCTCCCAGCCGGGCACAACGAGGCGCACGGGGTAGCCGTGTTCCTTGCGCAGCGCCTCGCCATTGGCCTTGAAGGCGACGAGCACGTCGTCGAGCGCCTTTTCCATGGGGATGGAACGTCCGTTGGAGCTGGCATCCGCCCCCTCGACGTAGACCCATTTGCCCGAGAGGTCGCCCGCCGCAGCAAGCCCCGCCTCCTGCAGGAGGGTGCGCAGGGGGACGCCGGTGTACTCCATGTTGTGGATCATGCCGTGCGTGAACTGCGCGCCGTTGAGCTGCGCGCCCGCCCATTCCATGCCGCTGTTGGCGGCACATTCGCAGAAGTAGACGTGGTTTTCGCGCGGGAAGCGTTCGAGGTCGGCGTAGGTGAAGACCAGCGGTTTATCGACGAGGCCGTTCACCATGAGGCGGTAGTCGGGCTTGGCCAGCTCGATCGCGCCGGAATGGTGCCGTTCAAAGGCGCAGCCCTGGGGCGTGATGGTGCCGTCGAGCGCGTGGATGGGCGTGAAGTTGATCGAGCTGATGCTATCCGCCGTCAGCCATTCGACGTTGCGGCGGATCACGTCGTCCTCGAACCGGATGGGCAGGCCGTAGGGCGTGGCGTCGACGCCTTCGCCAAGGCCGCTGGCCCAGTCCTGCACTTCGGTGATGAGCGGGTCGGGGCCATTCGCCCGCGCCGCCCCCGCCAGCCCCGCCCCGGCCCCGAGGGCCGCGGCGCTGGTCAGGAACGCGCGGCGGCTGGGGTGCCTGCCTTGCTCGTCTGCCATGTTTGCCTCCCTTCAAATCAAGACATTCATCTATGTGAATGATATGACGAAAATTTTTTGGGGTGGGCGCCCTCAGGCGCCCTCCACCTCCACGTCGGTGTTCACGTCTGTGCGGATCGTGCCCTGCTGCCGGATGTGGTTTTCCACCACGTCCCAGATCATCGGGCCCTCGGTCCCCTCGTTCACGCTGGCCCAGCCGGCGACCACGTAGGTGGCGGCGGGGTCGATCGGTTCACCCGTTTCGAGCAGGACCATGTCCGAGATCCGGTTGCCCTGTTCGGCGCGCACGTCGATGCGGTAGCCGAGGCCGCCGGTGCGGACCATGTCGCCGCCCTGCTGGTAGTAGGGATCGGGGTTGAAGATGTTGTCGGCCACGTCCTCGAGCACGACCTTGAGGAACTCGCCCGTCATCTCGTTCCGGTAGGCTTCGCCGTAGGACATGGAGGTGACGTTCCAGATGTCCTCGCGCGTGATCTTGTCGCCGGGGATCAGCGAGGGGCCCCAGCGCACGCCCGGCGACAGGGCGATCTGCGCGTCGCGTTCGGACATGAGGGCATCGCAGATGAGGTCGTCCCAGGTGCCGTTGAAATTGCCGCGGCGGTAGAGCGTGCCATCGGTTTCGCCGATGACCTCGGTCAGCTGGTCGATGTAGGGGGCGCGCTGTTCGTCGATGAGGCGGGTCATCTCGGGATCGGGCGCGATCACGTCCGAGAAGATCGGGATGAGCTTGTGGCGGAAGCCCATCATCTGCCCGTCGCGCACGTCGAGGTCGACGCGGCTGACGAACTTGCCGTTGGAGCCGGAGGCGATGAGGATCGTGTCACCCACCAGCACGGGTTCGGGGAGCGCGTCATGGGTGTGGCCGGTGAGGATCACGTCGATGCCCGAGACCTGGCCCGCCATCTTCTTGTCCACGTCGAAGCCGTTGTGGCTGAGGCAGACAACCAGTTCGGCGCCCTGGGCGCGGACCTCGTCGACCATCTCCTGCATGTGGCGGTCGCGGATGCCGAAGGTGTAGTCGGGGAACATCCAACCGGGGTTGGCGATGGGCAGGTAGGGGAAGGCCTGGCCGATGACGGCGATCTTGACGCCGCCGCGTTCGTAGAACTCGTAGGGTTTGAACCGCTCGGCGGGTTCGTCCCACATGGCGTCGAAGATGTTCTGGCCAAGGGCGTCGAAGGGCAGGCCCTCGACCAGTTCGCGCACGCGGTCCTGCCCAAGGGTGAATTCCCAGTGGAAGGTCATGGCGTCGGGCTTCAGCGCGTTCATGACGTTGACCATGTCCTGCCCTGCCGTGTGGTGGCAGGTGTAGGAGCCGTGCCAGGTGTCACCGCCGTCGAGCAGGAGCGCATCGGGGCGGTCGGCGCGGATGGCGTTCACCACGGTCGCCACGCGGTCCATGCCACCGACGCGGCCGTAGGCCTGCGCCAGCGCCGCGAAATCGCCCGAGCTGAGCGCGTAGTGCGAGGGCGAGCCGTCGTCGATCCCGTAGAGCCGGCGGAAGTCGCCGCCGGTGACGTGAGGCACCTCGCCCCGGTTGGGGCCGACGCCGATGTTGACCGAGGGCTCGCGGAAGTAGATCGGCTTGAGCTGCGCGTGGATGTCGGTGACGTGGATCAGCGAGACATTCCCGAAGGTATCGAATTCCAGGAGCTGGTCCTGGGTGAGCGCCTGCTGGGCGGCGAGCCGGGACCAGTTGCCGAAGCCGCTTGCGCCCAGCGCCGCGGAGGCGGCCATGGAAACCTGCAGGAAGTCGCGTCTGGAGATCATGGGTCGCCTCTGCCTTTCATCGCGCATGTCACAAATATGCGCATGTGTGAATTATTCGGGTCTGAAAGACCCCGCGCGGGGGATGTCCCGCGCGGGGCGCGATGGTTCAGTTGCGGACCGACGGCGCCTCGACGCTGAGCCCGTTGCCGCGCGAGGCGACGTAGAGCTCGAGCGCCACGAATTCCGGGCTGCCGGGCTTGAAGGTCTCGGCGCGGGTGTCGCGCACGCAGCCCTGGAACCGCGCGTGCACGGTGTTGAGCTTGGCGTTCTTCAGCCGGTAAACCGGGAAGCCGTTGGTCTGTCCCTGGCTCAGGTGGTCGGCGCGGATGTAGTTGCCGTAGTTCTGCTCGTGGCAGGAGGCGCAGGCCAGTTCGAGCTGGCCGTAGCGGGTGTAGTACATCTCCTTGCCCTGCTCCCAGGTCTCGCGCACGGGGCCGTCGATGGCGACGTTCATGGGCATGCCGCGCGACTGGACCGAGATCAGCGCTTCCATGTTGGCCATGTCGCCGCTGGTATAGCCGTAGGGTTCGGCGCCCATGCGCTCGGTCCGGCAGGCGTTGATCTGCTGGGCGAGCGTGCGGACTTCGCCCGCCTCTTCGTTCCACTTGGGATAGACGGCGCGGACGCCCTCCATGCTTTCTTCGGGACTGTCGTGGCAGGAGGCGCAGCTCTGCTCCTCGGTGCCCTCGACGGTGTTCCAGGCGTCGTAGGCGGCGTCCACGAAGATCATGCCCTGGTTTTCGAAGTCGTCGGTCTGGAGCTGCTGGGTCTCGTCCGAGCGGAAGTGCCAGCCCGAGATGATCTGATCCAGCGCGCCCTCGAGATGGTCGGGCGCGTCGGCCTTGGTGATCATCTCGATTTCGCCGTTGACGACGAGGGTGTCGTCGTCTGCACCGCCGGCGAGCGCGGGTGCCGCCAGCAGCGCGATCGCCGCCGTGAGTGCCATGCGTTTCATTATCATTTCCTCCCTCTTGGCGAGGCTGCCGCGCGGATCGGCGGCAGCCCGGCGGGCGATCAGCTCACCTCGATGGTTTGCGTGTCCTCGTAGACGGAGCCGTCGTCGTCATACCAGGTGAAGTGGAAGTCCCCGCTTTCGGGCACCTTGGCCTCGAACTCGAAGTAGGGGTTGGTCGAGATCGCCGGCTCCATCTTCACGTCGAGCACGTTCTCGCCGTTGAAGTCGACCACGAAGCGGTTGATGATCGACCGCGGGATCGTGTTGCCGTCGGAATCCTTGCGCTGGCCGGATTCCATCGGGTGACTGATGAGCGTCTTGATGGTGATGGTCTCGCCGGCGGATGCGCTGCGGGGGACCTTCACGCGGGGTCTGACACCAGATGCCATGTTCCTGTCTCCTGTTCTCTTAGCCGCCGCAGCCGCCGATGGTGACCTTCACGAGCGACGAGGTGCGCGCGAAGCTGCCGTCCGCCAGCTTGGCGATGGCGATCACATCCTGCGTCTGGGCCAGGCGGATGCGGGTTGCGGCGCGGCTGGCACCTGCCAGCGGGCCGAAGTTGAAGGTGGCGACCGGCGGCGTCGGGTTGCCGGCGGCAAGCACCATGATGGCGGAGGCGCCTTCGGCGGCGACCTCGATCGGAACGGTGTTGCCGTTCTCGGCGATCTCGGGCGCGATCAGCTCGACCCCGCCTTCGGCCACCTCGGCCCCGCCGGTGAATTCGGTGACGAAGTCCTCGACCGCGGCGTTGGCGCGGTAGGGCAGGACCGTCATCAGCGCGGCACCGGCCCCGAGGGCGAGCGTTTCGCGTCGTGTGAATTGCATGTCGTGCACTCCTGTTCTGGGGCTCAGGTGTCCTTGAGCGTCATGAGGAAGGCGACCACGTCCTCGATCTCCTGCGCGCTGAGCAGCGGCGGGAGCGGTTCCTCGGCGGCCTTTCCGGTGAAGCCGTCGCCGGGACGTATGAAGCCGGTCGTCTTGTAGAAAGAGGGCATCACGGTTTCGGGGAAGGTCTTTTTGGCGTTCGCCACGATGCCCCGCAATTCAGCCGGCGTGCGGTATTCGCCGACGATGTCGAGCGCCGGCCCCACCTCGCCCTGGAAGGGCACGTCGAGGCCGCTGACCTGGTGGCAGGACACGCAGTTGCCCATGCTCTTGGTGGAAAACACCTCGCGGCCCCTGTCCGGATCGCCGGGGTTGCCGCTGAGCGAGGTTTCCACGGCGCCGTATTCACCGAAGCTGACAGTCGTGGGCTCGACCGGTTCCGCCGTGGCCACGCTCGCGGCGAGCAGCGCCGCCGTGCAGATTGCTGTTCTTCTCATGTTTCCTCCCTAGGGCTTGCTGACCACCGGGGGCCCTGCTTGCGCCTTCGACATATACCGTAGGCCAGTCGGGGGCCGTCAGGCAACAACAAATTCATGGATGCGAATTGGTTGTTCCGAACCGCCTGTCAGTCTGTGCGCCCGTTGTCGCGTTCCTGGATCCGTCGCGCATGGTAGCGCTGGAAGTCTTCTCCGTTGTCCATCTCATAGCGCTTTTCCGCCACCCATGTGAACATGTCGATGGTCGTTCCCTTGCCGAAAGCGCCCGGCATGGTCGCAACGGCGGCTTCTGCGGCGCTTTGATCCTCGGGCACCTCTTCGGGCATGAACATCAGCGTTGGCGTGAAAAGGATGCGCCATTTCCGGGCCATGGCCTTTTCGGAGCGCGACTCGCCGTCGAAGTCGGTCACTTCGGTATCGCCGTGCAGGTTGAGCTGCACCACGAAGTAGTTTTCGGCGATGTAGTCCGAAATCTCCGGATCGCTGAAGACCTCTTCGTGCATCTGGGTGCAGTAGATGCAGCCGCGCTGTTCGAAGAAGAGCACGAGCCGCTTGTCCTCGGCGTTGGCCTCTTCGAGGTCCTCTTGCAGGTCCTTGAAGGTGGTCCGCATCCAGGGCTGCTTGTGCAGCCCGTCGTCGCCGATTTCCTGCGCCGCCGCGGGCAGCGCCATGAGGCCCGCGAGGGCCGCTGTCATCAGGAACTTCATGGGTCTTTCCTCCCCTCTCAGCTCAGCGAGGTCCACCCCGGGAAGGTGTCGAGCATCCACTGAGCAATGATGTTGACTGTATTTGTGGCAATGAGCAGCGCGAAGATGATGAGCATCACGCCCATGGCCTTTTCGGCGTACTGGAGTTTCGAGCGGTGGCGGGCCGACCACGCCAGGAACGGCCGCGCGAAGAAGGCGGCAAGGATGAAGGGCGCGGTCATGCCGATCCCGTAGACCAGCAGCAGCAGCCCGCCACGGGTCACGTCGCCCATGCCGCTGGCGATCATCAGGATAGAGGCGAGCGCCGGGCCCACGCAGGGCGTCCAGCCGAAGCCGAAGGCGAGGCCGGTGAGGTAGGCGCCCAGCAGGGTGCTGGGTTCCGCCGTGCTTTCGATGCGCGCCTCGCGATAAAGCAGCGGCACGCGGATCACCCCAAGGAAGTGCAGCCCGAAAACGAAAAGCAGCGCCGCTGCCGCGTAGGAGAGCGGCTGCATCCAGTCGGCGAAGGCGCGGCCGACGGCGGTGGCGCCCATTCCCAGCAGCACGAAGACCGTGGTGACCCCGGCCGCGAAGAGCACTGAGGAGGTCACCAGACGGCGGGCCGCGCCGGGCGGGATGTCCTCCTCGCCGCGCAGTTCGGTCATGGAGATGCCCGCCATGTAGGACAGGTAGAAGGGCACCATGGGCAGGATGCAGGGCGTAAAGAAGCTCAAAAGCCCCGCAAATGCCGCGCCTGCGAAAGAAATTTCGAGCAACCCGACCGCCTTTCCTTGATCAATTCACATATTCAGATTACGTAGTTCAACGCCTGACAGTCAATCGGTGCACCATGACACGTCTTCGTTTCTTCATCGCGGCCCTGCTGGCCGCCCTGTTGGCGCTGCCGGTGGCGGCGCTTGCCTCGGACGTTCGGCTGATCATGGTCGAGCAGCCGGGATGCGCCTATTGCGCGGCCTGGAACGACGAGATCGCCCCCGCCTACCCCAACACCGAGGAAGGCGCGTTTGCCCCGCTGGAACGCGCGGACCTGCATATGGGTCCACCGGACGGCGTGAGCTATGACCGTAAGGTGAATTTCACACCCACCTTCATCCTTGTCGAGGGTGGCGAGGAGATCGGCCGGCTTGAGGGCTATCCCGGACAGGATTTCTTCTGGCCGCTCTTTACCAGGCTGCTTGAGGAGCGGACGGATTTCCGCCCCGGCGAGTGACGGAGACACCGCGATGCCCCTGCCCGCGCTGAGCGACGATCTTTCCGACGACGAGCTGGACCGCATCGTCGACAAGGCCACCGCGGCCTCGGCTTTTCTCAAGGCCATCAGCCACGAGGGACGGCTGATGATCCTGTGCCACCTCGTCACCGGCGAAAAATCCGTGACCGAACTGGAGACGCTGCTTTCGGCCCGGCAGGCGGCGGTGAGCCAGCAGCTGTCGCGGCTGCGGCTCGAAGGGCTGGTGGTGCCTCGGCGCGAGGGCAAGACGATCTACTACCGGCTTGCCGACGACCGCCCGCGCAAGATGCTGGAATGCGTCTACGAGCTGTTCTGCAAGGACGACCAGGACTGAAATCGCGCCGAAGCCGGAAAGATATTCCTGCCTCGGGTGATTGAAATCGCGCGCGCCGGATCGAGATTCCGGTAAGGCGCGAAAGGAAATTCAAAAATGTTCGAAACTTGGGGCCCGCTGCTTGGCGGGATGATCCTGCTTATCGCGGGCGGCGACCTGCTGGTCAGGGGCGCGGTCCAACTTGCGACCCGGATGGGCGTCTCGCCGCTGGTGATCGGGCTGACGCTGGTGGGCTTCGGCACCTCGACGCCCGAGCTTGTCACCTCGGTGCAGGCGGGGCTTTCGGGGGCGCCGGGGATCGCCTACGGCAACGTCGTCGGTTCCAACATCGCCAATGTGCTGCTGATCGGCGGGGTGGCGGCGCTGCTCTTCCCCATCGCCGTGACCTCGGCCGCGTTGAAGCGGGATGGCGGCGTCATGATCGCCACGGCGCTGATCTTCGTGCTGGTCGCGATGTTCCTGCCCGCCGGGCGGCTGGTGGGCGCGGTCTTCGTGGCGGCGCTCGCAGGTTATCTGTGGATGGCCTTCCGGCAGGAAAGCACTGGCACCGAGGGACATGGCGCGGCGGCGGACAAGCAGCTTGCCCTCGAGGGCGCGGATCCCGGGATCGGCAAGGGCGGGGGCGGCATCGGCGCCCTGCTGATCGCGCTGGCGGGTCTGGTGCTGGTTGTCGTGGGTGGCCGGTTCCTCGTGGGCGGCGCGGTCACGCTGGCCGTGGGGCTCGGTATCTCCGAGGCGGTGATCGGCCTGACCGTGGTCGCGGTGGGCACCTCCCTGCCCGAGCTCGTGACCTCGGTCGTGGCGGGGCTGAAGCGGCAGGGCGAAGTGGCCTTCGGCAACATCGTGGGCTCCAACATCTACAACATCCTCGGCATCTCGGGCGCGACGGCGCTGATCGCGCCGGGCCCGGTGCCCGAGCAGATCGCGCGCTTCGACGCGCCGCTGATGCTGGCTGTGACCGCGCTGCTGGTGGCGCTGGCGGCGACCGGCCTGCGCATCGCCCGCTCGGAAGGCGCGCTGCTGCTGGCAGGCTATGCCGGATACGTCTGGTGGATCTGGCCCTGACGCGCGGCTGATACTTGCAAAGATGCGAATACTTTCGCAGACTGAGCGGCACATACCGGGAAGGGAGGAGGCCCGGCCATGTTGCAGCTTATCAGCGAGCATCATCTTGTCGCCCTGACGGGGCTGGCCGGCGGTCTGCTGCTGGGCCTTGCCGCACGGATGGGGCGGTTCTGCACGCTCGGCGCGATCGAGGATGCGCTTTACGGCGGATCGACCCTGCGGCTGCGCATGTGGGGCGTGGCGCTTGGCGTGGCGATCTGCGGCAGTTTCGCGCTGGCCGCCGGTGGTCTGCTACCGATGGAAGGTGTCCATTACCTGTCGATCCGCTGGCTGCCCGCAGCCTCCGTGCTGGGCGGGCTGGTCTTCGGCTACGGCATGGCGCTGGCGGGGACCTGCGGTTTCGGCGCGGTGGCCCGGCTGGGCGGCGGCGACCTGCGCAGTTTCGTAATCGTGCTGGTCATGGCGGTCTCCACCTACGTGGTGCTGTCCGGGCCGCTGGCGCCGCTGCGGGCCTGGGCCTTTCCGCAGGAGGCGCTGCTACCGGGTGAGGCCGTGCCGGGCATCGCGCACCGGCTGTCCGGCCTGACGGGCCTGCCGGTGAGTGCCGTGGGCCTTGCCGTCGGCGGCGCGTTGCTGGCCGGATCCCTGGCCTGCCGGGCGGTCTGGGTGAAGCCGATGCAGGTTGTCTGGGCGGGTGCCGTGGGCCTCGGCGTTGTGATCGGCTGGGCGGGCACAGCATACGTCGCACGCACGGGCTTTGCCGGGCTTTCGCCGGTGTCGCACAGCTTTGCCGCCCCGCTCGGGGAATCGGTGCTGTGGTGGATGACCGGCTCGGCGCGGCCGCTGTCCTTTGCCGTGGGGTCCGTGGCGGGCGTCTGGTGCGGCGCCTTCCTCGGCTCGCTGATCAAGGGCCACTTCCGCTGGGAGGCCTGCGAGGACCCGCGCGAGCTGCGCCGCCAGATCGTCGGCGCGGCGCTCATGGGCGGGGGCGCGGTCGTCGCGGTGGGCTGTTCGGTCGGACAGGGGCTCTCGGCCTTTTCGCTGCTGGCCTTCTCGGGGCCGGTGACGCTGGCCGCGATCTTTGCGGGTGCGGCGCTGGGGCTGCGCCAGCTCATCGCCGGGTTCCAGCCCGCCGAATAGCGGTTGCGGCGCGCATCGCCTTTGGCCAGTGTCGCGCGGCACGCGAAGGCACGGGGCGGCATGTCATCTTCCATGAAAACCTGGGGGCAGGTTCTGCTGCTCTACGCCACAGGGCTTGGCGCCGCGGGGCAGTTCGCCAAGCTCTCGAGCGGCTTCGCCGGGCTTGAGGTGTTCTATGGCGAGGCCGCGGGGCAGCTCGGCTTCGCCGTGTCCCTAATCAGCTTTCTCGGCGTGGCGCTGGGGCTGGTCGCGGGCATGATCGTCGCGCGGATCGGCTTTCGCCGGGTGCTGGTGGCGGGGCTGGCGCTTGGCGCGGTGCTGTCGGCCCTTCAGGCGACGCTGCCCGCCATGCCGCTGCTGATGGCGAGCCGCCTTGTCGAGGGCGCGGCGCATCTGGCCATCGTGGTGGCGGCGCCGACGCTGATCGCCGAGATCACCGGCGACCGCGAACGCCCCGTGGCTATGTCGCTCTGGAGCACCTTCTTCGGCACGGGCTTTGCGCTATTCGCCTTCTTCGTGACCCCGCTTGCGGAGGTCCACGGCCCTGCCCTGCCGCTCTGGCTGCACGCGGGGGTCATGGCGGTGCTGGCGGCGATCGTGCCCGTTGTCCTGCCCCCGGCCCGAACGCATTCGGAGGAGTCGCTCGGGCTTCGCGAAATCGCGGCGCGGCATGTCGCGGTCTATCGCTCGCCCTTCATGGCGGCCCCGGCGCTGGGGTGGCTGTGCTACACGCTGACCTTCGTGTCGGTGCTGACGCTGCTGCCCCGGCTTGTGGAGGATTCCGAGTGGCTGGCGACCGCCCTGCCCCTCGTGGGGATCGTGATGTCGCTGACGCTGGTGGCGGCCCTGCTGCGCCGCGTGCCCGCGGTCCCGGTGGTGATCGCGGGATTTGCGCTGGCTGCGCTCGGGGTGGCGGGGATCGCACTTGCCCCGGCCAGCCCCCTGCCCTGGATCGCGCTGTTTGCCGTGCTCTCGCTGGTTCAGGCGGGCAGCTTCGCCGCGATTCCGCAGCTCAACTCGGACCTCTCGGCGCGGGCACTGTCGAACGGCGCCGTGGCGCAGATGGGCAACCTCGGCAACCTGGCCGGAACGCCCGTCCTGCTGGGTGTGCTTGCGCTCGGGGGCCTGCCCGGCGCGCTGACCTTCCTGGGGGCCTGCTACGCCGGTGGCGTGACGCTGCACCTCTGGCTGGCGCAGCGCAGGCGGCTCAGCTGAACTCGTGCAGGCGCGCCACGTAGCGGGCGAGCGTGTCGATCTCGAGGTTCACGTGGTCGCCGACCGAGGCCTTGCCCCATGTCGTGACCGCCTTTGTGTGCGGGATGAAGTTGATCCCGAATTCCAGGCCCTCGACCTCGTTCACCGTCAGCGAGGTGCCGTTGAGCGCGACCGAGCCCTTCTGCGCGATGAAACGGGCCAGGTCCTCGGGGGCGCGGAGGGTGACGCGGGTGCTGTCGCCCTCCTCGTGCATGCCGACGATCTCGGCCACGCCATCGACGTGGCCCGACACGATGTGGCCGCCAAGTTCGTCGCCGACCTTGAGCGCGCGCTCGAGGTTCACACGGTGGTCCGTCGCCCATGTGTCGAGATTGCTGCGCGAGAGTGTCTCGGCGCTGACGTCGACCTCGAACCAGTCGGGGCCGAGCGCGACCACCGTCAGGCAGACCCCGTCACAGGCGATGGAGGCGCCGATCTCGATGCTGTCGGTGTCGTAGGAGGTGCCGATGCGCGCCCGCATGTCGCCGCGCCGCTCGATCCCGCGGAGGGTACCCATATCGGAGATGATCCCGGTAAACATGTCCCGCCCTTTTCCGCCGGGCCTGCCGGCTCAGATGTCGTGGAAGTGGGAAAACAACAAAACCCGCTTTCGCATACCCTTAGTTCCGCCCCCGAAGCGACGCAACACCCATGGCCCTTGGTCTCACGCTCCCCCGGTTGCGGGATTTCTGTGCATTGCGGCGGCCTTGCACCGCGGCGCCATGGCAACAGTCGGGGCCGCGGCGGGGCACGGGGGCGCGCCGCGGTGGCATTTCGTCACTGCCCATGTATCATTTCGGGCAAAACACGACCGAGGCAGACAAGAACCAGGTCGAGGAGAGCGAGCAGTGAGTACCCCCCCGACCCGTTGGGCGCGGACGGTGGCGATCGTGGCCGCGATGTCGCTTGTGGCATCGTGCGGCCTGCCGCGTCTTGGCCCCAGCAAGCGAGAGATCTACGCTGGGTCGGTCCAGCGGCAGGGCGATGCCTTTGTCGTGGCCGTGAACGACCGCGTGACGCGGGCCACCGCGGTGGCGCCCGCGCTTGGCTTTTCCGACGACTTCCTGCGCGCAGGCCCCCTTGGATCCGACACGATCCGGCCCGGCGACAGCCTCGGCCTGACGGTCTGGGAGAACGTCGACGACGGGCTGCTGTCGCCGCCCGACTCCAGCGCCACCGTGCTCGAAGAAGTGCAGGTGGACAGCGCAGGCTTCATCTTCATCCCCTACGCCGGTCGCATTCGCGCCGCCGGCAATACGCCCGAGGCGCTGCGCCGGGTGATCACCGAACGGCTTGCCGACCAGACGCCGGACCCTCAGGTTCAGGTCCGCCGGCTGTCGGGCGACGGCGCGACGGTGAGCCTTGTCGGTGCCGTCGGCGAGCAAGGGGTCTACCCGATCGAGCGGCCGACCCGCACGCTTGCCACGATGCTGGCCGAAGCGGGCGGCATCACGATCTCGCCCGAGGTGGCGCAGGTCACGGTGATGCGGGGCACCCGACGCGACACGATCTGGTTCGAGGACCTCTACGACCATCCGGGGCTCGACATCGCCCTGCGCGGGGGAGACCGCATCCTTGTCGAACAGGACACCCGCGCCTTCACCGTGCTCGGCGCCACCGGACGGCAGGCGCGCGTGCCATTCGAGACCCAGACACTGAGCGCCATCGAGGCGCTGGCAACCGTCGGCGGCCTGCGCACGTCGGCATCGGACCCGACGGGTGTCTTCGTCTTTCGCAACGAACCCGAGGCCATCGCCAACCAGGTGATGGGGCGCAACGATCTCTACGGGGCGCAGCGCATGGTTTACGTGCTGGACCTGACCGAACCCACCGGCATGTTCGTGGCGCGCGATTTCGTCGTGCGCGACGGCGACACGCTCTATGTGACCGAGGCCCCCTTCGCGCAGTGGAACAAGGTCATCGCCGCGCTGACCGGATCGCTGGGCGCGGTGGACAGGGTCACCAATTCGGCGCGGACACTGGGCAGCGAATAGTTAACTTAGCCTAAACGAGGGACAGGCCGGCGCCGGGGGAGGAGATGCCCCGGCACCTTTTTCCTTCGCGCCCACCCGGGCACACTAACGCAGCGTCAACATCCGATGGCGGCGCTAACAGGACGCCACACAACGGGTTGTCGCGGAAGGCTTTTTCGCGCTCCGCTCACAGGCTTCCGCAGCGTCATAAACGCGGCGCGCCAATTCCCTCAAAACACTGTTATGGAATGTATTTTAGCCGCGGGTGGTACGTCGCCAGACATGTCGGATGTCCACACCATCCACCGAGTTATCCACAAGCTCGAAACGCGGGGCCTCGGCCAGACGGTCGATGCCGAGCGCACCGATGGCAGGTTGCCCTTCGGCGCCCAGAGCCAGCCCTGCGGTGAAGACCTGCAGCTCGTCGACGAGGTCGGCAGACAGAAGCGCCGCGGCAAGCTGACCGCCGCCTTCGCAGAAGACACGTGTCAGTCCCGCCTCTCCGAGCGCGCCGAGAACACCCGCCGGATCAAGACGACCGGCACTGACCGGGCAGCTGAAAAGCCGCGCGCCGAGCCCCTCCCACGCGCTGCGCCTTTCGCGCGGCGCATCGCTTCCGTGGCAGAGCCAGAGCGGCACCTCGCCCGCCGTCATGGCGAGCTTGCCCATCAGGGGCACGTCGAGCAGCCGCGACACGACGATCCGCAGGGGTTGATGCCCCATGCCGAGGCCCCGCACGGTCAGCGAGGGGTCATCGGTGCGCGCGGTCCCTGCCCCGACCATCACCGCATCGTGGCTGGCGCGCAGGGCGTGCACGCTGCGGCGGGCGGCGGGCCCCGTGATCCACTGGCTTTCGCCGGTGGCCGTCGCGATACGACCGTCGATGGTCATGGCGAGCTTCAGCGTCACGAAGGGCCGGCCCCGCCTTACCCGCAGGAAGAAACCTGCGTGATCGCGCGCGGCCTCCTCGGCCAAGACGCCGGTCTCGACCACAACCCCGGCCGCGCGCAGCCGATCGAAGCCGCGCCCCGAGACCCGAGGATCGCTGTCACCGATCGGGGCGACAACGCGGGCAATGCCTGCCTTGATCAGCGCGTCGGCGCAGGGTGGTGTCTGACCGTGGTGAGAGCAGGGTTCCAGCGTGACATAGGCGGTGGCGCCGCGCGCCGCCTCTCCGGCCATGGCCAGCGCCTGGGGCTCCGCATGCGGGCGACCGCCGGGGGCTGTGTGCCCGCGGCCGACCACACGGCCGTCGTGGACGATGACGCAGCCCACGGAGGGGTTCGGCCAACAGCGCCCCATGCCCCGCCGGCCCAGCCGGAGGGCGTGGGCCATGTGGCGGGCGTCCTCGGAGGTCACTTCTCGACCGGCGCTCCCTGCGGGACCGGGCGAAGCTCGCTCACGAAGCGGTCGAAATCATCTGCGGCCTGGAAGTTCTTGTAAACACTTGCAAAACGCACATAGGCGACGGTGTCGATCCGGGCGAGCGTCTCCATCACGATCTCGCCGATCATCTTGGAGGGAATGTCGGTTTCGCCCATGCTTTCGAGCCTGCGGACGATGCCGGATATCATCTGGTCGACGCGTTCGGGTTCGATCGGGCGCTTCTGGAGCGCGATGCGGATCGAGCGTTCGAGCTTGTCGCGGTCAAAATCCTCGCGCCGGCCGCTGGACTTGATGACCACGAGATCACGAAGCTGGACCCGTTCATAAGTGGTGAAGCGACCGCCGCAGGCCGGGCAGAACCGCCGCCGCCGGATCGAAACGTGATCCTCGGCAGGGCGGGAATCCTTCACCTGCGTATCGATATTTCCGCAAAACGGGCAGCGCATTCCCGTCCCCCTTGATGCTAGCAGTCCGCCTCATCACGGGGTTGGCCCCCGCTTATCCACAGCCACTATAGGGGAGCCGCCATAATTTGGGTAGGGGTGAATTGACGCCGCTATATACGCGCCCGAACTACTTGCCATGCGCAGCGCGCATCTTTGCTTCGCGGTCCTTCATCCAGTCCATGATCTCTTCGGGCCCCGGGTCCGCGCGTTCGATCCAGTCCATTCCCTGCTTCATTTCCTTCATGAGGTCGTCATCGGACATCATGTCGAGCGCACGCGCCGGGTCGTTCCATCGCGGGCCGCCGAGGTAGACGGCGGCGAACATGACCTTGGCGATGCGCGGCGGCGTCCCGGCGGTGAGAAGCGCGTCGTAGAACATGCGGTGGACCTCTTCCCAAGGCCGGCTCTGATAGGTCGAGAGCGCCTCGTTCCCGATGCCGCAGTAGGCATCGTGCAGCGCCGCCGCGAGCAGGTATTCGCGGCGCTGCCGGTCACCCACGAGCGGCGCGAAAAGCGTCGGGATCGAGGCCCCGTCGGTGAGCGTGTCGGGGGGCACGATCCAGCGCCGCCCGCTGCCGTCGACAAAGCTGATCTCTTCAAGCGTGGGCAGGAAGGCGCCCTGCCGGTTGCCGATGTAGACGGGCGTGCCCGAGACGCGGAGTGGCGTGCCTTCGAACCGGCAGACCTCGCTCCCCGCGCCTTGCGGGCAGGTCACCCGGCCCTCGGACTTTTGGCGCAGCTGCTCGATCCCGGCGAGTGTCGCCGCAGCGGCCAGAAGCGCCGCGATCATCACGCCAATCGCGCGACCCGAAACGAGCTTGAGGCTTGCGCCGCCACTATGCATTGGTCGAAATCCCTTAACCGCAGGCAGCATGCGGCGAATCCTGACGTTGGGGCAAGTACGGTTTCACATCTCACGCGGCGAAATGAGCGGCGACCGTGCGGCGATGCGGTGCAGAGCGATGCTCAACAAGGTAGATCCCCTGCCAGGTCCCGAGCCGCATGCGCCCGCTTTCCACCGGGATCTGGAGCGAAACCGGCAGCAGCGCCGACTTGATATGGGCCGGCATGTCATCCGGCCCCTCGAGCACATGGGTCAGGTAGGACATCGACGGGTCGTTCGCCGGCGGCACAAGCCGCTCGAGATAGGCCACGAGGTCGGTGCGCACATCGGGATCGGCGTTTTCCTGGATCAGCAGCGAGGCCGAGGTGTGGCGCACCATGAGGGTGAGAAGGCCGTCGCCCCCGTCGAGCCAATCCGCCACCTCGCGGCTGAACTCGTAAAGACCCGGGCCCCGCGTCTCGATCTTGAAAGTGGTCTGCATATCATCCTTTCCTCTGGTCGTGGGCAACTCCGCCCGGGGGCCCGCGTTGTCCCCCGAGATACATCATTACTGTGAGGGCACATGACCGATACACCCAAGACCCTGTTCATCACCGGCGCGTCCACCGGGATCGGCGCGGAGACCGCCCGAGCCGCCGTGAAGGCAGGGTGGAACGTCGGGCTCTTCGCCCGCTCCGCCGACAAGCTCAACGACCTTGCGGCCGAGTTCGGCGACAAGGCCCTGGCGCTGCCCGGCGACGCAACCTCGCTCGACGACCAGACCGGCGCGCTCGAGATGCTGGCCGAGAAGTTCGGCGGCGTCGACGCCGTCTTTGCCAATGCCGGCATGGGCCTGTCGACCTCGGGCACCGACGAAGGCCAGCCCGACGAGTGGCGCAAGATGATCGAGCTGAACGTGCTCGGGGTCCTGTGGACCACCAAGGCCGCGACGCCGCATCTGAAGAAGACCGGCGGGCACCTGCTGCTGACCGGGTCGGCCGCCGGGCGCCGGCACATCAAGGGATCAGTCTACGGGGCGTCCAAGTGGTTCGTGCACGGCTATGGCGGGAACCTCGCCGAAGAAATGCGCGAATGGGGCGGGCGCTGCACCGTTATCGCGCCCGGCATGGTCGATACGCCTTTCTTCGATGAGGGCAAACCCGACAAGCTCAAACCCGAGGACATCGCCGAAGCGGTGATGTACGCGCTTCACGCCAACAAGCGCGCGAACGTGCAGGAAGTCTTCGTGATGCCGACCGGCTGAGCCTGTCGCGATACGCCCTGCCGCCAGATGCTGGTGGCGGGGCGCCCGTCAGGATAGCCTGGCCACTGCCACGCGGCGCGAGTGGGGCAGACTTCCAAAGAATTGGCGGCAGTCCGGCGACCACGACGCGGCGTGGCATAATTCCCATCTTTCTTTTTCAGATTCTACGGTGACTCGACTTCACCCTGCCATCTTTTACTGATCTGACAAGCGCTTAGAGGAGAATCACTCTCCCGCAGGTACGGCTCAAACAGGCATTTGCAGTCATGAACCCGATACTCGTCACCGGAGCGAGCGGAGAGCTCGGCCGCTGCATTCTCACGGAACTTTCGAAATTCTCGCCAGACGGAGAGGTCTTTGGCCTCGTCCGGACACCTGGCGACGCGCAGACGCTGAGCGATGCGGGGCTTCTGTCACGCCTCGGCAGTTGCGACGATGCGACCAGCCTGAAGGAGGCATTCAAGGGCATTGGACGGCTGTTGCTGGTCTCGGCGGACGCGCCGGTGCTGCGCGCGGGACGCAATGCGAGGGTGATCGCCGCCGCGCGTGAGGCGGGCGTGACCTACATCACCTACATCTCGTTCCTGAATGCCGAGCGATCACCCCTGCGCATCGCGGCGGCTCATGCGGACACCGAGGCCGTGCTGGCGCAGTCGGGCATCCGCCACGCGATCCTGCGCGCGGGCTGGTTCCTGGAGAACCTGACCTGCCGCCTGCCACGGGACCTCGCCTCGGGACGCCATTCGGGCACGTCGGGCAAGGGCAGGCTGTCGCTGGCCTCGCGCTGCGACTACGCCGCCGCGGCGGCGGTGACCATCCTCAACTGTGAATTCGCGGGACAGGTCTACGAGCTGGCCGGCGACAGCGCTGTCAGCCGCGAAGAGTACACCGATCTGCTGTCCGAGCTGTCCGGGCGGGAGGTGAAATATCGCCATCTGACCCGCAAGGAGTATCGAAAGACCCTGCAGAAATGCGGCATGACGCCCGAGGCTGCAGAGCTTTTCGCCGACAGCGAAGCGGGGGCCCGAAAGGGATGGCTCCAGTCCGACACCGGCCATCTTTCGCGCCTGACCGGGCGGCCGACACGCACGGTAGAGGAACTGCTGCGCATCGAACTGGCCAAATGAAAAGGGCCGCACCTTGGTGCAGCCCTTCCCCGAAAATCGCCTGCCCTACTGGTCGAGGAAGCTGCGCAGCTTGCGCGACCGGCTGGGGTGCTTGAGCTTGCGAAGCGCCTTGGCCTCGATCTGACGGATCCGTTCGCGGGTCACCGAGAACTGCTGGCCGACCTCTTCCAGCGTGTGGTCGGTGTTCATGCCGA
>CAYNKL010000042.1:0-28551 GCA_964397775.1 uncultured Rhodobacterales bacterium | reverse complement strand
GGTAGGGCAGCGCCTGCTCCGGATCGGGGCCCGAGACATACCAGTCCACAAGCACCCGCAGCGCCGTGTCGAGATCCGGGTTCTCCTCGAGCAGCGCCTGCGCCCGCTCGACGGCCTCGCCCGCGGCGACATCGTCGCGCGCAACACGGGCGTCGTGATAGGCGAGGATCGTCTCGAGCGCCCGGTGCTCGGGCAGATCCGGGTCAAGCTCGATCGCCGCCTCGCCGTGGCGCCGCGCCTCTTCCCAGTTGCCGTTGTCGATCGAGAACTCGGCCAGCTTGCGCCGCACGTCCATCGTGTCCGGATACTGCTCGATCAGGCGGAGGTACTGGCCATAGGCTTCCTGCGCCTGCCCTTCCTCAAGAAGGAGGTCCGCATAGAGCCGTCGCGCCTCGCGGTGGAAGCCGTCGTTGTCGAAGACGTTACGCAGTTCGATTAGCGCCCGGTCCACGTCGCCTTCTTCCAGCAGCGTCAGCGCCGACTGGTAGTAGCGCTCCGCGCGCTCCTCGCGGCTCTCGCAGGCTGCGAGGACCGTGACCGTCAGGAGAAGGATGAGAAACGTGCGAATCCGGGTCATGAGAATTCCAAAAAAAAGCCTTTAGTCTGGTGGGCACCCTGTTAGCACATAGCGCCAGCCAATCTACAAGATCTGAACGAGATGAGGCCCGAACATGGCGCTCCGTTCGGGAATAGGCCCTTATTTTCATGTCACTGGCGGATTGTCGATCCACCGAAAACAGCGCTGCCTCATTCGCTCCGACCGGTCCCGAGACCCAACTCCCGGTCCCACCTGAAGAAAAGGCAAAAACAAGGCAAATTAAAGCCTTTAGTAACCTAGATTCCCACATCGGGAGGGGATGTAGCAGTTGCTAGGGGCAGGATTTTTCCATAAGTTATGCCTCGCTGGCGCTTTGCCAGGGTCACGGGGCATCACGAACCGCCCCGCCACAATTCCCAGCGATGCGGGCTCTTCTTCAGTCGGGTAGACGATGAATTTTAACTTTGAGATCTACACGACCCATTTCGGGCTGAACAAGCGCCCCTTCACGCTCGTCCCCGACCCCGACTGCGTCTACTGGTCGCCTGCCCACCTCAAGGCCAAGGCTGTGCTCGAATACGGCATGGTCAACCGCGCTCCGATCACCATGGTCGTGGGCGAGATCGGCTCGGGCAAGACAACCCTCGTGCGCGAACTGCTCAACCAGATCGAAGAGGAAATGACCGTCGGCTTCATCGCCAATGCCGCGCCGGTCGACCTCGCGGACATGATGCGGCTGATCCTGCATTCGCTCGGCCAGGACAATCTGGACGAGGGCGAAACGACCTATCCCGCGCTCTACCGCCGGCTCGAAGCCTTCCTGGTCGATGAATACGCCAAGGGCCGCCGCGTCGTCCTGATCTTCGACGAGGCGCAGAACCTCGGGCGGGACGCGCTCGAACACCTGCGCATGCTGACCAACATCAACTTCTCGCACCACGAACTGGTGCAGCTTGTCCTCGTGGGTCAGCCCGAACTGCGCGACATCGTCATGCGCTCGGACATGGTGCAGATGGCACAGCGCATCTCGGCCAGCGTCTTCCTGCCCGCGCTGCGCGAACAGGACGTTCAGGCCTACATCGAACATCGTCTCGCCGTGGCCGGAGCCACGCGTCCGCTGTTCGACCCCGATACCTTCCCGCTGATCTTCGAGGTCACCGGCGGCACGCCGCGTCTCGTCAATCAGCTCTGCGATTTCTCGCTTCTCTACGCCTATGCCGACGAGTCTCCGACCGTGACGGTCCAGACGATCCAGCGCGTGCTGGATGACAATCTCTTCTTCTGCGCGGGACGGGGCCGGCCCCTCAGGCTCGTGCACACCGGAGAAGACGACACCGTCCGCGGCCGCGACGACACGCACCAGAGATAGGACTGCTCAGATGGATCTCGGCTACTACTGGAAGATTTTCCGGCGCCGTCTGCCCTACGTCATCATTCTGGCGGCGCTCGGGACGGCGATCGGCGTGTCGCTCGCCATGACGCTGCCACCGACCTACAACTCCGAGGCGACGCTGATCGTCGAGTCCGAGCAGATTCCCGGCGATCTGGCCGAAACCACCGTCCGGACCGGCGAGGTCGAGGCCCTTCAGATCATTCGGCAGCGGATCCTCAGTCGCGATGTCCTGCTCGAGCTCGCCAACGAGCTGGAGATCTACCCACCGGAGTCGGAACTGACCGCCGACCAGAAGGTCGACGACCTGCGCCAGCGGATCCGCTTCACCACGACCGGCGGGCAGACGTCGTCGCGCGGCCCGCGCGACGCGACGATCGTGACCGTCGGCTTCACCGCCGAAACCGGCCGCCTCGCCGCCGAGACCGCGAACGAAGTCGTGACCCTGATCCTGCAGGAAAACGTCGAGATGCGGACCGCCGTGGCCCGCCAGACGCTCGACTTCTTCACCCAGGAGGTCGACCGCCTCGAACAAAGCCTGTCGCGCGTCAGCAGCCAGATCCGCGAGTTCCGCGAGAACAATCTCGAAGCGCTCCCCGACAGCCTCGAATTCCGCCGCGGCCAGCAGGCCGCCTTGCAGGAGCGCCTTGCCCAGCTCGAACGCGAACAGGCCTCCCTCCGCGAGCAGCGCGACCGCCTGACGACCCTCTACGAGGCCACCGGTCAAACGGCCCTCGACGGCAGCGGCCGCCAGCCCCGCCTGCAGGCGAGCCCTGCACAGGAACGCCTCGACAACCTCCGCAGCCAATATGCCGAGCTTTCGGGCGTGCTGGCCGAGGGCAATCCCCGCCTGGCGGCCCTCCGTTCGCAGATCGAATCCGCCGAAGCCGCGGTTAAATCCGCCTCCGCCGCCACTGCCGAGGGCGACACCGCGGCGAGCTCCGAGCAGCAGCTCGAATCCTCGCTCTACCAGATGCAGCTTTCCGACCTCGATTCCCAGATCGCCTACATCGACGAGCAGAGGGAAGCCGCCCGCGAGCGGATGGAGCAGCTGACCCGCTCGATCGAACAGACGCCGGGCAACGCGGTGACGCTCGATTCGCTCGAGCGCGACTACGAGAACCTTCAGGCCCAGTACAACCAGGCCGTCGCCAACAGGGCCCGCGCCGAAACCGGCAGCATGATCGAATCCCTGTCGCGCGGTCAGCGCATCAGCGTGGTCGAACAGGCCGTTCCGCCGACCAGCCCCTCCAGCCCGAACCGCCCCGTGATCTCCGTCGCGGGTCTCATGGGCGGCCTGGGCCTCGGTGTCGCACTGATCGTGCTCATGGAGCTTCTGAATTCCGCCGTGCGGCGGCCCCAGGACATCAGGAATGCCCTCGGGATCGAGACATTTGCCACCATCCCCTACATGGTCACGCAGCGCGAACGGATGCGCCGCCGGACCGTCACCCTGACCACCGCGCTGATCCTGCTGGTCGGCGTGCCCGGGGGGCTCTGGTATATTGACAGGAACGTGATGCCGGTTCAGCCCCTGTTCGAGAGCGTGCTCGACAAGGTCAACCTCGGCCATCTTATCTGAGACGGGACCGGACCATGGAGCGTTTGCAGGCGGCCATCAACAAGGCCAGGAACAATCAGGGCGAAACCGCCAGGACCACCCGTGCGCGGCCGGTCCCCGCGCAGCCCCGGGACGATACCTCCGAGGCCTGGGAAGCCCTGCCCGAAGCGCAGCTCGCCCCCAAGCTGCTCCGGCGCAACCGCATCGTCACAAGCGAGGCCGGCCCCGAGGCGACGCCCTTCGACATGCTGCGGACCCGCACCCTGCGCCACATGCAGGAGCAGGGCTGGCGGCGGCTTGCCATCACCTCGCCGACCCCGGCCTGCGGCAAGAGCACCGTCACCCTCAACCTCGCGCTCTCCATCGCCCGCCAGTCCGCGGCCAAGGCCATCGAGATCGAGATGGACATGCGCCGGCCCAGCCAGAACCAGCTTCTCGGCCTGCGCGGCCAGCGCGATCAGAACGGCCCCGGCGTCCCCGAACTGCTGACCGGCGACGCGAGCTTTGCCGACGTCGGCTTCCGCTACGGCCCGGGCCTCGCGCTCGCCACCGGCAACGCGCCGGTCGCCAACGCCTCGGACATCCTGCTCGACGACCGCATCGGCCAGACTCTCGACGCCATAGAACAGGCTTATCAGCCGCAGCTCATGCTCTTCGACATGCCGCCGCTCCTGGTCAGCGATGACACCATGGCATTCATGCGCCATGTGGATTGTGTCCTGATCGTGGCTGCGGCCGAGCGCAGCTCCGTGACCGAGATCGACCGCTGCGAACGCGAACTGGCCAGCCAAACCAACGTCCTCGGCGTTGTCCTGAACAAGTCGCGTTTTTCCACGGGTGAATACGGCGGTTACGGCGATTACAGCTACGGCTACGACAGTCCGAAGCGCTGAGCACGGCCCGCAAGGCCCTGAAATCTTGACATGAAGTTTCCTCACCTTTTGCGGTGTGCCGCCTAGGTTTGGTAACAGAGTGGTCTTAATGTGCTTCCACTCTCGCTTTGCTGACCAAAACGTGGCTGGCTCAAACAAGCGAGCGGGGAGTTCAGAGAATGCGATTCATCAGCGAACCAAGCTTCGGGAACTGCCTGCGTTCTGCCGTCGCCAGCCTCTGCCTTCTGGCCAGCGCCACGGTGGCACCCGCCGCGGTCCCGATGCAGGACCGCGCCACGCCTTATGTTGTCGTGAATGACTACGGCGGCTCCGTTCAGGATCGCCTTGTGCAGATCCGCGAACTCCGCCGCTCCGGTCGCCCGATCGAGATCCGGGGGTCGGTCTGCTATTCGAGTTGCACGATGCTTCTCGGGCTCGGCAACACCTGCGTGGAGCCCGGCACCATGTTCGGCTTTCACGCGCCATCGCGCAGCGGCACCCCGCTGCCGCGCCCGGTCTTCGAACAGGTCTCGCGCCTGATCGCCGCCAGCTACCCTGAGCAGCTTCGCGGCTGGTATCTTGATGAAGCGCGCTACGCCGATTCCGGACTTCGCGTCATGCGCGGCAGCGATCTCATCGACCGCCGGATCGCCCGGGCCTGCTGACCTCAGACGCGCCCGTGACGGGTGCGCCCGACGATCAGTCCGCCAAGCGCCAGCAGCATCAGCCAGATCCCCGCGGGAAGCGGAACCGGGCTGCTGATTGCCGGCGTCTTGCCGCCGCCACCGCCACCGGATGACGAACCGCCGCCGACTACCAGCGAACCCTGGAACGGATCCGAGAACGACGGCCTCTGACCGCGCCCCCCCGGGCCGCTGCCGCCGCCCACACCCGGACCACCCGAGGTGAGCTGAGGCGTAAGACCGCCACCGCCCGCACCGCCACCGCCGATGTCCGACGCGAGGCCAAGCACACGGCTCGACGGCGAGAAGGTCGGGCCGTTCGCACCGTCAAGGAAGAGGTTGGTGATATCATCGTCGATCACAACCTCGACCTCTCCGAAATGCTCGGACAGGTAGGGACAGGCCGCGGCGGTCAGCTCGCACTGGCCGGCGATCTCGCCCAGCTCGTCAATCCCGACCGGGGGCATGTCCACGCCGTCGACAAGAACCTCGCCAAGATCGGTCAGCCGGTAGCGGCGACCCTCGCCCGGAAACGAGGCCTTCTGGACCACGGCTTCGCCATCGACGAACAGGTCCTCGGGCGTCAGCACGAAGAGATGATGCGCAGGGGCGCCGAAGTGGCCATAGACCGCGATCTGACCGAGATCGTTGATCGCCATGGCCGAATCCAGCGTAAGCCCCTCGGGCAGGTCCACCACGCTGGAGGTCAGGTCGACCATCTCTCCGTCAGCGTGCCAAAGCACGGCGCGGCGCGCGTCTCCCTCGCCGATCAGACCGACGGCATCGTCGCCGGCGTTGACGTCATGGGCGAGCGCAAGCGTGTCGCCGACCTGGCCCTCGACCGGCCGAAGCCCGCCCTTTGCACTCCAGATATATGTTGCGAGGCCGCGATCCGTCTCTGCCTGCACCAGCACGTGCTGGATGCTCGACATGGCGATTGCGGTGCGCGGAAGGGCGCCCTCGATACCCTCGATCAGTTCGAATTCGCCGGTGTCGGCGTGCCAGAGGAAGGCGCGGTCGCCATCGGGTGTCCGCGCGGTTCCGACGATGTTGCCGAGCGGACCGATCGCCCGCGCGTCGGTCAGGACGACGTCTTCGGGCAGGTTCACGGCAAGGTCGTTGAGATCGCGCAGCCCTTCGTTGTTGGTCCAGACAAAGGCACGTTTCCCGTCCTCAGCACTCGCCCAGCCGACAACCTCCTCGCGGTCGTTCAGATCGTTGGCGCGGCTCTGGTCGCCCCCGCCCGGCAGGTCACCAAGGGAGATCATGCCCTGGTCCGGGCGCCACAGGAAGGCGCCGCCATAGGGCGCGGTCGAACTGTAGCCGGCGATGATACCACTGCTCCGGATGGCCCAGGCGCCCCCTTCGGAAAGAGCCTCGGGAAGGTCGCCGAGGTCCCGCAGACCGTCTTCCTCATTCCAGGAGAACGGGCGCGAGCCGAGCTGCAGCCCGTCGCCGTCGATGTAGCGTGTCTTTTCGATACCCGTGCCGACACCTCGGACCGAGGTCGGATCGGGTTGGGTCAGGCTTTCAGCCACCGCAGCCTGCGCAAGCAGGCCCATCACGGAAGCGGCCATCAGAAGATGTTTCACGTTACTCACCATGGCGCTGGGTTGGCGCACCTTTGACTATGTATTGCCCCACAATTGTTGTAATTTCCCTAGAATTACTACAATTGCACCTGCTTACTTGACGCAGGGGCGAAACGATCTGTTTGTAGCTGCATATAGGCCACAAGCTGCCGGCCAACACTACATATGGACAGGTAGCTCAGCCCCCTGATCGGCACGGCCCAGCAGATGCGTATCTATCGCATCGCCCAGCCACCCGGCCAAACGCCGAATCATCATGTCCAAGTAGCCGCTCAGCCCCTTTAAATTCAGGGCCAAAGCCGGCTTCGAGTGTCCCAGGCACGATTTGCGTTGCCCAAAAGGACTAGCTGCACACCGGACCGACAGATTCGCCGGACCTCCGGCAGACCACGACTTTACCTGTACATGAACGCACACTTTGGACGCAGGGAGACCGAAAGCTACGGAACCACGCACAGTCTCCTCCTGATCACCCCTCATAGATAGACATTTTTATGTCGCATTTAACCAATCGTGGCGAAAATACGTTGTTTCAAAGGAGCGCTCGGAGTAACTTCGCTGGATACAAGTGTGCTCCTACTTGCCACTCCTCAAGGAATTTCATGATGCTCAACAAACTGAAGTACGCGGCAGTCGCAGCTGCACTTGCGATCGCGCCGATCTCCGCCTCCGCCCTGACCACGTCCTCGACCACCGGTGACGTGACCGAATGGTCGTTTTCCGACGGCCTCTCGACCTTCGCTCTGACCACAGACGACGTCGCTGCCTCCGGCACCTTCACGCTGGACATCATCAACGATCTCGGCGGCTCGCTCTACTACGTGTTCAACGAGCTGGCATCGGCAAGCTTCACCATCTCCAACCTGGTGACCACCCCCACCCAGCTCAGCTTCGACTTCGTCGCCGGTGCTCCGTCGACCTACAGCTTCACGCTGGCTGCCGTTCCGGTCCCCGCCGCGGCCCTGCTGATGCTGACCGCCCTCGGCGGCCTGGCCATTTCGCGTCGCCGCTCGAACGGCGCCGCCGCGGCCTGAACCCGCCACCGTATCAAAGACGCAAAGGCCGGCTGCCCTCGCAGCCGGCCTTTTGATTTCACGATGGGCGAACCCTGCCCCGCCCCTCAAGCCACGTCGAAGTAATCCGCGGCGATGTTGGTGCTGTAGGTGAAATCATCAATCGCACCGTCAAAGCCGCCGCCCCATTCATGGCCAAGGGTCAGCCCCCAGTAGGCCCGTTCCAGCGTCGCGCCCGAAGCTTCGGTGGACGCGATCACCTCGCCGTCGACCACCATGCGCAACTGCCCGACCTCGTCGGAATAGGCGATCTGCACGTCGTGCCAGTCCGCGTCCGACAGGATATCCCCGGAGGACGAAAGGCTGTATTGCCCCTCCGTTGTGGTGATCTTGAACACCAGATCGTCGCCCACAACGTCCAGCGTCATCGACTTGTGGATCCCGAAGACGGTCCGACCCTCAGGCGCATCGCTCCGCATCCCGAAGGAAAACAGGAAGCTGTCCTGATTGAAAAGGTCGTCCTCATCGCGCGAGACGTTCACCGTCGCGAGGTCGCCGCCCAGTTCGAGGAACTGCGATCCGTCCGCGGCCGCGACCAGTGAAGCCTCACCGCCCTTCATTGTGACGTACGTCCCGTTCCCAGAGACGTCCGCCACGACCTCATCCTCGAAGTCGAGCGAGACGACCGTGTCACCCGCCGGCGCGCGCACCGTGGCGAGCTCCGCCTCCGGCGCCAGTGGTGCGATCTGGCCATCCTTGGCGACGGCGATATTGTCGATTGTTACGCCAGCGTCATCCCCGGACCAGGGATCACCGAACGTCAGGCCCCAGTACTTCACCGGCGCGGTCTGCCCGGTCTGACTGCCCGTGGCCATCACGGCGCCGTCGACCACGATCTCCATGGCACCGGCCTTTGCGTCATACTCCAGCGCGACACGGTGAGCCGCCCCGTCGTCGAGGTTCACACCGACCGTCCCGATGGTCTGCACGCCGGCATCCGTGGTCAGCTCGAAGACCAGCTGCCCCGCGTCGGTCAGCGTGAGCGCCAGCGTCTGGTGCAGGTAGAGGATCTTGCCCGGGCTGCCGCCCTCGTTCAGCGAAAGGTCGAAGCTGACCCCGAAGCTGTCGGCATCGTAGAAAGTGTCATTCGCTCGGGTGAGGGAAAGCGTCCCCTTGGTGATGTCGACCCCCGCCTCGCTCCAGGCGCCGTCACCATCCAGTTTGTAATCGAGGTCCTGTGCGACAATCCCGTCCGCCTCGAAGCTCAGCGTCCCCGCAATCTCGACCGGCACGCCGGGGGCGGCCATGTCGTCCGTCGGCGGAAGCTGCGGCTCCTGCAGGCTCTCCGGTTCGCAGGTCTCCGCGAGGAGATAGACCTCCTGCACGCTGGCCTCGACGGCATCCTGCCAGGTATTGCCGATCGTCAGCCCCCAGTACTTCTTCTCCGCAGTCGTGCCCGAGGCCTCGGTCAGCGCATCGGCGACACCGTCCACCATGAGCGTCAGCGTTCCCGCCTGCCCGTCGAAAACGAAGGACAGCTTGTGAGCCTCGTTGTCGCCGAAGACGGCACTCTCGCTCAGCAGCGTGAAGCTGCCCTCGTCGGTCGTCAGCTCGAATGTGACATAGCCAGCCTCGTCGACCGAAGCCGTCATCGTGCGCGGCAGGTGCAGGAAGACCCCGCTTGCCCCGTCGGCACGGTCCATCGTCAGGCCGAGGTTAAAGCTCGAGAGATTGAAGAGCTTGTCGTTGCTCCGCTCGATCAGGAAGCCGTCCTCCCCGCCGATCTGAAGCCACCCGGCGCCGGCGCTGGCTTCGACGGCCTCGGCGTCCCCTGCAGGCGCAAACACAAAGGAATCGGCGTCGGCCGCCGCCGGTTCCGCCACGGTCGGACCTTCGAAGTCATGCAGGAAAACCAGCGGCGTCTCGATGTCGATCGTCCGGTTGATCTCGTCCGTGGAACCGTCGGGAAGCGTCACCGTCAGGGTATAGCCGTGCTCTCCTGCGGTGCCGAAGTCATGGGTGACGACCCGGCCGGTTGCCGTGGTGCCGTCATCGAAGGTCCAGAGGTAGGTCGCGCCCTGCACATCCACGTAGCCCGCCGGCCCGCGCGACAGCGATGCGTCGAGCGTGACCACGGAACGGTCGTCCTGCGAAACCGTCACGTCCGCCACCGCGGTCAGCGTTTCCGCACTGTCCGAGGACCACAGCAGCGAACTGCCCGCGACACCGTTCAGTTCGCTGTCCGGGCGCAGCATCAGATCACGCAGGTCGCCCGAGCCGCCGCTTTCCACGTTGACGAAGTGGTTGCGGTAGTCGTCTGCCAGCGCCGGGGAAGACGTCGACAGGACGACATTATTCTCGCCGCCATCGACATTGTGCGCGATGTTGTACTCGATCACAGCACCCTCGCCGCCGATCTGGATCGCCCCGGTCATCTCGGCCTGAACCTGGCTGCCGTCCGCCATGTTCACGTAGGTGTCGCTGTTGTAGATCACCGTGTTGTACCGGACCGTCGCGTTCAGCGTGTCCTCGATCGAGATCCCATGCTGATGCGCGCCGTAGAGCACGTTGTCCTCGATGACGATGTTCTCGAACAGAAAACCGTTTTCGGCGATGTCTTCGTTGTGACCGAAGATCATCTGGTAGCGGGCACCGTTGCCGGTATCGAGGATGTTCTCCCGGATCGTGATGTTCTCGTTGTTATGAGAGATGTTTGTCCCCCATATCTGGATCATGTCCGAGTGGTTCGCATCCTGCGTCGATCCGAGAAGGTCATGCAGGTTGTTCCCCTCGATCAGCATCCCCGAGACGCCGCCGATCCGGATGCCGTCGCCCTGAATTGCCGAGATGTCGTTGTCGACCACGGTGACGTTCGTCGAATCCAGGAAGGCGAAGGCATGGTTGGTGTTGCTGACGGTGCTGCCTTCGACCGTGATGCCGTCACAGCCCTTTGCGAAAAGCCCCCCGGCGCCCTCGGTATAGCCGGTTGCGGTCCCGATGGCGCCCTCGGCATCAGAACTGATGGCAGAATTGCGAATGGTGATGTTCTGCGAATCCCGCATGTCGATCATGTTGCCGCTGCCGGAAACATCGGCACCGTCGACCGCGAAGGACAGGTCCTCGAAAGTGATGTTCTCTGCACCTTTGAGGCGCACTTCGGAGACTTCGGCCGGATTGTCGGGATCGAGGGAACCGATCGTGAGGTGTGCCGTTTCCCGCAGGTCTTCCGCATCGCGGACGGTGAACTGGTACGAGGGACCGGACTCCAGAAGTATCTTTCCGCCTGAGCCGCTCGCAAGGCTCTCGTAAGCCGCGTCCAACTCTTGCTGCGACGAAACAATGATGATGTTGCTCAGCTCGGATTGTTGCTCCACGGACTTCCCTTTCTGACACTCATTCAACTTCAGAACAGCACCGACATTCCGATCTCCACCGAGCTTTCTGGTGACCGTCTTTGGGCCTTTGAATGACGAGAGCCTTCAAAAATCCTCAATATTCTCCAATATTTTAACTATTTGGGGGTGGTCAAACAGCCAGTCCTTGCTAAGGGCAGATCACCGCCGACGGCGTCTCGCGGCGGGTTTCGACGCCTTTCGGCACGGGTCCAATTTCGGTCACTTTTCCCGCCGCCCTTCGCGTGCCTCACTCCCGCGCGATTGTTCACACCTGAACAACGACAGTGTTTCGGTCACGTCATCTGCTGCTCTGCAGCACAGCGGCTCGCGCCCCGCGCCCTTACGGCGCCGCTATCCGGAAACATGGCCTCGCCCGCATCGCGCCGGTTGGAGGCGATGTCCGGCTGCCCTAAGGTGAGCGCCACAAGAAGCACCGCAACGGGTGGGACCACCGCGATGCCGCAGCGCCGGACACGCAACGGGATGCGCCTGGGGCGCGTTTGCTCCTGCGGACCATCGCCGCGGAGGCGCGGAAAGTTGGCGGTATACCCCGGCATACCGTAGACGCGCGCGCCCCTCTGGCCTATCACGAGGCAAATCCACGAAAGGCGTTTTCATGACCGACCAGACCCAGCCAGACATCATCTACACCAAGGTGGACGAAGCGCCCGAGCTGGCCTCGGCCTCGCTCCTGCCGATCATCCGCACCTTTGCCGCCGCTGCCGGCGTCACGGTCGGCACCAGGGACATCAGCCTCGCCGGCCGTATCCTCGCCGCATTCCCCGACTTCCTCACCGACGAGCAGAAGCAGGACGACGACCTCGCCTGGCTCGGCAAGCTGGTGAAGGAGCCCCACGCCAACGTCATCAAGCTGCCCAACATCTCGGCCTCCGTGCCGCAGCTCGTGGCCGCCATCGAGGAACTGCAGGGCCAGGGCTACGCCATCCCCGACTATCCCTATTCCCCCGAGAGCGACGCCGAGAAGGAAGCCCGCGCCCGCTACGACGCGATCAAGGGCTCGGCCGTGAACCCGGTCCTGCGCGAGGGCAACTCCGACCGCCGCGCCGCCACCGCCGTCAAGAAATTCGCCCAGGCCAACCCGCACCGCATGGGCGACTGGTCCTCGGACAGCAAGACCCGCGTCGCCTCCATGTCCTCGGGCGACTTCTTCTCGAACGAGAAGTCGACCACCCTCGACAAGGCCGCGACCGCCAAGATCGTCCTTGAAACCGCCGACGGCGAAACCGTCCTGAAGGAAGGCGTCAGCTTCCCCGAAGGCACCGTCGTTGACGCCACCTTCATGTCCGCCAAGGCGCTCGATGCCTTCCTCGCCGAGGAAATCGAGAAGACCAAGGAAGAGGGCACGCTCTTCTCGCTGCACATGAAGGCCACCATGATGAAGGTGTCCGACCCCATCATCTTCGGCCACGCGGTCAAGGAATTCCTCAAGCCGGTCTTCGAGAAATACGGCGATGAACTGAAAGAGGCCGGCGTCGATCCCAGCTCGGGCCTCGGCGACCTGCTCAAGCGCGTCCAGGACAAGTCCGAAATCAAGTCCGCCATCGACGACTGCATGAAGGACCGCCCGGCCATGTACATGGTCGATTCCGGCAAGGGTATCACCAACCTGCACGTGCCCTCGGACGTCATCATCGACGCCTCCATGCCCGCCCTCATCAAAAACGGCGGCAAGGGCTGGGGCCCGGACGACGCCACGCATGACACCAACTGCGTGATCCCCGACAACTCCTACGCGCCCGTCTACGACGAGACGATCAAGTACTTCAAAGAGACCGGCAAGCTGGACCCCGCCACCGCGGGCACCGTCCAGAACATCGGCCTCATGGCGCAGAAGGCCGAGGAATACGGCTCCCACCCCACCACCTTCGAGATTCCGCAGGACGGGACCGTGAAGATGTTGCTCGACGACGGCACCGTCCTGCACGAACACAAGGTGGAAAAGGGCGACATCTGGCGCTCGGCCTCGGCCAAGAAGGCGCCGATCGAGGACTGGGTGATGCTCGCCATCGAGCGCCAGAAGGAAGAGGGCTGCGAAGCCATCTTCTGGCTCGACGAGAACCGCGCCCACGATGCCGAGCTCATCAAGTTCGTGAAGCCGATCCTCGAGCGGGAAGGCGTCGCCGGCAAGTTCGCCATCATGGCGCCGCGCGAAGCCACCCGGAAGTCGCTCGAAACGATCCGCGAGGGCAAGACCTCCATCGCGATCACCGGCAACGTGCTGCGCGACTACCTGACCGACCTCTTCCCTATCCTCGAACTGGCCACCTCGGCCAAGATGCTCTCGATCGTGAAACTGATGAACGGCGGTGGCCTGTTCGAAACCGGCGCCGGCGGCTCCGCTCCCAAGCACGTCCAGCAGTTGGTCGAGGAAAACCACCTGCGCTGGGACAGCCTCGGCGAGTTCTGCGCGCTGGGCGAAAGCCTCAAGTTCCTCGCGAACGCCCGCGACAACGCCAAGGCGCGGGTGCTTGGCAAGGCCGTCGAACAGGCCACGCAGGGCGTGCTCGACAACGATCGGTCGCCCTCGCGCAAGACGGGCGAGCCCGACAACCGCGACAGCCACTACTGGTTCGCCCGCTACTGGGCCGAGGCGCTCGCCACCCAGACCGAGGATACCGAGATCTCGGCCCACTTCGCGCCGATCTCAAAGGCGCTGATCGAGGGTGAAGAAGCCATCGTCTCCGAGCTCATCGGCGCACAGGGCAAGCCCGTCGACCTCGGCGGCTACTACCACGCGGACGAGGACAAGACCTCTTCGGTCATGCGCCCCTCCAAGACGCTCAACGACATCATCGGTTAAGATACCCGGCCAGCTCCTTTCGGGGGCTGGCCATCTCTGCCGGCGGGGCACTCAACCTAAGGATGATTCGTCGGCCAGGTCAGGGCCGAGTCGCGCGCAAGCCGCCCAGAAATCCGGCAGGCCTCGCGAAGTTCGCACATCGCGAAAGCGCTGGCGCCGCACTGCAGAATTTTTCTGAGGCGCAAAATCCAGGCAAAATCGCCCTCCTCTGCGTGACCAAAGGAAACACGGGCATCGCAAGAACTTGATTTGATAAGGGTTTCCTAAAGGCAGCGCATCACGTTGCGTCATGTGGCGATCTGGCTCGCCGGCAAACCCCCGCCGACAATGCTGCATTTGCACATCGACAGAGAAAAGTTACCAGATTATTAAGAATTTAAGTTCGGGCAGCCAGTTCCCATCCATGGAGACAGCCCCCGGATCAGCCTGTTTTGTATTGCGTTGGTGGCGAGCGGCAGATCGCTTCCAGAAGCGCGGTTTTACGAGGGAGTTTCGACATGAAGACCTTGGACGCCTTCACTGTAGCCGACCTGACGGCGGCGCCGTTCCAGACACGCAAGGCCGCCTTCAACCGTGAGGCGCAGACGCTCTACCTCCGCTTTGGCAAGCGGGTCTTCGATCTGATCCTTGCCCTCGCCCTGCTGCCGATCCTGGCGCCGATCATCGCCGTGCTCTGGATCCTCGTGCGCCGCGACGGCGGCCCCGGTTTCTTCGGCCACAAGCGCATCGGTCTCAGCGGCCAGAGCTTCCGCTGCTACAAGATCCGTACCATGGTCCCCGACGCCGAGGCCCGCCTCAAGCAGCATCTCGCCGAGAACCCCGAGGCCGCCATCAAATGGGCCCGCGACCACAAGCTCGACAACGATCCCCGCATCACCAGGATCGGCGCCTTCCTGCGCGCCACCAGCCTCGATGAGCTGCCGCAGCTCTGGAACGTGCTCCGCGGCGACATGAGCTTCGTCGGCCCCCGCCCGGTCGTGAAGGCCGAGATGCGCAAGTACGGTCTCTACCGCCCCGCCTACCTTTCGCTGAAGCCCGGCATCACCGGTCTCTGGCAGGTCTCGGGCCGCAACGACGTGAGCTACGACGAGCGCGTGGCCATGGACGTGCGCTACCTCTCCACCGTCTCCTTCCGCCGCGACCTGGCGATCCTCTACAAGACCGCTGCCGCCGTGATGGACCGCACCGGCAAGTGATCCTCCCTGTGGTTGACCAGTGATCGGGGCGCCTTCGGGCGCCCTTTTTCATGGCGTGGACCCAGCGAAGAACCAGCGGCGAGAATAGCGGCGCCATCTGTCGGCGCGCCCGGCGGCGGTACGGGCCGATCCGCACCGTTCATGAAGAAATGGTAAATTCGTCTATGTAAGCCATTGGAATCGCGTAGGCGGCCAGATGTCCCGGCCCGGGACACCCGGTTCGGCTCGATCGAACTGCCCCGATCACCGGCTCAGGTGTGGTAGAACTTGACCGAGCCCGGCTCCACCAGCGCGGCCGTCAGCCGGCCCGTCGCATAGGCACCGGTATCGGTCGGGATGCGGCCCATGTCCGGCCGGGCGTGCTCGGTGATCGTGTGTCCGTGCACCACCCAATTCCCGTCGCTGCGGGGCGTCGTCTCGAAATCCGGATGTCCCCAGAGGAGAACCTGTTCGTCCTGATCGTCGATCGGGACGGAGGGATCGGCCCCGGCATGGGTCACCACGACGTTCCCGGTGCGCCACATCAGAGGCAGGTTGCGAAGCCAGGTCTCCAGCTCCTCGCCCAGCGCCTCGCGGAAACGATCCCGGGCCGTCTCCCACTCCTCGGCAGGGGCCGTGGCCGAGGGCGCCGAGCAGCGGAAGCTGGCCAGTGTCTGCAGCCCACCATGCCGGATCCAGCGCGGCCCCTTCTCGGCAGGCGCGTCGAGAAAGCCCAGCATCATCTCCTCGTGGTTCCCCTTCAGGCAGATCATCACCTCTGGCCCGAATTCCGCCTGCATGGCGTGAAGTCGCCGCAACAGAGCGGCACTATCGTCGCCACGATCCACGTAGTCGCCAACACTGACCATGACGGCAGTGGGGTGGCTGATCTCCTCAAGCTGGGCAATCAGCTTCGCGAACACCGCGTCACACCCGTGAAGGTCCCCGATCGCGAAGAAGGGGGTCTCGGGCTCGAGCGGCGCAGAGAATTTCGGTCTGGAGGTACGAAAGCGTTTGAAAAGTCGCATCTAAAGGCAGCTAGGACGTTTTTTCGCCCCTGCCAAGGCAGATAATCCGTACTTTCGCGCCGACGTCGCGGAAAAGGCCGCGGCACGCTGAACTGGTTCAGGCGGCTCGGCCACCTTCGAGAACGCGCAGCTTGGCGTTCTTCTTGCGGCACTTCTTGTCGTAGGCCACCGCCCAGTGGCGGTAACGCCCCATGACCTCCTGCTGGGCCATCAGCATCTGGACGAAGGCCTCGCGCTGATCGTCCTTTTTCAGCGACTTGAACATCTTCTTCTGGGGCTTGGTCATCGAACAGCCGATGCAATGCCCCTCGCGCTTGAACTTGCAGACGTCGATGCAGGGGCTCGGGGTCTTGGCCATATCTCTTCTTCCTCGCTCAAGGCGCGCAGATCCGCGCGCGTCTGGCTGGGGCAGGTCGCGGGGTCGCCGCGACCTACTTCGTCAGGATCAGCTTGCCCGCGCGCGTGATACGCAGGGTATAGACCTGCCCGTCGAGCACGATATGCGCCTGTACGCCGTCGGGGATGAGGGCACGGGCGTCATAGGTCGCGACTTCCTCGGTCTGCGCCGGATCGCGGGTCGGGGGAACGCGGGTTGCCATGGTCATGCCAGCGGCCTCCGGACGTCGCGCTCAAGATCCGACAACATCTCGACGGTCCAGCCCTCGGCGATCTCGCCCCGCAAGCCGCCCTGCAGCACTTCACGCCAGCACATCCGTGCCTGCGCCCGATCTCGGTCCCGTCCGGCCAGGGAATGAGTCATGTCACCCTCGTAAATTGGTCATCTCACTGATCCGGGCTTCCCTGCCGGGTGGCTTGGACTTTCTGAAAACTGACCAATATACTCAGGCTTGTCAATGCCGACAAAAACAATCGGATTAACTTGTGGACCAAAGCGCGTGGAAACTGGCGTCTGGCTGTTCACCACTGCGCCGCCGACTGGGGCAGGATGTAAGGCAGCCCCTCGGCAGCTGGCACGGACACCCGTAGCGAGCACCCGTAAGCCTCGGAGAGCGTGTCATCGGTCATAACATCCCGGGGATGCCCGGACGCAAGGCACCGCCCCCGCGACAGCACCGTGACCGCGTCGGAGTATAGCGCCGTGAGATTGAGGTCGTGCATCACGGCCACGACTCCGCCCCCCGCACGCGCAAAATCGCGCGCGAGGTCCATGACCTGCAACTGATGCGCGATGTCGAGGCTCGCAACGGGCTCGTCGAGCAAGAGCCACCGTGGCTGCCCGTCCGCGACGGGCGCCCAGACCTGCGCCAGCACGCGCGCCAGCATGACGCGCTGCGCCTCGCCACCCGACAGGTCCTGGAAAGACCGCCCCGCATGCTCCGTCATCCCGACCCGCGAGAGCGCCAGCATCGGCACCTCGTCGCGGGCACCGGAGGTACCGGCCTGCAGCCCCAGGCGCACGACCTCGAGCACCGTGAAGGGAAAGGCGAGGCGTGCCGCCTGGGGCAGCACAGCACGCTGCGCGGCGAGCTCCCAGGGACGCTGCCCCGCGATGTCGCGCCCGTTGAGCGTCACCGCACCGCGATAGGGCACGGTGGCCGTGATGGCGCCAAGCAGCGAGGTTTTCCCCGACCCGTTCGGCCCGACGATCGCACTCACTTCACCAGCCCGGGCACGGAAGTCGATGCCCCGCAGGGCCAGGTGATCGCCGTAGCGGACCTCGATTCCGGTGGCGCTCACCATCTCAGACCTCCACGAAACCGCGACGGCGCAGCAGGATCCAGAGGAAGACCGGCGCGCCGAGCACGGCCGTGACAATTCCGATGGGCAGTTCCCCGGGCGCAATGATGGTGCGGGCGATAACATCCGCGAGGATCAGCAGTGCGGCGCCAAGCAGCGCCGCGTTGGGCAACAGCGTTCGGTGATCCGGTCCCGACGCAAGCCGAAGAAGGTGCGGGACGACGATGCCGATGAAGCCGATGCCGCCTGAAACGGCGACCGCAGCACCGGTGGCACAGGCCACGGCGAGGATCGCCACGGTCTTCATCCGCTGCACGTCGATCCCGATGTGGTGTGCCGTCGCCTCGCCCAGCGCCAGCCCGTTCAGCGCGCGCCCCAGAAACATCGCCACGCAAAGCGCCAGGGCGATCAGCGGACCGGCCGCCAAAACCTTGGCCCAGCTTGCCCCGGCCAGCGACCCGAGCCCCCAGAAGGTCAGATCGCGAAGCTGCTGGTCGTCGGCCATGTACACAAGGATGCCCGACAGCGCCCCGGCGAGCGCGCCAAGCGCAATCCCCGCCAGCAGCATGGTGGCGACCGAGGTGCGCCCGCCGCGGGTCGAGACCCGATAAAGCAACAGGGTCGTCCCCCAGCCGCCGACGAAGGCCGCCCAGGGGACAAGCTGGTTGCCGGCCAGCGCGAGAAACCATCCCGGCAGCATCGCCCCAAGAACGATGGCGAGGATCGCCCCGAGGCCGGCGCCCGAGGCGACCCCGACGATGCCGGGATCGGCCAGCGGGTTTCGGAAAAGCCCCTGCATGACGGCGCCGGAAACGGCCAGCGCCGCCCCGACCATGGCGCCCATCGCCAGCCGCGGCAGCCGGATCTCCAGAAGCACGATCCGCTCCATCGCGCCAAGCGCCTCGCCGCGCGCAATCTTGCCCAGCAGGGCAGTCAGGGACACATCCGCCGCGCCGATCTGAAGGCTCAGAAAACAGCAACCCAACAGGACCAGTGCGAGCCCCCAGTGCAGCGCGCGTGCCCGCGAAAGCCTGTCCCGGACCGGTGGAACAACCCCGCTCAGCTCAGCCATGTGGTCAGGAGCCTTCGCCATAAAGCGCGGCGCTCAGTCCGTCGACGGCTTCTGCGGTGCGAGGGCCGAACCCAAGCAGCAGCAACCCGTCCATGCGAACCACCGACCGGCTTTCCCCGGCGGGGGTCAGGCGCAGGGGTGGCATCGAGAAGAGCGCATCGTCGGTAATGCCGTGATCGCCGCCCCGATCCATCATCAGGATCACGTCAGGCGCCGCGCGTACCAAGGCCTCGTCGCTGACCGGCTTGTACCCTTCAACGTCGGAAACTGCGTTCACGCCGCCGGCCATGGAGATCAGAGCATCCGCCCCCGTTCCTGCTCCGGCGGCAGTGATCCGACCGCCCTGCGTCGAGAGGATGAAGAGCACTCGCTTCCTGTCACCGGCCCGCGCCTCGGCGCGGGCCATCGCGTCTTCGAGTGCGTCGCCAACCGCTTCGGAAAGTGCCGCGGCGCGGTCCGGCACCTCGAGCGCCGCGCCGATCACTTCGATCTTCTTCAGGACACCCTCGGCGGAATACCTTTCGGGCACCGTTACGAAGGGCACCGATGCCTCGCGGATGACTTCCACAGCCTCTGGCGGGCCCGCCCCCTCTTCCGAAAGGATCAGATCAGGCCCCACCGACAACACACCCTCAGGCGACAGGGCCCGGACGTAGCCCACATCTGGCAGCGCCTCCGCCTCGGGCGGGTAGGTCGAGGTGGTATCGCGCGCAATCAGCCGATCGCCCTGCCCGAGGGCATAGACGATCTCGGTGATGGCACCGCCAAGCGAAAGCACCGCACCCGGAGGGTTGGCCGCCCGCGCCTGCCGGTCCGCCACGCTCCATCCGAAAAGCGCGAGGATCGCCGCCAGCAAGAGGACGGAGAACAGCTTGAAGCCCTGGGCACTGCGGGTCCTGTGGGAAAGGAAGGTCATGTGGTCCTCCTGAGCCTGTCGGGATCACGCGCCCGCGGGCGCGACGGCGGGCAGCCCGGGCAAGGCTTCGACGATGCGGCCCCATTCGGGGCGGCTGTCCATGCCCTCCTTCCCGATCCCGAAGACCTGGAAGATGATGGCTCCGTCCGCGTCGAATGCCTCGACCGAAATGGCGTGCCCGCGCTGCGTGGGCTTTTCCACCGCCCAAAGCTCGGCCACCTTGTCGCGGCGAAGATGCAGGTTGAAACCGGGGTCCATGACGTTCTGCCAGGGGCCCATGGCCTTCAGCGTTTGGATCGGTCCGGAATGAATCTGGATGCAGCCGCGGTTGCCAACGAAGACCATGACCCCGATATCCGCATCGCGCACGGCCTCGAGCATGAGGTCCGCCGCGTCGGGCTCAAGCTGGCGCACGAAGGGCGCCCCGGCGATCCGGTAGGCACCGAGCCGGTTCATCTTCAGCTTGGAGCAAAGACGCAGGAACTGGTGGGTGTCCGTCAGCTTCCGCCACTCCGCGCGCAACACATCCGCCTTCTCGGGCACCGACTTCGGCGCCTCTGGCGGCTGTCCCGCCTCCACGGCCTGGCCTTCAGACTGATCGTCGTGCGCGAGGTCGCCCACCACCTGCGCCCACGCCGCATGATCCGAGGCTTCTCGCATGTGGATCTTGTGCACCGCGTCGCCTGCCGCATCGAAGACCTGCACCGACCGACGCGGACCATTCTCGCCCTCGGCTTCCACCGCATAGGCCTGCACCCAGTGCTTGGGAAAGATCCGCAGGTCAATCTCTTCGTTGAGCACCATCGAGGCATGCGGGCCCGGGTGGTAGTTCGCGTAGCGGCCGACCTTCTCGTGAACGCAGGCAGGCACGCGCGTCAGGGCCATCACCTCTCCCAGCCTCTCGGCGGCCGGCATCAGGTGGTCGGGATGGGCGCGGAGGCGCGTCGCACCGGCACCCACGCGGGCCGCGACAAGTTCGGCCTCGGAAATGCCTAGCCGTTCGGCGAGATCACGCGCCCGGAGGTCGGGCGAATCGTCCTGCGCGGCGCGGATTTCCTCGGGGGTCGGTCTCTGCTCTGCGTGTGCCATGGGCGCCTTTTCGGTGAGGGGCGGTCTCAGGCTGCATCGCAAGCTTCGGCGACGTGGCTCCGCAATTTACTTGACTGTTTTAGTCAATCTCCCTATCCGCTGCAACTCGTCAAAACATGAAAACCAGACTCAGCAAGACGCCGCCGCGCCAGCCCCTTCGCGAGCCCCGGCACAGCCAAGGTAAAATCCAAGGGGACACCACATGATCCGATCGCATTACCTGCGCGGCACCACCGCGCTTGTCTGCATGGCGCTGGCCGCGCCCGTCGCGGCCCAGGAGGAGGGCGGCGGCTTTCTCGGCACGCTGGTCTTCACCGCCGGCAAGCGGGACCTGTCATACGGCGGCGCCGTGTCGCGCACGGTCGTCGACTCGGAAGAGATCAGCGACCGGCAGGCCAGCACCATCGCCCAGCTCATCGATTCCGTGCCCTCGGTCGAGTTGATCAACGGGGGCAACACGCCGCAGGGCTCGGCCATCACGATCCGCGGCTACGGGGCGAGCACAAGCTACGGAAACGATCAGAAGATCGGAATACAGATCGACGGCGCCAGTGTCGGATCCGAAGAACTCTACCGGATCAGCACCCAGCTTTTCACCGACCCCTTGCTGTTTAAGGAGGTCGAAGTTCTGCGCGGTACCATCGGCAGTTTCGCGTATGGCTCGGGAATCGTCGGCGGCGTGGTGAAGCTGGAAACCAAGGATGCCTCCGACTTCACCAATGGAGAGATCGGGCTGGCGGGCTCGCAGACCTTCGAGTTCTCCAGCAACGGTGACGGCGCCGTCAGCTCCACGACGCTCGCCTGGCAGCCAGCGGAACGGGCCGAGTTCCTGCTCAACTATACCTGGCGACAGCAGGATACGCTCGAAGACGGCAATGGCCACGCGATCCCTAGCAGCGATTTCGAAGCGCCCTCGGCGCTGGCGAAAGCGCGCTTCACCTTCGGTCAGGACGACGAACAATCTCTGATGCTCAGCTACTCCCGGACAGTCACGGATGAGAAGGATGTGCCGTATGACCAGTTCGGGACCACAGGCGACCAGTTCGGGAACGTCGACCGTTTGACCGACACACGGCAAGTCGCGCTCGAATATGGCTACAACCCGGTTGGCAACGATCTGATCGATCTGACCGCCAACCTGTCCTATGCCGACCAGGACATCGAGCAATCCTATGTGCCCGGGTCTTCCCCAATGGAAGCAACGCCGGGACCACGGTTTGCCTCGCTTCTCGGACTTGCCAATGCCGACCAGCGCTACCAGACAACCAAGCTCACCGTGAAGAACCGCTCGCTCTTCTCCAGCGGTGCGCTCTCGCATGACCTGCTCACGGGCGTCGAGCTGATCCGTCGCGAACGCGATGACAACGAAGAAGCGAGCGCCCCGGGGGGCGAGGATCGCCGGTTCGCGCTGTTTGCCATCGACGAGATGTCCCTTGGCGGCTTCACCATCACCCCGGCGATGCGCTACGAGACCTCGACGATCGAAAGCGCGGCCGACTACGGCGAGTTCGAGAACGACGCGCTCATGGGCGGGCTCGCCCTCGGCTACGATTTCGGCAACGGCATCTCGGTCTTCGGCAGCGCGGCCTATACCGAGGGTCTGGCGATCATCGACGATCTGTCCAGCACCGTCACGACAACCGACATGAACCAGACCGAGAAGTCGCAGACCTTCGAAGTCGGCGCCTCCTACACCGGCACTGATCTCTTCGCCGCGGCCGACAGCCTCACGGTGCGCGGCAACTACTACGACACGACGCTCTGGGACGTGACCAGCTACTCGGGGGTGGACCACGTCGATACCGAGGGCTTCGAGCTTGAAGCCTCCTACGGGCTGTCCAACGGGATCTACTTCGATCTGAACGGGCATATCGGCGAGGGCACGGAATACGCCGACAACGGCACGGACACGACCTGGCGCAACATGCCAACCGACCGGCTTCAGTTCACGGCCGGCCGCAGATGGGGCGATACGCTCGATGTGAGCTGGGAAGTGGTGCACAGTGCCGATCGCCGCACTTTCAGCGGCGACGATCTGGACGACGTGACGCTGCACAACCTGCGCGCCACGTGGAAGCCCGACGCCCAGGGCTGGCTCGATGGATCGCAGGTGCGCTTCGGTGTCGAAAACGTCACCGACGAGCAGTACATCGGCCACCGGTCCTCGGAGACGCGCCCGGCGCCGGGCCGGAACTTCAAGCTGACACTGACGAAGCTGTTCTGAAGCCCCTGAAATAGCTTGCCCCGGCGGGTTTCCCCGCCGAGGCAAAGCAGTCTTCTGCGAACGATGTCCTCTGCCGGATCAGGCGCCGATCAGGGCGCCCGCCGTCATTCCAGGTGCGAGCGGAGAATCCAGGCGAACTTCTCGTGGACGCGGCCGCGCTCGATGCACAGGTCCTCGGTCAGCGTGTCGCCATGCGATGCGGCAAGTTCACCGGCACCGGCCAGCGTACCGGCCACGGTTTCCTGCGCTTCCTTGAGGATGCGGATCATTTCCTTGTCCGCCGGCGCGTCTTCGACCTCGGTCACCTTGGAGCGCTTGACCATCCCGGCCAGCGTGCCCTCGGCATGACCACCCACGGCGCGCACGCGCTCGGCAAGGTCGTCCTGACCTTCGAAGTGGTCTTCGTAGATCTTCTGGAACAGATCATGCAGCGGGCCAAAGGCCATGCCGGTCACGTTCCAGTGGAAATTCTGGGCCAGCATCGTGGTCACTGCGGTTTCGGCTACGCACTGGTTCAGGGCGTCGCAGATCTGCGTCTGCGCGTCCGTCGAAAGCGATTGTGCAGTCTGGGTCATGTCACCCTCCTTCGTAAAAAGTACTAAGCGCGCTGGCTTGCATTCGGCTGGCTGGCTGGCCTGCTGAACTATTTAAGCACTTCACCGACGGTGACAAGAACTTTTTAGAATTATTCTAATCCAGAGAAAATTGGTCGGTGATCCCCTGCAGCAGAAAGACCAGATTCCGCCGCGCGTGCACCGGTACGCGCGAGTTCAGAAGGAAGGTCGCGCTCGCCGTGTCGCCGTCGTTCAGGGCCTTGGCCAGCCGCACGAGCCACGCCTCGTCAAAGGACACCTCGGCCTCGCCCGGACGGTGCAGGATGGCCTGCCGCCCAAGCGCCTGCGACAGGCAACGCATCAGGACCTCGGCATAGGCGCTCCGCGCCACGTTGGAATCGCCGGACAGCGCGGCACATGCATGGAAGAGATCCGTGCGTGCCCGCGCGCGACATTGCAGGCCCACGATCCGGAGATGGTTCAGAAGCGCCATCGCTTTTTCGTCCACGACCGGCGAGGCGGGGGACGGAAACTGCTGAAGATCGGCGCTGGTCTGGAACTGGAGCTGGGGCATCATGGTCTCTGGCCTTGGTCCTGTCGTCAGCCGCTCCACATGGGATCGGCTTTCCCGACACTATTTGTCAGTCTCTTGGGAAAATGCAATGCCTCGCGTGTCGCAGGGCCGCAAAACCTCAGGCGGCCTGCCAGGTCATGTGCTCGAAATTCTCGCGATGGGCGAAGCGCCTGAGGTGGTCGTCGATGATGTGACGGGCCCGGGCCAGCCCTTCCTCGTCTTCGGCGGTGATATTCACACGCAGCACGCTGTCGTCCGCGTTCATCGTGGCCGGACCGACAGGCAGCGCCGCGCGCGCCTGCGTCTCGTCGTAGTCCACCTCCACCTTGTGGGCGAAGTGCTTGCAAAGCTGCTGCATGTAGCGCGACGCGTTGGCGGTCTCGAAGACGCCGGTTTCCTTGAGAGACATGAATGCACCCATTGCCGATTGTTTTTGTCAGAATAGCGCTTGCCCCTCTCCGCCGCAATCCGCTAGCACCAATGTGATTTCGCGGGACGCCCCTCAGACGGGCCGCCACGCGCCATTTCGAAGGAGCGATCCATGCGCCATTTCATCCTGGCCGGCCTTCTTGCAGCCGCCTCGGCCCTGCCCGCCACCGCCGACACGGTGACCATCGGTACGGCCACCGGTCCTGTCATGCTGGAAGCGGAGCCCGAAACCATCGTCGTCTTCGACGTGACCTCGATCGACACCATCAACGCGCTCGGCCAGGAAATCGCCGGTGTCCCGGCGCCGCTCTACATGGACCGCCTGACCGAAGCGACGCGCGAGGCCCAGAACGTCGGCACGCTCTTCGAGCCCGATTTCGAGACGCTCGCCGCAATGCAGCCCGACCTCATCATCGTCGGCAGCCGATCCTCCGCGCAGGCCGAGGCGCTCTCGGACATCGCGCCGGTTATCGACATGTCCGTCTGGGGCGATGACATGGTCGCTCAGACACGCGCCCGCATCGCGGCCTTCGGTATGCTCTTCGGCCGTCAGCACGAGGCCGGCGCCCTGACCAACAAGTTCAATGACAAGATCTACGAAGCCATGGACGCGGTCGAGGGCAAGGGCGACGCGCTCATCCTGCTGACCAACGGCGGCAAGATCTCGGCCTATGGCGAGGGCAGCCGGTTCGGCTGGATCCATGACGCCATCCGCCTGCCCGAGGCACACCCGGGCCTTCAGGCCGAAACCCACGGCCAGGCCGTTTCCTTCGAATTCATCGCCGAGACCGATCCCGATTGGCTGCTGGTCATCGACCGTGCCGCCGCCGTCGGCGACGCTGGCGACTCCGCGCAGGCCACGCTCGACAACCCTCTCGTCGCCAGTACGCGGGCCGCGCAGAACGACCACATCGTCCTGATGGACCCGGCGCCGCTCTATATCGCGGGCGGCGGCGCGCAGGCCATGATGGACACGCTCGACGAGATCATCGCCGCCTTCGAAGACGCCGGCAGCTGAAGTCCCGTGTGGTCCCGACTGCTGATCGCGGCCGCCCTGGCGGGGCTGATCGGACTCAGCCTTGCCATCGGAGCGGCGTCGCTGTTCGACGGGGACGGGGGCTGGCTGCTGCTGGTCAGCCGGGTGCCCCGCACCCTTGCCGCGCTTCTGGCGGGGGCCGGACTGGCGCTTGCCGGCGTCGTGGTGCAGCTCGTGGTGCAGAACCGGCTGGTCGAACCCTCGCTGACCGGCACCCCTGAATCCGCCATGCTCGGCATGCTGGCGGTCACGCTGATCGCCCCGGGCGCGGCCATCGCGCTCAAGATGGGGGTCGCCGCTGCCGCCGGGCTTGTCGGCATGGCAGGGTTCCTCGCCCTCGCGGCGCGCGTGCCGCGGGCCGACCCGATGCTCCTGCCCATCGTGGGCATGATCTATGCCGCCATCATCGGAGCGATCTGCACCTGGATCGCCTGGGCCACAGACCTCCTGCAATTCCTCGGCGCATGGCAGCTGGGTGAATTCTCGGGCGTCATGCAGGGCCGCTACGAATGGCTCTGGGGGATCGCGGCGCTGGCTGTGCTGCTCTACGTCCTGGCCGACCGGATCACGCTGCTGGGCCTCGGCGCGGCGCAGGCACGCAGTCTCGGGCTCGACTACGGACAGACCCGCATGCTCGGGCTTGTCATCGTGGCGGCCATCACCGCTCTGGTCATCGTGACCGTCGGCAACTTCCCCTTCGTCGGCCTCGTGGCCCCGAACCTCGTTTCACGCTGGCGCGGTGACAATCTGCGCGCCAACCTGCCGTTGATCGCGCTGGGAGGCGGCTCCATGGTCCTGGCCGCCGACGTGATCGGGCGCCTCGTCCGCTACCCCTTCGAGATCCCTGCAGCCACGATCTTTTCCGTCTTCGGGGCGGCCGTGTTCCTTTGGCTGCTGAATGCCCGTCCGGGACGGCGCGCGCATGGCTGAACGTCGCATGATCTGGCTCGGGCTGGCGCTGCTGCTGCTCTGCGGCGGCTTCCTTGCCTGGCACCTGCGCGCGCCTTACGGCTTCATTCTGGAACTACGCGCGGCCAAGCTGGGCGCCCTCATCTGCGTGGGGGCGGCGACCGGCACGGCGACGATCCTGTTCCAGACAGTCGCCATGAACCGGTTACTCACCCCCGAGATCGTGGGCTTCGATTCCCTCTTCGTGCTGCTGCAGACGCTGCTGGTCATGACGCTCGGCGGTGTCGGACTTTCGCAGGTTCCGGGCGCCCTGCGCTTTGCGCTCGAGACCTGCCTGCTCATGGGGGCGGCGGCGCTTCTCTTCGGCAGCCTGCTGCGCAGCATCGCGGGGGATGTCACACGCCTGATCCTGACCGGCGTGATCCTCGGCCTCCTGCTGCGGGGCTTGGCCCAGATGCTGCAGCGCCTCCTGGAACCCTCGGACTTCGCGGTGGTCCAGCAGGCCATGTTCGCTACCTTCGGGCGCGTGGACGAAGCGCAGCTTGCGGTATCCGCCGTGATCCTCGGCCTCGCCCTCCTGATCGCGCTGCGCATGGCGCCTGCGCTCGACGTGGCCGGGCTGGGCCGGGATACGGCGCGCGGGCTCGGTCTGCGACATGACCGGGTGGTGCTGGTGGCGCTCATGCTCGCCGCGGCCCTCATCTCGGTCTCGACCGCGCTTGTGGGTCCGATCACCTTCCTGGGCCTGCTGGCCGCAAGCCTTGCCCGCCAGCTCACCGACACGCACAGGCACGCGATCCTGCTGCCCTCCGCGGCGATCATCGGCGCGCTGATCCTGGTCGCCGGGCAGTTCGTCTTCGAGCGGCTGCTGCAGCGGCAGTCCGCGCTGTCGGTCGTGGTCGAGCTCTTCGGCGGGCTTCTCTTCCTCTTCCTCGTGCTGCGAAAGGGCCCCAGATGATCGAGACACGCGCCCTGACCTATTGCGCCGGACAGACCGACATCCTGCACGGCATCGACCTGACCATCCCGCGCGGCGGCATCACCGCCCTGATCGGCCCCAACGGTGCAGGCAAGTCGTCGCTCCTGCACTGCATCTCCGGCCTGAACCGGCCCTCGGAGGGCAGCGTCTCCATCGACGGCCTCGATCCCTACGCCGCAAGCGCGCGCGACAGGGCCCGCACCGTCGCGCTGCTCCAGCAATCGCCGACTGTGGTCAGCCGCCTGAAGGTATCGGAGCTCGTGGGTTTCGGTCGCTGGCCCCACCACCGCGGGCGCCCCACCACCGAGGACCACGACAAGACACAGGCGGCGCTTGCCGCCTTCGCCCTCAACGATCTCGCCGACCGGTCGCTCGAGACGCTTTCTGGCGGTCAGCGCCAGCGGGCCTTCATTGCCATGGCCTACGCACAGGATACGCCCTGGATGCTGCTGGACGAGCCCCTCAACGCGCTCGACCCGCGCCACGCACGCGACCTGATGGCCCGCCTGCATGGGCTGTCGCGCGGCGAAAAGGGCCGCAGCATCGTCATCGTGCTGCACGACATCAACGCCGCGGCGGGCTGGGCCGACCGGATCGTCGCCATGAAGGACGGGCGCGTCTTTGCGCACGAGGAAAGCGCGACCCTCCTGACCCCGGAAACCCTGCACGAGGTCTTCGACACGCCCTTCCAGGTGCTGCGGCACGAAGGGCGACCCGTGGTCGTCGCCCGTTGAGGCATCCGGCAGGCCCGCCAAGGCGGGCCCGCGCTCACCGTCCCTGAATGTTGATCGAGTAGCTGCGCCGTGCGCCCTGCGGCGGCGCCGGGAAGGGCGCCGCGCGCTGCACCATGCGCACCGCCGCACGATCAAGCGCCGAAGAGCCCGAACTGCGCGCCAGCGATACCCCGGCCAGCCCGCCGCCCGACGCGATGGTGAAGGACACCACGGCCGTGCCACGCGATGCAACCCGCGGACGCGGAACCCGCGAGAGCCGCCGCATCACC